>NZ_JAUSOE010000028.1 GCF_030656255.1 Brevundimonas sp. | reverse complement strand
TGGTCGATCGCGCACGCTTGGAAAGCGTGTGTAGGTGAAAGCCTACCGAGGGTTCGAATCCCTCTCTGTCCGCCACGCGCATTGTTTTTAAAAGGTTTTTTGGTAGAGGTTGGGGCTAACCCACCAACACGCCCGCCAACGGCTTTGCGCCTGAATTTTGCTTCTCAGGGCTGTTCAGAGCGTTTCAGGGTTGTTCGTACGCGGCAAGCTGAAGAAGACGTCTTGAGCAGCCGGTCGGGGATATCAGATTTCTCAGTAGAGGAAGCTGAAAACGCCTTGTCCATCTCGATAAGCCCTTAAGGCCCGATTCAAGTCTGGGATCACGCTTATCAGAAACGCCTGCGAAGGTCGCTAGTGCGCTAGGAGCGGCCATTCACTCTAGGGCAGAGCATCACAGCCAGTTCGAGCTCCCAAGCTTCACCTTTGCAAATCACTCTATGGAGCGCCGTCGCCTAGATCGCTCAGTGACCGGCAAGATCGCCGACCCCGGCGGGCGCTTGGGCACTGCATTATTTTGCGCGCTCATGGCCGGACAACTTCCACGACATATCCCCAGAAGCCACGCTTCGGATGACACGATGGAGTTCCGCCTCGCGGTCCCGCATCTGCTGGATGTCGAGATCACTCGGAACTCGACCGTAGTGGGGATCGGCCCATCGGAGCGTCATCGCGAACTCGCTGAACGCCGCCTCTATCGCCCCGAAACGCGGCCTATGCCCGAGACAGAGCCGTAAATCGCGGATCAGGTTGGGCCGTTCGGCGAAGACCTGGTAGGCCCGCCCCGGGTCGGCCGCATTGCGCTGCGCGCCGCGCATGGCGACGTCTGCGTCGCGGCCCATGATGTCAAGGCGCAGCAGGCAAACACGGATGTCATGCGCACGGCCAGAAAAGCGGCCTAAAAGCCATTTCAGGCCGAAGCCCGCTGACCCGAAGAAAAGCGCTTTGACCGCCTCGCCCCAGAGAGGTGCATCTTCGCTCAGTTGGAGATGGCCTTCGCTGCATCGCCGATATAGAACCAAACCTCGTCTGCAAGGCTCGGGTCGATAGCCGACTTGACCACCAGCTGCTCCTCAAGCGCAGCAACGGTCAGCCCCTGCCGCACCAGTCCGCCGAACGCTTCCTCCAAGAAAGATGCGGCCAATCCGCGCGCGCCCGATAAGTCGACAACGACGCGAACGCCGCGCGTCAGTGGCGGGATCAGCTTTTCTTCGCGAAAACGCGTGCCGTTGAACGGGCCATGCTCTGGATACCGGCCGAACGGGAATTCACTGAAGTCGCGGGCAACATCTACCTCCACGTCCATCTCAGCTCCCTTTTGCCTGAATCATTATCGGGCGCCCAACTTTCCAAAGTATCAACGTTCCTGCAGACCTTGCCTTTAGCGTTCTAGATATTTCTATGTTTTTGAGCCCTGATCGAGCCGAATTTTTGTCCAGCAGATATAAACCTAAGCCCGACACGATCCAAAGCGTTCCGACGTCAACGCGATCCCTGATGAGAGAGACCATCGTCGGTATGCCCTTGCCGTGCTGCGGCAGACCGGTACGGCTGCGCCCTTCTCCAGTCACAAGATGCCAGATGATCGAAGCGTCTGTGCGCTGGATCGGCTTCGTCAGGTAAGCCCGAAGGTCCTTGTTCTTCGCCGGAGCGCTGACCGGCATCCCCACTCCCAGATCGAGCGCCATGAACCAAGCGTCATCTCGTTCTCGCGATGCCATACCCGCCACCCACCATCGACCGGACTCGCAGGCATCGGCCTGCTCAAGCAGGACGGGATCATACGCGTGCATCAGCACATTGGTCATGGCTTCGTTCAATGCGCCGTGGATGCGGTCTGAGAAAGCTTGGTCGTTCCACAGACCTCGCGTCAGAGCGGCCACGTCCCCGAGCTTCGCCGATAAGTCGTCCGTACGGCCGATCCCGCTTTGGATCTGATAATATCCAGGCAGCGGTCCCACGACCTCGTCTGGCTCAAGGCCGACTGCCTCGAAGAAGCCGAACACTGACAATGTCCTGCGTGCCGTGACATTGTCTGGACTGTATCCGGTCACGGAGTCTGGGTGCGCATGATTGCACCTTGTAATCTCCGCAGCCAGAAGCAAGACGCCCACCGGCCCGATACGCGTGCACTGCCTTAGATCGACAATGACCCTCTGGCGAAGGGATATGGCTCGAAATCTGAGCTCATCGAAGAAGAAATACAAATCATCGATGACCTTCTCAGGGCCGAAGTCTAACTCTTCCGGCGCCCAGAGGATATGTTCCGGGATTACTGCTGGAAGTGCCGGTCTAGTTTGCACGGGCATCTTCCCGGCATTGGCGCGCCGCCAACGGCGATTCCCCGGATGAGCCGTGTCCTTCGACGACATTTAGAAATAGTACCCGCTACGGAGAAACCAGAAACAATGGATCGACAACGGTCCCACCCCGCCACCGCTTGCCTAGAAGCTACATCGGCTTCGCCGCGCGAATATAGATCAGGACCGTATCGACAAGCGTCGGATCGCGGTCGGACTTTATTCGCACGCGCGAAATCAGGTCCTTGGCGGCGAAGCCCCCCCTCACCAAGCCACCGAAGGCCTCTTCGAGAAACGACGGCGAAAGGCCCCGCGCTCCGTCAAGATCGACCTCGATCGCCTCGCCGGCGAGGAGGGCCGGCTTAAGCCACTCCTCGCGGAAACGCTGACCACTCCACTCGCCGTGCGAAGGGTAGCGCCCGAAAGGAAAAGGATTGAAGTCTGCCGCTAAACGGATCGTCTTGGTCATTCTTTCGGACATATCAAATCGACTCCTCCGAAGGACCGCCCTCAAGCTGCCATATAATGAGCGTGCCGGGAAAGCGGAAGCCGAGAGGGATGCAGTATTCGTCGTCGCCCTGGGTGTGCGCGAAGTTGCGATAGCCGTATAGCGCGTCCCCAGACAGAATATTTATGAATCCCCCGGAAAAGCGATCAATGAGCGCGATCATGCTCGACAAGCCCTTTCCCCTCTCGTCCAAACCGCTCACGGTCCGCCGTTGACGGATTGTTGTAAGCAGGATCTGGGCGTCGGTAGGCTTCAGATTGACTGGCTTCCATTCCTTGTCCTGCATCATTGTTTTGATGAGGCCGGACAAGCCGTCGCCGAAGTTCTGCGGCGCGGTCGCGGGTATTCCGAGCCCATGATCCAGGGCGATAAAGGTAGCTCTCGTACTCGTCAGCATTCCGGCGACCCACCATCGCTCTGATGGATTGGGGGGCGAGTTCGCCCCGTACGCCCACGACAATACATTGTCGGCCGCTTCATTGAGCGCGGCATGTACCTTATCTGCCAGCGTCTGATCTGACACAAACTGCTCGACGAGGCGTGCTACCTCAAACGTCCTGGCACCGGGCGAAGGGTCGCCCAACATTCCGGATGTGACCCTGAGGATGCGGCCGCCAGCCTCTTCCAGAACTGCCTCGCCGTCGCGCGTCACCCCGAACAGCTTCAGGGCAAACCGCGCGGATCCGTTGCGCGGCATTCTCACCGTGACTTTCACGCCGCACTCGATATCGAGCTTCTGCATCGCCGCAGCGAGCATTACGCAGGCGACGGCATCTATAATCTTGGTATCGTGCAGATCGAGCAGCACGGAACGATCACCGTCGGTTGCCGCCTCTTCAAGTCTAGTCAGAAACTCGACAATTATCTGCATGTCCTGCGGCGCGCCGAGAGCCAGCCGAAGCGGTGCCCTGATATGCTCGTGGCCCGGATACTGCAGGCGTAGGGCGGCACCCTCCTTCTCACGCCCTCGCAGGCGTCGCTTCGCCCTTTTGCCCATGCTCCCCCCGTTCTCCTCAGCGACCAATCCTCTGGCGCACGTGGAGACGGCAAGGTTAGCTCACCAAGATCTGAGCCGAAAGCAGCCGTTCAAAATGTCGCCGGTGAGTCAAGCTAGGCCCTTGGCCGCGAGCCAGTCGAAGGTCCGGAGGTGACGCCTAGCTGACGTGCGGCAGGTACGCTCCGAGGCCGGCACTAGAAGCAAATCCAGTGCATCCAGTGCTGGCTTCCTCCAGCCATGGGCAAGCGGATGAAATACGTCGAAGTGCTCTGTGCGATCGTCACGATCTCGCCCACCTCTTTCGGCGCTTGGCGGGCACTAGGCTGCCTCGGCCTTCACAGACGCGATGCGCTTCTTGGTGACTGTGTAACCATAGCCGCGCAAACGACGCCGAGCGTTACGCAGGCTGACCTTGCTGAAGAACGGAATGTCCAGATCGTCGCTTCCAACTATGATAGCGAACACGATCTCATACTCGCGAGGATCGGGCTGCTCAGCCGGGTCCGCGAGTTTATGACCTTGCGGCAGCTTCTCGTTCAGTTTCTCCCTAAACTCCGCGTCTTGGACGAAAAGTTCGCCCGACACGGCGCCCTGAGCGAACAAGTGACTAAGTTGGGCGGACCCGCTGTAGCGTTTGACGTGCACGAGTTTCTTGTCATCAATCACCAGGTCGCAAAACTCTATGCTGCTGTGACCTCCTCCGTGCTTGACGAGCTGGCGATCCATTGAACAGGTGCCGTCCATGTCAGCGGCTACTGCGTCATTGTAAGCGCCTTCCCCGTCGTGGTCGTAGTCCGGAAGGACGATCTCGGATTCCGGCGTGTCCTTGAAATCAGCGATGACTTGATCGGCAAAAGATTTCGCAATCTCGTACCACCGGCCGTTGTTGAGGATGTACATCCGGGTGTTCAGGGTGCTTTCGGCGTAGAAGCACCGGTACGCCATCCACTGATCGGCGACATCGTCAGACTTGGCGGAGACCGCCACCACGAGACAGGCCTTTAAGTGATCAAGGTCGAGGGCGGCGTCGCCCAAAGACTCCAAGAAATCCTCCAACTCCAGGTCGTCATAGAGTTTGGCCTTTTTGCTCCGGCCGTACCGGAAGCCCTTGATGGCCACCCAGTCGAGGATGTCGGGGGCCGCCATCCAGATGCCTTTGAAATTACCGTCGGTAATCCGCTGAACGAGGTCAGCGTTCAGCTCGTCCACGGTCGTCGGGTCGCGTACATCCCTGATCTGATCGATCCACTCGAAATCGTCCTGGTAAGCCTTGCTCCTGGACTGGACCATGCACAGCGTCAGGAGCTCATCGATGTTTGAGGCATCGAATTTCGCGTTGACCGTGACGGCGTCACGGCCCGAGATCGTTTTGCCGAGGCGCTTGTTACTGGACTGCGCCGTGACCGATCGGACGAGATCCTGCTCGATGTCGATGCCGAAGCTGGAGGCCCCGCTGGCGCGGCTTAGTTGTTCGCGGCTTTGCTTGGGTACCGAACCAAGTGCCGTGCGGTCCACGCTTCGGATGCTGTCCTTGACCATCGTGTTGAGGACGACCTTTAACCCAAACCGCTCTTCGACAACTCCCTCGTTCAGAAGGAAGCGGCCATTACCAAAGACCAATGCGAAGGTCCGAATTTCCTCTTCGAACTGCATCGTTCGGAGAAGCACACCCTTGGCGCTCGCAGTCAGCAGCGTGAACGGGGCTGCCGTCCGTTTCCCGAAGAAGTCTGAGAACCAAGACGGCTGGCTGGCATGGGAGTTCTCGGCATAAAACGTCCCCACGCCGTCAATGACAGCGCTCGCGGCACCCGGCTTCATGATCTTGTCTGCAGCCACCTTCTCCTTGATCAGGTGGATGGTGAGTTTATTGTTTTTGTCGGCCATCGCTGCCTCCCGCATCCAGCTAAGCGTTAAAGCCCCGCTTAGGCAAGTTCAGGTTGAAGGCTGTCTCTGCTTCCACGTGAGGCCGCTTAACCCACGAGGTGGCGGCCCGCCCGCAGGACCAGGCGCTACTGCACCTGTTCCGTTGTCTAAGCAGTCTGGCGCAATAGGCCTTGTCGCGTATGTCGGTGTTTGGCTCCGCGCCAGCGTCCGTTGTTGGCGCATTGCCGACAGCGAAGTCGGGTCGTCAGCGCAACAATGTGCCTGCCCAGTCGTATATTTGTCCCAGCGGGACCGTTCGGAGATGCGCCCCGAGCATTTTCGGTTAGACTCGCCCGATGCGGTCCGATCTCGACCATCTTCCCGAACGCCAGCAGCGTGAACTCGAACGGGTTCGCGACCTTCTGCTCGCCGGCTTCGAAGCGGCGAAGAACGGCGGCGGCGGCGGCACCCAGACCTGGCGTCGTGGCGGCCAAGTCTACAAGATCATCCTGTTCGGCTCCTATGCCCGGACCGACTGGGTCGATGAACCCGAGAACGGCTATCTCTCGGACTTCGATCTGCTGATCGTGGTCAACCACGAGAAGCTGACCAACATCGCCGACTACTGGTGGAACTCCGAGGACCAGATTCTCCGCGACCCCGCCATCGGCCGCACGGTCAATCTGATCGTCCACGACCTTCAGGAGGTGAACGACGCCCTGCGGCGCGGCGAGTACTTCTGGACCGACATCGTCCGCGACGGCATCGCCCTTTACGAGATTCCCGGACATCCGTTCGCCACGCCGCATCCGATGACGGCGCTAGATGCGCTTGCTTCGGCAGAGGCGCACCTGAGAGTAAAACTACAGGACGCCGATGACTGGCTCCGACTGACGGAGCTGGCTCTGAATGAGGGGCCTTCGGAGGCCAATTGGCGCCGTAAGGCCGCCTTCAATCTCCACCAAGCCGTCGAGACCGCCTACGCCTGCTTCCTCCTCGTCCACACCTTCTATTTCCCGCGCTCTCACAACATCAAATTCCTCCGCTCCCTGGCCGAAGACGTGAATACCGGCCTGGTCGAGGCTTGGCCCCGTGAGCACCGCTTCGACCGCCGCCGGTTCGAACTCCTGAAGCGCGCCTATGTCGAGGCCCGCTACAGCGACCAGTACGACGCCTCGGCCGAGGATCTGGACTGGCTGATGACCCGCGCCCGCCATCTGCGCGATCTGGTCGCCGACCTCTGCCAGACCCGGATCGCCGAGCTGAGGGCCAAGGCGGACAGCGCCTGATCTGTGGATGCTGTAGCCATAGGCCGATCACATTCGCTTGACGGAATATGAAAATGAAAAGCCCTGAACAGCCCTGAAACAACCCTTCCGTGACCGGCCGTTTCGGCGGGATTGACGACCTGGGGATAAGTGCGTCGCTTGAGGCCCTTCACCAAGGAGCACCCTCAATGACCCGCCATTTCCCCGAAGAGACCGAAGACGTTCTGCTGAATCGCAAGGAGGCTTCGCGCGAGCTCGCGACCCTCGGCATCCGGCGCGCCCCCTCCACCCTCGCCAAGATCTTCTGCACCCGGTCCGACGGCCCGCCCTGCACCCATCTTGGCCGCACGCCCTACTATCCGAGGAGCAAGCTGCACGAATGGGCCAGGAGCCAGCTCACCTGCCTGCGCTCCTCGTCGAGCCAGCCGCGCCGGCAAGGCGGCTGGGAACAGGACTCGGATCAGTCGCCGCCGCTCTAGAGCTCCAGGCCAAGCCCCTTGCCGCGTTGCTGCTGGCCAAAGCGGAAGTCTAGCTGACCGCCCTGCAGCACCCCGGTGAGGGCCTGCCCGCGACAGGCCTCCAGCGCCGGCCGCCACGGCGCCAGGGTCACAGCGGCCTTGCACTCGATCACCGCATAGGCCCGGCCGCCCATATGGGCCCGTTCCAGATAGACCCCGGAAAACCTCTTGCCTTCCTTGGCGATCACCAAGGGTTTGCCGGTCTGACCGAGCCGCTCCATCTGGCTCTCCAGCTCCATCCCCCAGAGCTGCTGCCTTTCCCCCTCGCCGAGCCCCATCGGCGCCCCTGAGCCGATGCCCCACGCCTGCAACACCTCAGCCCGTTGAAGCCCGAGCGCCTTCGCCTCATCGGCCAGCGCTCCAGATACCGGTCCCTTAGCCAAACCGCCCGCAACCTTGTCCAGCCAAGTCACACCTCTGGCCTGCGGCTGCAGTTCCAGCGGCCGGACATCCAGCACCCGCACCTCGAGATTCACCGCGCCATGACGCGCCTGGTCCGCCGCTGACGCCTTGGCCAGATAGTCCTCCGCAATGGCGAACCGGCCGTCGCCCAGGGCCCTGCACGCGCCCTCACGGCTCATCGCCTCCAGCCGCCGCACATGCCGCTCGATGAAGGCCGGACTGTCTCCCGGTCGCGCGGCCTGGTGGTCCGCTGCCGAATAGATTCCGCCGCGCTCGCCCGCGATCTCGACGATGGTTCGGTCGGACGCCCGTTTCGGTCTCGCCGTGCCGCGCACCTCGACGATCGCCCGCTCGGGCACGCGGTCCAGGATCAGGGCGCTGTCTAGCGACGGCAGGCGCACATGACCGAGCCGCCCATCCATCGTCTCCATCACCAGGGCCTGGGGTCCGTTCCCATAGGGACCGATAGGCTGGACTCCGGCATAGGCGCCGACCACGGTCTCGCCCGCCTTCAGGTCCAGCGGCTGAAGCCTGTCGATCTCTCCGCCCCACCGACCACCCCATATCGCCTTAGCCGCCGCCGCTTCTCTGGCTTCGCGCTCACCTTCCCGCTGCAGGGTCTCGCGCAGGTCGGCAGGGACGGTCCATGAGCCTATCCCTTCGCGCTCGACCCAGCCTCGCGTTTCCAGATGGACCAGCCGTCGTAGCGCGTCCGTTCTCTGCGCCTCCGGCAGGCGCTCCAGGGTCAGCCGCCCGTCCCGGACCTCGCCGATCAAGGTCTGGTCCATGCGGGTGAATCGGTCCGCCGTGACGTCTCTGTCCGACGCCGCCCGCTCCTGCCTCGGCCCGAGGATTTCGGTCGCCAGTTCCTGCGACCGCTGACGTAGCCCATGGCTGACGTACTCACGCGGCAGGACCAGGTCCCGGCCGTCGTCGCGCTTGCCGCGCAATAGGATATGCAGATGCGGTCGGCCGGTGTCGTAGTGCTCTCCCGCCACCCATTCGAGCGGCGTGCCCATGTCAGTCTCCACCTGCTCCATGAACCGGCGCGTAAAGGCCTTCAGGTTGGGCAGGTCGCGCCCGTCCTCCGGATTGACGATGATCCGGAAGTGATGCCGATCCCCTTCGCAACGCCGCGCGAAGCCGGACGCCTCCACAGCGTCCTCGCGCGCATTGAAGAACCGACCCGGCTCGCCCTCCGCGCCAGCCCCCTCGCGGGCCACATAACGGACATGGGTCATCAGCGCCTTCTTGGCCCCCGGCGTCATCGGCACGACCCGCACCTTGACCATCACCCGGCGCATGCCACCCGCCACCGAACGCACCGGCCGGACGCGCTGCACCGAACCCTTCGCATTGAAGTGCCGCGCTCTCGCACGCGGCGGCATCGACGGCGTCGCCCGGCTGATCAGACGCCCGACGGTCCAAGTCGGCGGCGCCTCCCGCCGCGCCGTCATCGGCGGCTTGAATGCATAGTCTTCAGGATCGTGCGGCTCGGTCATCGCGGGCTCCCGCGCCCTCGAAACCCTTCGCCTTCACCGATGTACCCGGCCGGCGATGTCCAAGGATCGCAGGCCGGATTTTATCTTGCTCTGCTTCCCTGTCGCTGAGCGCGTGGATTCCCGTGATTGATGATCGATCCCCATAGGCACGACTATTTCGCTAACCAACTCAGCTGGTCGGCTGAATGATCACCAGTTGGGCATCAAATGTTCGAGCAGCAGTATCCGCCGCCAATCGGAGTTGTTGGAATTCAGGCGATAGGGTCTTCGGCAAACGAGTGGGCACCGGCAAAGACGCCGGAGGCGAAAATTCTAAATCATCAAGACTTACAACGAACTCGCCATGATCTTGGGCGAGGCTATGCGAAATCAGATCATAGCCGTTTGGTTCAGTCAGCTCTTGCTGTCTTTCGGCGCGCCGCCGCTCACGCGCTGCTTCCGCAAGCTCAGCAGCTTCGCGTTCCCTCTCGACGATACGCGCTCTTGCTCGGCGTTCAGCCGAGTCTAGGTGCTCGTTGATCTCCGATAGCTTTCCTCGCAGGGGGCGGTCGTCTTGCGTCAACGCAGACTTTAGCTTTTCCAGAAGGTCGCGACTGGTCAGGCCTTTGATCTCACGGGGTTCAGAACAGGTCCAAAAACGCCCACCATCAAAGGCTACGGCATGGGGGCCGAGGGAGAGTGAACCGATCTCTTGAGGCGCAATAAACTGCGAACGGCTTGCCACGTCGTTGGCGGCCCATGCCTCGTTGATCTCTTCGATCTTGTGGAAGCGCGGTGCCGCGTAGAAGACAAAGTGAGGGGCGACATCCAGGGCCAATAGCATTTCATGTTGGCGCGAAATCGCCTCGTCGGTCACAGCGAAGCGATAGTAGGGCACCCGGAGCCCCCCGCCACGCGCCTTGACCGCCTTGTACTCACGCGCTGAGCGTCGCGTCATGAGGTCTGATCGCTTGAACTGGAGATAGAGGGGAAAGCCTGGACGGTCGAGTTTGACATCGTACCCGCCGCCTTCCTGTCCTTCCTCAATAAGGCTTGGAAAGATGGGAGCTGCCGCAAGCTCGCTCCAACCTACCAGTTCGTTGGTCAGAGCGAACCCATATGAGAATTCGGAGAAGGTTGGCTTCATATCCTCTCCACCAGGCGAACATCCCCGTTTTCCAGAGCTATTGGTCTTTTGCCTGGGCTGCTTTGGCTGTCAACATCGCAGGGTTGTCGATCCGTCTCGCGAAAGGAGGCTTGTCGCGAGGATATGAGGGAGATTTACTAGGCCTGAACTTCCGCCGCTTCTTCTGCAGCCTCCACCTCCTGCAGAGCCGCCTCGCCCTCGTGGAAAGTAACGATAGAATCGGGCAAGCCGATCAGGATCATTGGACAAGGATTTCCAACGCCACGGCGAATGCGATCTTCAAGCTTGCGCCAGTGCGTGGTCGCTTCACCAAACTTGTCCGACACAAACTGATTGGTGAAGCTGTCTTTGAAGGTGAGCGGATTAGAAACACGCTCTACCTTTTCCATTACACTTCGGCGTTGTCGTGAGGTCGGCTCGTAACCCCAACGCGCCATGTCCGCGAACGATTGAATCTGGCGCTCGTCTAGAAAACGACGAACCATTCCTCGCATCCCCTCTTGCAGGCTTCGCCCGCGAGTAACGACAACGCCGACAGAGATGGCGCCGTCCGCGTGGAGACGTTTGAAATTCTCTAGGTCGCGATCAAAGAAGGGGTCTTTATTGTTCCACTCAATCTCAAGTGCGATGCGCTCGCCACTCTCTAGCTGACGGACATGGTCAACGATGTGGGATTGGCTTTCGCGACGGACACCATTGACGATGCGCTCAACAACAAACTCTGTCTTCGGCCATTTCAGATCATTGAGGGCGTTTCGAAGCCGCTGCGTACCTTTTGCTTCGCCACCGCCACCAGCGATGATTTCCTCGATAGGAATGGTCGCCGCGAGGAGTGCGCTTTCGAGTTCCTCAGCCGCCCCCGGGAAGTCAGCCGCTAAGATTGCTCGAGCGTGCGAATGGAACTCGACCTGGAATCCCTTTTCCTGCAACGCCTCGAACATTGGTGCGATCCTCTCTAGCTTGCACCCCTAATCGCATGAGTCGCGGACTGCGTGCGGAAGAAGCCTTCGCTGGTCAGGAGTCTGGGTGAAATACCAAGTCTACAGCTATCGGTACGCCGAGGAGATTCTCCAGCACCCGAACAATCGCGAAGCGTATGACGAGATTGTCGCCGCCGTCGAAAATGTCCCCCTGTTTACCTACGCTGGCAAAAGCAAGAGAAACGCGAAACTGGATGTCGT
This sequence comes from Brevundimonas sp., assembly GCF_030656255.1. Classification (GTDB taxonomy): domain Bacteria; phylum Pseudomonadota; class Alphaproteobacteria; order Caulobacterales; family Caulobacteraceae; genus Brevundimonas. Next base: position 17,616 of record NZ_JAUSOE010000028.1, on the reverse strand, counting down.
TCAACAGGTCATGAACACCTGGTTCGACCGGGAACTGAGCGTTGAACGGCGCTGGCTGTATCATCCAGCGGCTACCACGATAAAAGGTTCTGGTCTCGCTGCCGATTTTAGAAAGACATTCGACAACATCACAGTTCAGGCCGAAGTGCAGTTCGGCAACATGAGCCGCTGGTATTCTGACGTCTTCAAATTTCAAACGGCCTATTCCCAAGGACTTATCGACGTGGGCCTTTGTATAGTGCCCATGGGCGTTCTTGGGCGCCGTATTGACTCCAATGTGGTGAGTTATGAACGCATTCTCAGGGAACTACCCTCTGCGAAAATGTCGTTGACCTTGCCTATACTCGTAATCGGGATCGAGCCGGACGAGCAGACCGAAACGATCGATCTCAAGCGGATTGCTGGAATACCGTTTTCACGGTTAATCAATTCCGCAGCGAAAACCGGTGGAGGTCAGTCCGAGCACAATCGGTATCGCGTTATCCAGGCGCTTCGGGAGGAGGGCGATCCCTACCTGGTCGATGAGACGAGTGACACGGGGCCGATGGCGAAGGCCATCATAGCGGAAGAGCCGATCGACAACGGCGATTAGGCAGCTCGCCTTTGCTTGCCTTTGGAATGTCGCGAGACGTTGTACCAATCGCCGACGATAAGTCCCGCTAAAATCGCATTCGCGTTCTTCGCTAGCTTCGCCTTGCCAGGAAGGCTCGAAATAGGCTCGCCCGCAGCTACTGTGTCCAGCACATAGGCGCGAGCCATTTCAGCATTGACTCGGTCTTGCGCCCAAAAATCGATTGTTTCGCCGAGTGTCGCTGCGAGAGCAGCCAAGGTATCGACGACATCGAAAGGGTCGTGCCCTTCGCCCTTATGGGCCCAAGCCGCTTGCAGGCTAGCGTTGTAAGCATCGTGGAGATGCCTCTGGTCGCGGTCGAGCGCTTCCCATACTTTTGAGAAGGCTGGAAGGGCCATCATGGTGTCCGCCATTTCCGCGAATACCGAACCATCAAGGTCTACCTCGCGAACGTCCTTCGAGGGCCCAAAGAAGAAGCGAACCTTCCACTCGGGTGAGTTGCGAGCGGAGCCGTTCGACAGCTCGAATCGCATGCCGCTCTTGAAGCGCAGCCCAGGAATAGCTGAGCGGAACGAACGTCCTTCAGGGTATGTCCGGCCGGCCGTTTCGGGAGGAGTTGGCTTGGGAAGTGCCTCTGGCATTGGAAGCGCACCGTCGAGCTTCAGACCTTTGAAGTCGCGCGGGTTCACCCCCTGAGCGGCAGAGGCGAGCAGGTAGGTGAAAGTGGGGGGAATGGCGTTCCCGACCATTTTGGCCTTCTCGGCGAATGATCGAGCATAGAACTGGTAGTTGATCGGGAAGCCTTGCAGTGAAGCACGCTCCCGTATGGTGAGGCGCCGATACTGACCGGGCGCATGTGGGGCCTCGATCACGATACTCTCGCGCGACACCCTCGTGCAGGTAGCGGTTACCGTCCTCGACGGCTCGTCCATGCGATCAGGGAAAGCCATGTTGTTGTAGACAGCGTGGTAGGTCTTCGCGTCGCGGTTCATCCGCAACTCATCGCCAGCCAGCGACGCCTCGATCTCCATTTCTGTCAAATGGCTTGCCGCAAGCGTTCCGCCCCAAACAGGATCGCGGATGATAGGCGAGGAACCATTTAAGCTCGAAATTACGTCCCCGAGCGTTCGACGCGGAAGTTTCGCTTTATAGGCATCGATAAGGTCGAGCGGGATGTTGGATACAATGCAGCGCCGCCGAGCCTGAGCCGCGCCGTAGTCTGAAAAATCCACTACCTCGATAATAGGCTTGAGGCGGCGAAAACGGTACAGGGCATGTCCCGGAGTAGAGAAGCCAGCTCTAATGAACTCCGCGACGCGGGGCACATTCTCCATAGCCCACCATTTGGGCTTCAGATGTTCGACGACTTCGAAGAACCTGACGAGATCCTTCAGACCTTCTGCCAGGTCACCGCTGCCACCGCGATTTGAGTACGAGAACTCGGTGCAGGGGGGGCTCCCGACCACAAGTTCGATATCTTCGGGCAGGTCGTCGAGCTTGAGAGTTCGCACATTGGTCGTTTTCAGTGCGCCGCCATGATTGCCGTTGTGCGTATCCACCGCCGGCTGCCACCACTCGTAGGACGCCACAACCTCAACGCCTGCCAAGCGTAGGCCGAGGCTCCAGCCACCAATTCCGGCATAGAGGTCGATTGCACGCACGCGGGGCTCCTTTAGCGTTCGAACTCTGGCACGCTCGTTATCATCCGAACCACGATTCTACGCCCTTAGTAGCGTTGAGCAAGATCCAAAATTGCGGCGACGTCCGATTATGACGTCCCAAGGAACGCGTAAGCCGAGGTCTGGCAATTGGTCCGGGTGAGGGATGGCGGGAAAAAGAAGGCGACTTGGTAGTCGCAACTAGGGAGGCTGGTGGAAGCCGCAGGGTGAACCTCTTGGTGATGAACTTTGTCTGGTAGTCAGGTAGGTCTAATTTATGACTGAGAGAACGTCGCTTCCCCAACGGCTAAGGGCTGTGAACACAAGGGTCTGGCGCGCCATCCAGCCATTCGCCCCTTGGACGATTGTAGCTGTCCTGTGTGCGACGGGTGTCGCGACTTTCAACGGCATGATCCCTTTGGACTCACCGCTGTTCGTGCCGCGCCAATTTGAACAGACGTTCGATTTCGAGACAAAAGAAAGGCCAGCGAGCTGTCTAGCTCCAGCCGTCGACGCGCTTCCCGTTGAGGAGCGCAGGGCCAAACAAGAGGCGTGCGACTTGGCCCGCGAAACACTCCGCAATGAGCGCGAGATGGTCATACAGGCCACGAGGACAACAAACTCAGCCGAGGAGGAGCTCAGACAGTCGTGGCAGCAGACGCTCATCGCGTTTCTCCAGGCTCTCCTGACGGTTCTCGCACTGGTGTTCACGGGGTGGGCAGCCTTCGCAGCCAGCAGAGCTTCCCGCGCCGCCGAGCGCTCCGTGAAGCAGGCGGAAAAGTCTGCAAACGTGCAGCTTCGGGCTTACGTGCATGTCGAGGAGGTTCACATGCTGTGGACAGCCAATACCAAGCCGCTCTTTGACGTGACCTGCCGAAATACAGGCCAGACCCCGGCTCAGTGGTTTGAAATTTCGATCAAGTGCGTGGTGAAGCGCAAGGACGATGCGGTACCGCCGGTGCCTCTAGAAGGTCGCGCTCAACGATGGCCCGTTCCAATCGGCAGCGATGCTATCCGATCTGCCCGAGTGGAAGGTGACATCGATGAGGAGATCGATTGGGAGAAAATCGTTCGGTCTCGGAGCGCCATCTTTGCTTTGGGGCGTCTGCGATACAAGGATGTCTTCGGCACGATCCACGATGAGGAGTTCGTTTCGTTCCAGAGAACGCCGACCGACCGAAAACAGAAAATGGCCTTCTCCACGGCTGTGCCGCTGGGTCACCCGAACCCAGCTGTTGCAGCTGATGATCCGGAGTAAAACGGCGCGCTGATCGCGGATGAATCCGGCTAGCGTCTCCGCATCGGACGACCCAGGTTGCATTCGACGCTGCCGCGCTGGCCGCATCGCGGAATGTCCGTTTCACCCATATTAGAATTTCCCGGCGTCCGCTTGAGAGTATGCTCTTCGGGCACTAGGCTTTGGTCGAACTCCTAGCGAGAGCAGCGGGAACAGAAGTCGGCCCAATCATCCATCATGGCGAGGCGTTTCTCAAAAAGGTCGCCACGCCGATAAGCGGCCTCGACCTTGTTTCCGACGGCGTGGGCCAACGCCATTTCTGCGACCTCGTTGGGGTAGGTGGTGCGCTCTGCCGCCCAGTCGCGGAAGGTTGAGCGAAAGCCATGAGGAACGGCATCGACCTCTAGCCGCCGAAGCACAGCCGAGATCGTCATGTCCGAAATCCGGCCGCCGTGCGCAGCCTTGAACACATAGGCGTTCGGTCGCCCTGCGGGCATGGCGTGCAGCACGGCGATTGCGGCCTTGGACAGGGGAGCCCGATGCTCGCGTGCCGCCTTCATACGCTCGGCGCTGATGGTCCACACGCGGGCATCCAAATCGATCTCCTTCCAGGTGGCGCCTCGCACCTCACCGGAGCGTGCCGCTGTCAGAATAGCGAACTCCAGCGCCCGCGCGCCCGTGCCTTCCGCAGCGCGAAGCTGGTTCATGAAGGGGCCCATCTCATCGATGGCCAAGGCACGATGGTGCGTAATGCGATGGACTTTGGAAGGCTTGGCCAGCAACTTGTCGAGGTGGCCTCGCCACCTTGCCGGATTGGGGCCGGATCGAAACCCCCGCGCAGTCGCCCAGTCCAGAACCATCTCCATGCGACCGCGTAGGCGTTTGGCGGTCTCGGTCTTTTTGGTCCAGATAGGCTCCAGAACGCGCATGACATGCGGCAATTCAATTGCCGCGACATCGAGCTTTCCCATCACTGGGTATGCATAGTTCTTGAGCGTCGCGGTCCATTGATCGCGGTGCTTGGGGTTTTTCCAGCTCGCTTCGTGTGCCGCGATGTACGCCTCTGCGGCGGCCCGGAATGTGTACCCGACCGTCGGCGTGACTGTAAGCGCCGCGCGGGCTTCCTTCGCGGCTTCGATGGGATCAATTCCTCGTCGGATCGAATCTCTTGCCTCGCGTGCGGCCTCTCTTGCCATGGCTAGGGTGACGCCGGGATATCCCCCAAGCCCCATTTCCCGGCGTCTAGCGCCGATCATGACGCGGAGAATCCAGGTGCGTCCGCCCGACTTCAAAACCTGCAGGGCCAGTCCTGGAACGCCGCCGACCGCGTGCAGGCCCGGTTTGGTCAACCGTGATACTGCCAGAGGTCCCATCAGGTCTGGTAGCTTGGGCACTGCTTCCTCCAGCGCACGAACAGATTCCGTAGGATTCGCACGAAACTACTCGGGCGAGAATCCAGAATATCCTCGGGGTAGTTCACTGCTGCGCGATCTAGAGCTGCGCGATCCATCGGGTGCCCGAGAAGCCCACACCCGATTTGCGGCGATTGAAGCCGCTATTCACCGCATAAAATGCGGTGAATACGATGGCGGAAGCTTGAGCTCGGCGATGGCCGATTTCGAAGGCGCCGTCTCACCCATCATCACATCTAATGCTATTCGAGATATCCCCAAGTCATGCGGACGGTTTGCGTCAGGCCAGCTCACCCACCATGCGACCCATCAAAAGTTTTGCGCCTGACCAGAAATAATGAGAAATCGCCGGAAATCTACGGCAACGACTCTGCGAGTTAAGTTTATGTTCTGAATGACAAAAGGGAACGACGGGTAGCTGCCGTACATCTCTGGAAACCTGAAATTGCAGACTCTCTGTCCGCTGCTCGTTTCGGTTTGTGTAACGTCAGGATCTTTAGACAGCATGGTGAGCGCTCCCAGCTCTGCACCAAAAGCAAGTTTGAGTGGATCTTGGTACATCAGATCATGGCTCTCCCGAAGAAGCGAGGGGCGGCGTGTCGCGGATAGGAGGCGGCTGCGGTTGCTTGCAGTCCCGGGCGTCGTGGGCCATCCAGAGATCATGTGGAAACCGGAGCACGGCATGTCGGCCAGAAAGCCCACGATCGACGATGTCGCGCGTCTGTCGGGCGTGGGGCGGACAACGGTGTCGCGGGTCCTCAACGGCGGGCCGAACGTTCGGGAGCCCGTGCGCCGAAAGGTGTTGGAAGCGGTGGAGACCCTGGATTACCGCGTCAATCCGCAGGCGCGGTCCTTGGCGGGGGGCGGCAGCCGCGTGCTGGCTCTGGTTCTCGCGTCGGACTTGGATGCGGAGCCCAACTCCTTCTACGCCTCGGCGCTGGAACTGGGGGCGGTGCGGGAATGCCTGCAGTCGGGATTTCAGCTGTTCACGCGCCATGTGCCCCAGGACGACCCGGCTGCGGTGCAGCAGGTGATCGACATTGCGGTCAACCAGAGGTGCCAGGGGCTGATCCTGACCCCGCCGTTCTCGGACAACGCCGACCTGATCCAGCAACTGAGGGCGCGGGGCGTCCATTTGGCGGCCATCTCGCCGGGCGGCGGCGGTCGGGGCCTGGTTGATGCGGTCGGCATCGACGACGAGGCCGGCGGGCGCGACATCGCCCGGTATCTGCTGGAGCTCGGCCACCGCCACATCGCCTATCTCGGCGGAATCGCCGGGCACTTGTCGGCCGAAAGTCGGTTGGACGGCGTGAGGCGGGCGATGCAGGAGATGGGGTTGCCTGACGACGCCCTTACAGTGGAGCGCGGGGATTTCACCTTCCGTTCCGGAGGCTTGATCGCCGCGCGCATGCTGGCGCTTTCGCCCCGGCCCACGGCGCTGATCTGCGCCAACGACGACATGGCGGCGGGCGCACTGTCGGTCGCTCATGCCCGCGGTCTGCAGGTGCCCGGCGACCTGTCGATCTCCGGTTTTGACGACACGCCCGTCTCCGCCATCGTCTGGCCGCCGCTGACGACCGTACATCAACCGTTGAAGGCCATGGGCGGGGAGGCCGTTCGACTGCTGTCGGAACGCATCACGGGGAGCGCCGGCGACTGGACTTTCCGCACCTTGCCCCACGCCGTCGTCGTGCGGGAATCCGCCGGCGTCTGGCAAGTTTGAGGACGCCCTAGCTTGACGACCCCGTAAGCGGCGTCATTATGGAAGCGCTTCCAATTTGAAAGGGCGCGTATGAGACGTCCGTAGGGAGGAAAGCATGACACGACAGGATCGACTGCGGGCGAGAGCCTGCGCCCTGGTTTTGGCCACGCTGGCTGCGGCCGGATGCGCATCGGCGCCGGACGGCGGCTGGGTGACGTCGGGCGATCAGTCGCGGCTGCTCGCGCCGGAGCGGCTGGTGATGAAAGCGGAGGTCGCCGGCTCTGCGGCGCCGACGATTCTCCTCGACCCTCACGCGCCGCTGCAAACCATGGTCGGTTTCGGCGCCGCCGTTTCGGATGCGACGGCGCATCTGATCCAGACCCGAATGACGCCGTCGCAGCGTGACGCCCTGCTGCGCGATCTGTTCGGACGGGAGAACGGCGGCCTCGGCTTCGATTTCACGCGGGTGACCATCGGGGCGTCGGATTTCTCGCTGAGCCATTACAGTCTGGCGGACGCCGAAGACCCGTCGCTGGCCGGCTTCTCGACGGCGCCTATGGCGGCCGAGGTCTTTCCGACTGTGCGCCAGGCGCTGGCGATCAATCCGGACCTCAAGGTCATGGCGACGCCCTGGAGTGCGCCGGGCTGGATGAAGACGACAGGGTCGATGATCCAGGGCGAACTGAAGCCGGAATATTATTCGACCTATGCCGAGTATCTGACCCGCTATATCTCGGCGGCGGCGGCCGAGGGTGTGCCGACCGACTATATCAGCATCCAGAATGAGCCGGACTTCGAGCCTGACTCCTATCCCGGCATGCGTTGGGGCGCCGAGGGCCGGGCGAGATTCATCGGACGTGATCTAGGGCCTCGGTTGGAGCAGCTAGGGCTGCAGACGAAGATCCTCGATTGGGATCACAATTGGGATAAGCCGGAGCAGCCCCTGGGGGTGCTGAGCGACGCCACGGCACGGCCCTATGTTTCGGGGGTGGCCTGGCATTGCTATGCCGGCGACGTGGCGGCCCAGTCCCGGGTGTTCGACGCCCATCCCGACAAGGACGTCTTCTTCACTGAGTGCTCGGGCGGCGACTGGGCGCCCGGCTTCAAGGACAGCTTCGTCTGGACGATGAAGAGCCTGATCATCGGTTCGGTCGAGAACCATGCGCGCGGCGTGCTGATGTGGAACATCGCCCTGGACGAGAACCATGGCCCTCACGCCGGTGGATGCGGCGACTGCCGTGGCGTGGTCACGATCAACAGCCGCACGGGGGCGGTTCAAAAGAACCAGGAATACTACGCCTTCGGTCACGCCAGCCGGTTTGTGCGCCAGGGGGCGCGCCGCGTCGCGGTGGCCAAGCCTGCTGATCTGGAGGCGGTTGGGTTCGTCAATCCGGACGGCCGTCGGGTGCTTGTGGTTCTCAACCCCTCCGACACGGAGACCCGGTTCGAGATCGGCGAAGACCGCCGGCGCGCGGCGGTCGTTTTGCCGCCCGCAAGCGCCGCGACCTATGTCTGGAGCGGCCCTCGCTAAAGGGCGTGTTGCCAAAAACGAATAAGGCGGTATGGTGTTGGAAGCGCTTCCAATACTGCGCCAAAAAGAGGGACGTCGGGCTCAAAGGGCCCGCGCCAAGGGAAACGTGAGGGGAGATCACATGCGCAGCGCCTTTGCTGGGTTTCATTCAATTCGTCCGCGCGCGAGCGCGCTTCACCTGACGGCTTCGGCCCTGGCGCTGGCCATGGCGCTGCCGGCGGTCGCCGTCGCCCAGACGGCGCCTCAGGCCGAGGATGGCGCGACCGAGGTCGAGGAGATCGTCGTCACCGGGCTGCGACGCGGCCTGGCGGACTCCATCGCCACCAAGCGCCGGGAGACCTCGATCGTCGAGGCGGTCTCGGCCGAGGACATCGGCAAGCTGCCGGACGTGTCGATCGCCGAATCCATCGCCCGCCTGCCGGGTCTGGCGGCGCAGCGCGTCAACGGCCGGGCCCAGGTCATCTCGATCCGCGGTCTGGCGCCTGATTTTACGACCACGCTGCTGAATGGCCGCCAGCAGGCCAGCTCGGGCGACAACCGGGCGGTGGAGTTCGACCAGTATCCGTCCGAGCTGCTGTCCGGGGTCGTAATCTACAAGACGCCGGACGCCGAGGTGTCCGGCATGGGTCTGTCGGGCACCGCCGACCTGCGAACCGTGCGTCCCCTGGAGTTCGGAACGCGCGCCCTCGCCGTGAACATGCGCGGTGAAATGACGGAAGGCGACAAGTTGAACGACGACGTCCGCAACTACGGCGGCCGTTTTTCGATCAGCTATATTGATCAGTTCGCCGACGGCGCCCTGGGGCTGGCCCTGGGTTACGCCCATCTGGATTCACCGTCGCAGAACAAGCACTACAAGGCCTATGGCTACGAGGCTTTCGGCGGGGTCTGCGAGCCGAGTCTGCCAGACTCGACGTGTACGGTTGATTCCGTCCAGCCCGACAGCGCCGACAGCGCCCTGCTGGTGAATGGGCAGGAAGTATTCGCCACCTCACGCCTGAATCAGCGAGACGCTGTCATCGGCATTCTGGAATGGCGTCCGACGGCGCAGCTGCATTCGACCTTGGACGTCTATTATTCCAAGTTCGAGCAGGAGGAGACGACGCGCGGCGCCCAGTGGTACTCCAACGCCTGGGCTGACGACGCCTATTTCACGGACGTCGTGACCGAGGATCGAGGCGGCTCCCTGTTCGGTCGCAGCGGCACGATCAACAACGCCGTGCCGATCATCCGGAACGACTACAACACCCGCGAAGACGAGATTTTCTCCATCGGTCTGAACACCGAATATGAGATCAATGATCGGACGCGGTTGGTCGCGGATCTGTCCTATTCCAACAATCGCCGCCGCGAGACCATTCTGGAGACCTACGCCGGCTATGGGCAGGGCACGGGCGGCGTGACGCCTTCGACCCCGAATGTCGGCCGGACCCTGGACAGCATCGGCTTCACCGTGAACGACGACGGCTATCCGACCTATTCCGAGGGGCTGGACTATTCCGACGCCTCTCAGGTGACGCTTGGCGATCGCGCGCCGTGGGGCGGCTGGGGCCACGACGGCTCCATTCGGTTCCCCGACGTCGAGGAAACCATCAGCTCCGCCGATCTGAAGATCGAGCGCGATATGGACGGCTTCTTCAACACCTTCACCGCCGGGGTGAATTACGCCAATCGCGAGAAGTCCAAGCGGGTCGAAGACTATGACCTGTTCCTGAAGAACGGACGTCAACAGGTCTATGTGGACGCTCAGTATCTGGAGACCCCGACGTCTCTGGGCTGGGCGGGCTTCGGCGACGTCATAGCCATCGATCTGAGCCGCGCCCTGGACGTCTATTACGACCGTGCGCCCATTCTTGACGCCAACTATTTCGACAAGAACTGGGACATCGAGGAACAGGTCACCACGGCCTTCGTCAAACTGGACTTCGAAGGCGGCCGGTGGCGCGGCAATGTGGGCATGCAGGCGGTGGTCCAAAATCAGGAATCGACCGGCGTCGTCATCAACGGCACCGAGCCCGGCTCCCCCATCGAACCGATCTCGGTGACCAAGGGCGCCGACTATCTTGATATTCTGCCGAGCCTCAATCTGATCTACGACCTGGGCGGCGGCCACCGTCTTCGCTTCGCCGCCTCGCGCACCATGGCGCGGCCGCGCATGGACGAGATGCGGGCCAATGTGACGCCGAGCTTCAACTCCCTAGTCTGTACGGGGCAATCCTGTCCTCCAGGGGCGACGGTCAACCCCTGGTCCGCATCGGGCGGTAATCCGGAGCTTGAGCCCTGGCGCGCCAACGCCTTCGACCTAGCCTACGAATGGTACGTCGACTCGACCACCTATCTGTCGATCGCCGGATTCTACAAGGATCTGGAGACCTACATCTATACCCAGAACGGCACGTTCGACTTCTCGGGAATCCCGCTGCCATCGACGGCGTCGTCCATCCCGGCCGGCGTGACCATCAGCTCCATCGGCCAGATCAGTCTTCCGGCCAACGGCGACGGCGGCACGGTGCAAGGGCTGGAGGTCAGCGGCGCCCTGAACTTCGGCACCGTGTGGGAGCCGCTTGACGGTCTGGGCGTGCTGGGCAGCATCTCGTTCACGGAGTCGGATCTTAATCCGGCCCCGGATGGCCAGGAAGTCCGGATTCCGGGCCTGTCGGGTACGGTCTACAATATGACCGCCTATTACGAGCGCGGGGGTTTCCAGGCGCGGATCAGCAAGCGGTTCCGCGAAGCCTTCAAGGGCGAGGTCGTGCAGTTGTTCGCAACGCGCGGCTACACCGAAATCCTGGACGACGAACAGATCGACGCCCAGATCGGCTACACCTTCGAACAGGGGCCGCTGGAAGGCCTGGGCGTGCTGTTCCAGGTCAACAATCTGACCAACTCGCCCTACCGGACCCGCCTGGGTCTGGACAGCGGCGGCACGACCACGGCGGACGGCGGTTCGCTGCCCGAAACCTATGAAGAGTACGGCCGGCAGTTCCTGTTCGGCGTCAACTACCGGTTCTAGGGCGTCCCTCTCCGAGCCCTTAGCCTCCGGGGCGAGGCGGCCATGCCGTCTCGCCCTCTTTTTTGATCGATACCTGTAACCGAGAGACGGCCATGACCTTCCGCAAGACCAAGCTTCTCCCGCTGCTGCTGCTGGCCGGATGCGCCCTGGCGCCGATGAGCGCCGCCGCTCAGCAGGAGCGGACGGATTGGCCGACTCTGACCCCAGCTTACGCGCCAGACGCCGCGATGGAGGCGCGGATCGCCCGGATCGTCGCCGGCATGACCCTGGCGCAGAAGGTGGGGCAGATGACCCAGCCGGACGTCCGCTACATCACGCCGGCGGAGGTGACACAGTATTATATCGGCTCGGTCCTGAACGGCGGCGGCGCCTGGCCGGCCATGAACAAGCACGCGACCGTCGCTGAATGGGCCGCCCTGTCCGACCGCTATCACGACGCCGCTCTCGCCGCCGATATGGCGGTGAAGATCCCGCTGATCTGGGGCACGGACGCCGTCCATGGCCACAACAACGTCTCCGGCGCCACGCTCTTTCCGCACAACATCGGCCTGGGCGCCGCCCATGATCCCCAACTGATCGAGCGGATCGGCCGGGCCACGGCGCGTCAGGTGCGCGCCACCGGCATCACCTGGGTCTTCGCCCCGACCCTGGCGGTGGGCGAGAACCGCCGCTGGGGCCGCACCTATGAGAGCTATTCCAGCGATCCTCAGCTGGTCGCCGAATACGGCGAGGCCCTGGTGCGCGGGCTGCAAGGCGATCTGACCGGCGACGGCGACGTGGTCGCCACGGCCAAACACTATATGGGCGACGGCGGCACCTTCAACGGCCAGGACCAGGGTGAGGCCCGTGCTAGCCGCAGCGAGATGATCAATCGCCACGGCGCCGGCTATTACTCGACCATCGAGGCGGGCGTGCAGACCGTCATGGCCTCCTACAGCAGCTGGAACGACGTCGCCGCCGGTCACGACTACGGCAAGATGCACGGCAGCCGTGAAATGCTGACCGACGTGCTGAAGGACCGACTGGGCTTCGACGGTCTGGTCGTGTCCGATTGGAACGGGATCGAGCAGGTCCCCGGCTGCACCAAGGCCGAATGCGCCCAGGCGATCAACGCCGGCCTCGACATGATCATGGTCCCCGAGGACTGGAAGGCCTTCATCGGCAACACCATCGCCGACGTCGAAGCCGGGCGCATCCCGATGTCTCGCATCGACGACGCCGTGACGCGGATCCTGCGGGTCAAGATGCGCTCAGGCCTGTTCGATCATGCGCCGTCGGAAAGCCGCTATAACGGGCAGGCCGAGGCCGTGGCCGCGACCGATCTGGCCCGCGAGGCGGTGCGCAAGTCGGTCGTCCTGCTGAAGAACAACGACCGCGCCCTGCCGCTGGTCCAGGGCGAGAAGATCCTGGTCGTGGGCGACAGCGCCGACAGCCTGTCCAACCAGACCGGCGGCTGGTCCCTGACCTGGCAGGGGACCGAAAACGTCAACGGCGACTTCGCCACCGGCGCCACCCTGTTGCAGGCCCTGACGGCGCAGTTCGGCGCGGACAACATCGTCTATTCCAGAGACGCCGTCGGCGTGGACGTGACCCGGTTCGCCAAGGTCGTGGTCGTCCTGGGGGAGACCCCCTATGCCGAATATCATGGCGACGTCCGCTTCCCCGCGCCGGTCCAGTACAGCCATCGCCGCCCGAACGACCTGGCGCTTCTGCACGCGGTCTCGGGCAAGGGCGTGCCGGTGGTGTCCGTCCTCTATTCGGGCCGTCCCGCCTACGCCAACGACTTGATCAATCTTTCGGACGCCTTCGTCGCGGCCTTCCTGCCCGGCACCGAGGGGGCGGGCCTGGCCGATGTCCTATCGGGCGGTCGTTATGACTTCGCCGGACGCCTGTCCTTCGCCTGGCCGGGTTCGGCCTGCAGCACGGGCGAGCATACCGGCGACCTGGTGCAGTTCGCACGGGGCTTCGGCCTCAGTTACGCCCGGCCCGCCACGACGGGAGAACTACCCTTGCCGACCACGCCCGGCGCCTGCGACGCTATCGACTGACGGTTCTTGGGGGCGGATGTGCGGCAGCTGAAGACAATCCTGATCGTCGGCGGAGGCTCGGCCGGCTGGATGGCCGCCGCCCTGTTCTCCAAACTGTTCAAGGGTCTGTACGAGATCACCCTGATCGAGTCCGAGACCATCGGCACGATCGGGGTGGGCGAGGCGACGATCCCGGCGATCAAGACGTTCAACGACTTGATCGGTCTGGACGAAAACGACTTCATGCGCCGCACCCAGGCCAGCTTCAAACTGGGCATCCAGTTCGTCGACTGGGACCGGATCGGATCAAGCTATATCCACGGCTTCGGCGTGATCGGCCGGGACCTGGAATGGCTACGCTGCCATCAGTACTGGCTGAAGATGCGGGCGGCGGGGAAGGCGTCCGACCTCGCCGCCTATTCGATCAATACGGCGGCGGCCCTGCAGAACCGCTTCATGCGCGCCGACCCGAAACGGCCGACCTCGCCGCTGGGCCATATCGCCCACGCCTTCCATTTCGACGCCGGCCTCTACGCCAAATATCTGCGCGGTTTGGCCGAGGCGGCGGGCGTGCGACGCCGCGAGGGCAAGGTCCTCTCGGTTCAACTCAGACCCGAGGACGGGTTCGTGGACTCCGTCACGCTGGAGGACGGCGAAGTCATGGGGGCCGACCTGTTCATTGACTGTTCGGGCTTCCGCAGCCTGATCATCGAACAGGCGATGAAGACGGGGTACGAGGACTGGTCGCACTGGCTGCCGTGCGATCGGGCCATGGCCGTGCCCTGCGCGCGGACCGAACCCTTTACGCCCTACACCCGCTCCACGGCGCGGCCGGCAGGCTGGCAGTGGCGTATTCCGCTTCAGCACCGCACGGGCAACGGGCACGTCTATTCCAGCCGCCATATGGACGATGGGGAGGCCGAGCGGATCCTGTTGTCGAACCTGGACGGCGCCCAGATGGCCGAACCGAACCGCATCCGGTTCGTCGCCGGCAAGCGTCGCCAGATCTGGAACCGCAACTGCGTGGCGGCGGGCCTGGCCTCGGGCTTTCTCGAGCCGTTGGAATCGACCAGCCTGCACCTGATCCAGTCGGTCTTGATCCGATTGGTGCGCATGATGCCGGACGCCGGTTTCGATCCGGCCACCATCGCCGAATACAACCGCCAGACCGATTTCGAATACGAGCGGATCCGCGACTTCATCATCCTCCACTACAAGGCGACGGAACGCGAAGACACGCCGTTCTGGCGCTATTGCCGCAACATGGACGTGCCGCCGACGCTGGAGCGGAAGATGGACCTGTTCCGCGCCAACGGCCGGATTTTCCGTGAGGACGACGAACTGTTCGCAGAGGAAAGCTGGATCCAGGTGCTGCTGGGGCAGGGGATCATCCCGGCCGGCTATGATCCGCTCGTCGATGTGACGCCGGAGGCGGACATCGAGCGGTTCCTGGGCGATGTGGAGACGGTCATCGACAGGTGCGTCGCCGTGATGCCGTCCCATGCCGACTATGTCGCCAAGGTGTGTTCGGCGACGTGAAGAGCTCGCTCTCGTTGTCTCGCTGCTGGGAATACGGGCTGGGCTGATCCTTGAGAACGGGTTCGGCGCCAGAGCAGAGCGTCTCAAGAGATGACCGTTTTTGCGGCGAACGACCGGCCCACGCAGTCAGGACAGTCGTACCCGGCTCCCTGCAACCGAGCAGCCTACAGCCGGTCGTGGGCGTCAAAGATGTTCATTCTTTCATGAATGATCGTTGACGAAGCCGGCCTTCGGTGAAACACCTTTGTTTATGGCGACGGAGATCGCCCGGGAAACACCAGCGAGAAGGAGGCCTGTCATGGGTCGCGGTATTTGGATTTCGAGCTCCGTCCTTGCACTGATCTGGTGCGGGGCGGCGCAGGCGCAGCAGGCGGTTCCGGAGCCGGACACGAGCGCGGCGCTGGAGGAGGTTGTGGTCACGGCCGAGCGCCGCACCAGCAACCTGCAGCAAACGCCGATCGCGGCGGCGGTCTTCAGTGGCGAGCAACTGCAGAACAAGGGTGTCACCAACATCGAATCCCTGCAGTTCGCCGCACCGTCGGTGACTATCCAGAACTCGGGCATGGGCAACAGCTTCAACATCCGCGGGATCGGCAAGACCGAGAACTCCTCGAGCATCGGCGTGGGGGTCATCACCTACCGCGACGGCGTCGCGGTCTTTCCGGCCTATCTGCAGAACGAGCCTCTCTATGACATCGCAAGTCTGGAGCTGCTCCGCGGTCCCCAGGGGACGTTCGCTGGCCAGAACGCCACCGGCGGAGCGGTCTTCATCACTCAGAAGAACCCAGACCTGTCGGGCGTCGGCGGCTATTTCACCGGCCAGTTCGGCAACTATGAACATGTCCGCCTGCAAGGCGCATTGAATGTGCCGATCGCCGACACCCTCGCCGTGAGGCTGGCCTTCAATACGGACCAGCGCGACAGCTTCTATAATGTCGTCGAGGGCGCGCCGACCGAAGGCGATCCGGGCGCCGTGGACAGTCAGAGCTACCGCATCAGCGTGTTGTGGGAGCCGACCGACGCCCTGCGCGTCCTGTTCAAGACCGACTACAGCACATTGGATCTTGGGGGCTATCCCACCACCCCCGTCGGCTCGACGGACGGTCTGTTCGACATCCGCACCAACGGGCCGTTCGCAGCCCAGGACGAGATGCTCCGGTCCGTTCTGAACATCAGCTATACGTTCGACAATGGCATGATCCTGCGGTCGATCTCGGGCTATCAGGACGGAAGTTCGCTGGTCGATTCCGATACGGATGGGACCGCGACCCTGCCGTTCACCTCCCACATCGACGTGAGCCAGAGGCTCTGGTCACAGGAGTTCAACCTGATCTCGCCCGACACCGGCCCGCTGCGCTGGATTGTCGGGGCCTATTATCAGGATGATCTGATCACCTTCCCCGAGGGGGGGTACATCACCACCCAGTATCTCTCGTCGACCTTGCCCCTCCTGGTTGCGACCACGCTTGAGGGACGCAATCCGAAGACAACCGCGGCCGTCTTCGGCCAGGTGAGCTATGACCTCACCGACCGGTTGGAGCTTCAGATGGGCGCGCGCTTCTCTCGCTCGACGGTCGAGAACGACGCCATCAGTGCGATCCCGGCTCTGGGGCTTTCGATCACCCAGGACGACCGGGTCGTGGATGAGAAGGTCACCGGCAAGGTCGCGCTGAACTGGACGCTGGATGAGGACAACTTCCTCTATGGCTTCGTGGCGACCGGCTACAAGGCCGGCGGGCTGAACGGCCCGAACATCCTGGGCGTCACCCCGGGAGCCTTCGAGGGTGAGGAGGTCGTCGATTTCGAGGCGGGCTGGAAGGCCACCATGCTGGACGGGCGCCTGCGGACCCAAATCGGCGGCTACTACAACATCTACGAGAATTTCCAGGTCGTCATCGGCGACCCGACCACCCCGACCATCACCACCATTTCCAATGTCACCGGCGAGACGAAAATCTACGGTCTGGAAGCCTCGGCCCAGGGGCGTTTCGGAGCGCTCGGGCTTGATGCAGGATTGTCGCTGTCGCACTCGGAGCTGGGGGACTTCTTCGCCATTGACCAACGGGGCTCCCTGACCGGCGGGTGCGACCCGGACACCGGTCCGGCCTCGACCAACTGCGTCAATGTCGGCGGCAATGCCCAGACCTATGCGCCGGAGATGACGGTCAATCTGGGCCTCGAATACGACTTCGCCGTCGCCGGCGGCCTGCTGACCCCTCGCGTCGACTACAGCCACATCTCCGAGACCTTCGGCACCATCTTCGCCAACGAGGCCCGGGGCGACCGGCTGGAGCCCCGCAACATCGTCAACGCCCAGCTGACGTTCGAACCCTCGGGGGGCGCCTGGAGGCTGCAGGCTTACGGGACCAATGTCTTCGACGAGGAATACATCGGAGCCGTGAAGAGCGGACAACGCTACGCGGGACCGCCGCGCCAGTATGGCGTCCGCATCACCCGCAACTTCTAGACGCCTGGGCGGGAGCGGCCTTCGGGGCGCTCCCGCCACTCAGCCAACCGTGCCGGTACCGGGTAGATCAGAGATGACCACATCGTCCATGGAGGCGGCCGCCCCGGTCGTGTCTCAGCCCTCGGGCGGCAGGTTTCGCAAGACCGGCTGGAGCGTCATCTGGCTGCTGACCCTGACCACCTTTTCGGCCCTGACCGTCGGCGGGCTCCTGGCTCCCCTACAGGAGGCCGCCAAGGCTGAGCTCGGGCTCACGGACCTTCAACTCGGCATGATCATCGGCACGGCGACGGCGGTGCCGGTCGCCGTCCTGTCCCTGCCGATCGCCTGGATGGTGGATCATGGAACGCGCACCCGGCTTCTGATCGGGCTCTCCGTGCTCTGGGCGGCCGGGACCATCGGCACCGCCTTCGTGCAGGACTTCTACAGCCTGTTCGCCGCCCGGCTGGTCGCCGGCATCGG
>NZ_JAUSOE010000005.1 GCF_030656255.1 Brevundimonas sp. | reverse complement strand
GGAATCGGGCGGCCAGTTTCTCGGTCAGTTCCTTGGCCTGGGGCGCCGTCATCTGAGCCATGATGGCGGCCAGGGTGCGCGGACGCATGGCGGCGGCGACCGGCAGGCGGACCCGATCCTCCAGGGTGGCCATGACCGGCGCGGCCTCCTTGGGCCGCATGGCGGAATAGACCTGGACCAGGCGATCGATCTCGGCCTTTTCGCGCTCGTCGACCTGTCCCAGCATCTGATTCATCTCGGCCTTCAGCGCCGTCAGGGCCTGAACCTTGGCGTCCAGCTTCTGCTCGGCGGCGACCATCAGCGGCAGAGTGGTCGCGAAATCCTGGTCGCGCGCGTCCAGTTCGGTGCGGCGCGCCGACAGGGACTGGATGATCTTCAGTTCGGCCGGCGAAATGCCCGCCTGCTGGGCCAGTTGTTCGGGCGACAGGGCGCAGGTGCCGGGCAGGGCCGGCTTGGGCGGAGCGCCGGCGGCGGCCGGCGCCTCTTCCGCCCAGGCCTTGGCGCCTTCGAACAGGCCGGGGGCGACGCCGACGGCGCGCACCGCGACGACCCCGCCAATGGCGACGGCGATCAGGGGCAGAAGGCGGGGTATGCGAGCCATGAAATGGGGTTCCGAACTCAGGCGGCGAACAGATCGTCGTCGAGATTACGACGCGCGGCGTTGAGGCTTTGTTTGGCGGAATGGTTAGCGGAGCCGACAGAGGTCAGGGCCTGGACGATGGCGGCGACATTGTCGCGCCCCGCCGGCGCCCCGGCTCGCGCCGTCGCGGCGGGGCCGGACATGCCCTGAATGCGCTGGGCCAGGGCGGCCATGCGCCGGGCGCGCTCGTCATCATCATTGACCACGGCGGCGGGCGAAGGCGCGGGCACGACCGGGCGAACGACTTCGGGGCGCGGCGACGCCTCTTCCTGTTGCACCCGCCGCGGCGCCGCGGCGGGTGCACGCGCGATCAGGGTTTCCAGTTGTTGCTTGACCTCGCGCGCTTTGATGATGCGGTCGTGCAGCAGGTCCGTCTCCTGGCCCGAGGCGCGCAGGGTCGCCAGCGCGGCCTCGGCGCGACCGGCGGCGGCGTTCAGTTCCGTCACCGCCTGGGCGAAGGCGACCTGGCCGGTGCGCAGGGCCGCCAGCTTGCGTTCCAGCTTGATCCCGTAGCCCACCGCCGCGACGAGCAGCAGCATCAACACCGCATCCATGATCATGCCGGTCATCAGCGGGGTCCTCTTATGCGGGCGGCGATTTCAGGGTTCACCGGGCCTTCGATGCGGACGGCGATATGCTGCCCCTTGCGGCCCATTCGCCCCGTCGTCAGGGGGATGGCGCCGGCGCGGATCGAGACTTCCGAATCCGGCGTGGCGTTCAGCATCATCGTGTCGCCGACCTTCAGGTTCAGCACGGTGGACAGGGGCATCATCTGCTCGTCCAGCACGGCGCGCACCTCGGTCTCGGTCGTCCAGAGTTCGGTGGCCAAGTGGCCTTCCCAGATATTGTCGCGGCCGAACTTCTCGCCCATGAACTGCTGCAGCAGCATTTTCCGGATCGGTTCCAGCGTCGCATAGGGCAGCAACAGCTCGATTCGGCCCCCGCGGTCTTCCATGTCGATGCGAAGCTTGATCAGGATGGCGGCGTTGGCCGGCCGGGCTATGGCGGCGAAGCGCGGATTGGTCTCCAGCCGGTCCAGGTTGAAGGTGACGGGCGTCAGGGGTTCGAAGGCCAGGCGGGCGTCGTTCAGCACCACCTCCACCATCCGCTGCACCAGCACCCGTTCGATGGTGGTGTAGGGCCGCCCTTCGATCCGCAGCGCCGCCGTGCCGCGACGACCGCCCAGCAGCACGTCCACGATCGAATAGATCAGATTGGAATCGACCGTCAGCAGGCCGTAGTTGTCCAGCTCCTCGGCCCGAAACACCGCCAGGATGGCCGGCAGGGGGATCGAGTTCAGATAGTCGCCGAAACGGATCGACGAGATGTTGTCCAGCGACACCTCGACGTTGTCCGAGGTGAAGTTCCGCAGCGAGGTCGTCATCAACCGCACCAGGCGGTCGAACACGATCTCCAGCATCGGCAGACGTTCGTAGGAGACGAGCGCCGAATTGATGATGGCGCGTATGCCGGACTTTTCCGAACCGTCGTCGTCGCCCAGATCGAAGCCCAGCAGGCTGTCGATCTCGTCCTGGTTCAGGACGCGTTCGGACAGGGCGTCCGCGGGATCGCCCATGCCGCCGAAGGAATCGAGCGCCGTATCGGTCATGCCTACTGCACCAGCATTTCTTCGATCAGGACCGCGTCCACCTTGCCGGGCGCGGCGACCAGATTGACGCGGCGCAGGATCTCCGCCCGAAGCTGATAGGTGCCGGCCGAGCCGCTCAGATCCTCGGGACGCAGTTCGCGCACGAAGCCCGTAAACATGTCCTGCAGGCGCGGCATCTCGGACTGCAGATGCGTCGCCACCTCGGCGTCGTGCATCTCCAGCGTCAGCTTCAGCTTCAGGAAGGTCGGCCGGCCGTCGGCCGACTGGATGTTCATGACCATATCCGGCAGGGTGTAGAAGGTGACGCCGTCAGGCCCTTCGCTGATCTTGCCCAGGGCCGGATCAGCCTCTCCGCCTTCGGCCGGCGCGCCGTGACCGCCGCCCTCGGCCTTCTTTTCTTCCTTGCCGTGACCGCCCTTTTCCTCAGCCTTCTCCTCGCCGTGACCTGCGGCGGCGGCTTCCTCGCCATGCGCCTCGGCCGGCTTGGGCTTCATCAGGAAGAAGGCCGCCGCGCCGCCGCCGCCCAGGACCAGCACGGCCACGGGCACGATGATGAACAGGATCGGCAGCTTCTTTTTCTTGGGCGCGCCTTCTTCGCCCTCTGCGGCCTCCGTATCGGCGGGCGCATCGGCGGCGGCGTTCGGGTCGCCCTTCTTCTTGCCAAACTTGAACATGCGCTCGCCCCGGAGAATCTCATAGGGAGGATCGGCCCAGCTTGGTTAATGCGACGTTTACAAACGGCAGTTTTTGCCGGGCGTCACCGGCCTTCCGCCCCCTCAAACCGCCATTCCTGCTGGATTAACCCTGTTGGCACGGTCGTTGCGAGGGAGAAATCGAAGGAGCACGCCACTCGTGGAAAACGCCGCCTATATCGGATTGTCCCGTCAGATGACGCTGCGCCGCGAGCTCGACATCGTGGCCAACAACGTCGCTAACGCGAACACCACCGGATTCAAGGTCGAACAGCTGATGGTCGGGACGGAAGTGGGCCAGCGCGCCCGCAACGACTCCATCCGCCCCTCGGCCAGCTTCGTGCTGGACAACGGCGTGGGCCGCGACTTCGGCCAGGGCTCGATGTCCGAAACCGGCCGCCCCCTCGACTTCGCCATCGCCGGCGAGGGCGCCTTCTTCACCGTGCGAGACGGCGCGGCCGGCGAGGCCTACACCCGCGACGGCGCCTTCACCCTGGACCCGGAAGGCCGGCTGACCACCAAACAGGGTCAGGCCGTGCTGGGCGGCGGGGCGGAGATCGTGCTGGACCCCGCCCTCGGCGCGCCCTCCGTCGGCGCAGACGGCACCATCACCCAGGACGGCCAGATCACCGGCCGCCTGTCGGTCGTTCGTTTCGACACGCTCGGCGTGCTCGAAAAGGGCGGAGACGGCCTCTATCGCAACGGCTCGAACGCCCAGCCGGTCGAGGCCAACGACGTTCAGATCCATCAGGGATCGCTGGAAGCGTCGAACGTCAATTCGCTGACCGAGATCACCAATCTCATCGAGATCAGCCGGGCCTACGAAAGCATCACCCGAATGATCGAAAACACCAATGACCTGAGCCGTCGCGCCGTAGAGCGCCTCGGCAAGGCCGCTTAAGGGAGCACCCAGACATGCGCGCGCTCAGAACCGCAGCCTCGGGCATGGCCGCCCAACAGCTGAACGTGGAGGTCATCTCCAACAACATCGCCAACATGAATACGGTGGGCTTCAAGAAGCAGCGCGCCGAGTTCCAGGACCTGCTGTACCAGAACGTCGAACGGATGGGCGCGCAGTCGTCCAGCCAGGGCACCGTCGTTCCGACCGGCATCCAGATCGGCGCGGGCGTCAAGGCCGGCGCCGTCTATCGGGTGACCGAACAGGGCACGCCCCAACAGACCGGCAACGACTATGACATGGCGATCGACGGAAAGGGCTATTTCCAGATCACCCTGCCCTCGGGCGAGATCGGCTACACCCGCGCCGGCAACCTGCAGGTCAACCAGGAAGGCCAGATCGTCACCGACGACGGCTATGCGCTGGAACCGGCCATCACCATCCCCCAGGACGCCATCGACGTCACCATCTCCAAGTCGGGCCTGGTTCAGGTGACGCAGGACGGTCAGACCGCGCCGACCACGGTCGGCCAGATCGAACTGGCCACCTTCTTCAACGAAGCCGGTCTGGAAGCCATCGGCGACAACCTGCTGCTGGAAACCGCCGCCTCGGGCGCCGCCAATGTCGGCACGCCCGGCGACACCGGCTTCGGGCAGATCATGCAAGGCTACACCGAAGCCTCCAACGTCGATTCCGTGGCAGAGATCAGCGCCCTTATCATCGCCCAACGGGCCTACGAGATGAACTCCAAGGTCATCTCGACCGCCGACGAAATGCTGTCGGTGACGGCTCAGGTGAAGGGCTAAGTCATGACCCATATCCGTCGCGCCCTGGCTCTCGCCGCCGCTCTCGCCGCCTTTTCCAGCCCCGCATGGGCCGGACCGGTCTCGCTGAAGTCCAACCCTGTCGACGACGACGGCAATGTCACCCTGGGCGATATCTTCGACGGTGCCGGCGCGGCCGCCGGGGTGGTGGTCGCCCAGCGGGTCGGCCCATCTGTCGTGATCGAGGCCGGCCAGCTTCAGGCCCAGGCCCGCCAGGCCGGTCTGGACTGGACCAATCCCAACGGCCTGCGTCGCGTCGCCGTCCGCCGTTCGACCGGTCCGATTTCGGCCGCCGCCGCCCAATCAGATCTTCAGGCCCCCGCTCCTCAGAACCGACCCGCCTATCGTCCGGCCGGCGGCGGACAGCAGGTCATCGCTCGCAACGACATGGTGCGCGTCACCTATCAGGTCGGCGGCGTGAACCTGAGCATCATGGGCAAGGCCATGCGCAACGCCGCGCTGGGCGAACCCGTCGCCGTCCTCAACACCGCCTCCAACCGTGTCATCGACGCCGTCGCGTCCGGTCCGGGCCAGGCTGTCGCCGGCCCCGCCGCCGACATGGTCCGCACCACTCCTCAACAGTTCGCCGCCCGCTAGGGAAATCCGTCATGCGCAAGATCCTGATCGTCGCCGCCGTCTCCGCCGCCGCCTCGCTCGGCGCCTGCTCCACCGCCATCGAGGCCGTGCGCGGCCCTGAACTGGCCCCCATCGGTTATCCGGCCGCGCTTGTGCCGGTGCAGCAGGCCTATATGGCCGGCCCCGGCCTGCGCCAGGAGGCGACACCCGCCAGCGCCAACAGCCTGTGGCGCGCCGGGGCCCGCACCTTCTTCGGCGACCAGCGCGCGCGTCACGTCGGCGACATCCTGACGGTCAAGATCGACATCGACGACCGGGCCCAGACCCAGAATTCGACCCAGAGGGCGCGGTCGAACGACTCCTCGGCCGGGGTCTCCAACTTCTTCGGCCTGGAGAGCAGCCTGGGCCGGGTCTTCCCCGGCGGCTTCGACGCGGCCAACATGGTCGGGCTGGAAGGCGAGACCAACGCCTCAGGGTCCGGTTCGGTCAGCCGCTCGGAAAAGGTCTCCCTGACCGTCGCCGCCGTGGTCACCGAGGTTCTGGCCAATGGCAATATGGTGATCCAGGGTCGGCAGGAAGTGCGCACCAACCGCGAGGTCCGCGAACTGACCGTCGCCGGCATCGTGCGGCCCGAGGACATTTCGTCGGCCAATGCGATCAACCACACCCAGATCGCCGAAGCCCGGATCTCCTACGGCGGTCGTGGCGACATCAGCCGCATGCAGGCGACGCCGGCCGCCCAGAGCCTGGTGGAGCGGTTCAGCCCGTTCTGATTCACTGATGCCGCTCGGCCACAGGGCGACGGCGGCTCAAGCTTGGCCGTGAACCCTTAATGCGTAACCGCGTTTGTCCGTCAGACGCGAGTAATCCCATGTTCAAGGTTCTGATCCCCGCCGCCGCCGCCATCGCCCTGGTCGCCTTCGCCGCCAGGACTCAGAACCTTGACGCGTTCGCGTCCGTCCAGACGCCGACGATGGGCTGGCATCTGAGCCATGAGGGCGCGATGGCCAAGCTGGCCTATGGGGTCGAGAATTCCGACCAGTTGGCCCTGATGGTCACCTGTTCCCCCGGCGACGCGACCGCAGTCGTCTATGGCGACGTCCAGCCCGATACGCCGCGTCTGATCGCAGCCTCTCACGGCCCGACGCCCCTGGATCCCATGAGCGGCGGAGACGCGGTGGAAACCCGCCTCTCCCTGCAGGACGCCAGCCTGACCGGGCTGGCCTCGCGCGGCGCGATGCGCGTGCAGGGCGACGCCGGGGGGTTCGACCTGAAGGCGAGCCCGGACGAGCGTCGGATGATCGCCGGCTTCCTTTCCTATTGCGGATCGTCGCGCGCTTGACGAAATGGATGATGACGCCGCTTCGCGTCGCCATCAGCGGGGGCTGATCTATGAACCTTGTTCTTGTGGCCGCCCTGACGGCCGGCCTTCAGGCGGCCGGCCCGTCCGGGTCGCCGCCCTTGGCCTGGACCTGGACTCTTTACGAGGGCGAAGGCCCCGTTGTTCTGGCGAATGAAGTCACCGACACGCCGTCGCTGAGGGCCACGCTTCAATGCGCCCCGCAATCCAACGTCGCGACGGTCACTCTTTACGACACCAACGCCAAGTCCACCCCCGAGGCCCAACCCGGTTTCGCCCGGCTGACATCCGGCGCGGCTTCGACCACCAGCGCGGCGCGCATCGGGCGCGGCGGAAGGCTGGAGGTCACGCTGCGCACCGATCATCCCCTGTTCGCGGCCTTCGTCGGCTCTGGCGACATGGCGATCATGACCGGCGACCGAGCCGGCGCGGTCAAGGTCGAACGCCCCCATCTTGCCAAGCTTCGCCGCTTCGCGGATCGTTGCGCCGGATAGGAACCGATCATGCGTCTGCTGAAGCCCCTGTTGCCCCTGCTCGCCCTGTCGGCCCTGGCCGCCTGCGCCACGCCTGCGCCGGTCTCGACCTCCATGGCCGACGCCGGCGCCCCGGCGCCGACCCCGAACTATGACTGGTTCCTCAACCAGGAAGCCCGGGAAAACACCCTGGCCTACGGCGTCGCCAACAGCGACGAGGTGAAGCTGAAACTGTTCTGCGGCTCCGGCTCGGGCGCGCTGGATCTGGCGGCCGTACTGGAGAAGCCGTCGCGGCAGCTTCATCTGGAATCCGGCGGCGACACCGAACACTATCCGGCGACGTCCGAAGACGCCGGCGTCACAGAAGGCCACTATGCCGAGGCCAAGGCCCGCACACGCGACCCGGTCTTCCAGCGTTTTCGCCGCCTGGGTTGGATCGCCGTCTGGGACGGCGACGAAAGGCGGACCTACGCCGCCCATCCCCAGACCCGCGCCGACATCGAACGCTTCTTCGTCGCCTGCAACTGATCCCGACGGCTTGACGCGCCTCGCCCGCTCGGCTTGCCTGTGCAGGCTGTTCTGGAGGGCGTCATGAAGATCTCTTATCTGGCCGTCGCGGCCCTGCTCGCCGCGGGGTCGCCGGCGGCGGCCATGGCGCAAGTCTCGGCGACGCCTGCCCCCGCCGCCCTCGCCCCCAGTCCGGCTGACGCCGCCCTCGACGCCCTGATCGTCGATTATGAGGCCTATCTGAAGTCGATCGACCCCTTCGCCGCCAGCAGCGAGGGCGACGTCGAGGCCATGGGCCGGGTTCCCGACCTGTCGCGCAGCTTCGAACTGGCCCAGCGCGCGCCGCTGAAGGCCTTCGTCGCCCGGCTTGACGCCATCGACCCGGCAAGTCTTTCCCACGCCGGCGGCATCAACCTCGCCTTCCTGCTCTATACCCTGAACCGCAGCCTCGAGGGGCTGGACTACGACACCTCGCGCCTGGCCTTCGACAGCGAGGGCGGCCCCGGAACCTGGGCGCTCTATATGGGCGGCGGCACGCGCCTGAACTCAGTGGCCGAGGCCGAAGCCTATATCCGCCGCATACGGGCCTTCGGAAACATCTACACCCAGACCACGGACAACGCCCGGCGCGGCCTGGACACCGGCCTGGTCCAGGCTCGTTCCGTGACCGAAAGCGCCCTGGCCGGGGCGCGTAACGACGTGGCGATCGCGCCCGACGCGGAACCCTTGCTGAAACCCCTGACCACCCTGCCTCCGACCGTGTCTCAGGCGGACAAGGATCGTCTGACGGCCGAGGCGGCGGCGGCCGTGGCCCAGGCCATCGTCCCGGCTCGCCAGGCCTGGCTGAGCTTCCTCGAGACCGAATACCTGCCCAAGTCCCCGACGTCGCCCGGCCTGGGCGGGCGGCCCGGCGGCAAGGAAATGTACGCCTATCTGGTGCGCGGCCACACCACCACCGACCTGACCCCGGACCAGATCCACCAGATCGGCTTGTCCGAGGTCGCCCGTATCCGCGCCCGCATGGATGTGGAGATGAAGGCCGCCGGCTGGACCGGCGACTTCGCCGGTTTCCTGGCCTTCCTGCGCACCGATCCGCAGTTCTACGCCCAGACCCGCGAAGACCTGCTGGAGAAGGCGTCGGAGATGGCCAAGCGCGCCGACGGCGGCCTGCCGGCCCTGTTCGCCACCCTGCCCCGCCTGCCCTACGACGTGCAGCCGGTCCCGCCGCAGATCGAGGAAAACTACACCACGGGCCGCTACAACGGCGGCTCGATGCAGAACGGCGTCGCCGGCCACTACGTCGTCAACACGTCGAAGCTCAACCAGCGCCCGCTCTACGAACTGCCCGCCCTGACCCTGCATGAGGCGGTCCCCGGCCACCACATCCAGATCGCCTTGCAGCAAGAAGCCGAGGGGCAGCCCTATTTCCGACGTCAGGCCAATGTCAGCGCCTTCACCGAGGGCTGGGGCCTGTACGCTGAATATCTGGGCGAGGAGATGGGCTTTTACCGCACGCCCTACGAACGGTTCGGCCGTCTGTCCTACGAGATGTGGCGCGCCTGTCGTCTGGTCGCCGACACCGGCCTGCACTGGATGGGCTGGTCAGAGGAACAGGCCCGCGCCTGTTTCCGCGACAACTCGGCCCTCGCGCCCCACAACATCGAGACCGAGCTTCAGCGCTATATCGGCTGGCCGGGCCAGGCCACGGCCTACAAGATCGGCGAGATCCGCCTGCGCGAGATCCGGGCGCGGGCCGAGCGTGAACTGGGACCGAAGTTCAACGTCCGCACCTTCCACGACGCGCTGCTGACGGAGGGCCCGCTGCCGCTGGCGCTGCTGGACCAGCGCATGGACGCCTGGATCGCGGAGGAGAAATAGCCGTCACCTCCCCGTTCGCGAAGGCGAATGGGGAGGACAGGCGATCGCGTCAGCGAGCGCCAGGTGGGGGCGACCCGGTGTCAGACGCTGGCGTAGTCATCACCATCGTCGGAGTCGCCCCCTCCTGGTCGCTACGCGACCGGTCCTCCCCATTCGCCTTCGCGAATGGGGAGGTGAGTCCTAAACCCACTCCGGAACCGGCAGCCCCTTCGACGTCAGGAACTCCGGATTGAACAGCTTCGACGCATAGCGCGAGCCCGGATCGCACAGGCAGGTGACGATGGTCTTGCCCGGCCCGATCTCGCGCGCCAGCCGCACGGCGCCGGCGACATTGACCCCGGCCGATCCACCCAGCGACAGGCCTTCGTACCTCACCAGGTCGAACAGGATCGGCAGGAACTCCGCGTCATCGATCCGGTAGGCGTGGTCAGGCTTGAAGCCGTCCAGATTGCCGGTGATCCGCGCCACCCCGATCCCCTCGGTGATCGACGAGCCCTCGCCCGTCATCTCGCCCTTGGTGAACCAGTTGAACATGGCCGCGCCGGCCGGATCGGCCAGGGCGATCTTCACCTCCGGCTTGCGTTCGCGCAGATAGGCGGCGACGCCGGAAATGGTGCCGCCCGAGCCGACGGCCGAGACGAAGGCGTCCACCGCGCCGCCCGTCTGGTCCCAGATTTCCGGACCGGTCGTCGTGTAGTGGGCGTCGCGGTTGGCGGTGTTGTCGAACTGATTGGCCCAGATGGCGCCCGCCTCTTCGCTATCGTTCAGCTCGGCCGCCAGACGCCCGGAATAGTGGACGAAATGGTTGGGGCTGGAGAAGGGGGCGGCGTCCACCTCGACAAGGCGCGCGCCCAGCGAACGGATGGCCGACTTCTTCTCTTCCGACTGAGTGCGCGGGATGACGATGACCACCGGATGGCCAAGAGCCGCGCCGACCAGGGCCAGGCCGATGCCGGTGTTGCCGGCCGTGCCCTCGACGATGGTCCCGCCGGGCTTCAGCGCGCCGGACGCGCGTGCGCCCTGGACGATGGACAGGGCCGCGCGGTCCTTGATCGAGCCGCCGGGGTTCATGAATTCGGCCTTGCCCAGGATTTCGCAGCCGGTCTCGTCGGACAGGCGATTCAGGCGGACCAGCGGCGTATGGCCGATCAGGTCAATGACGGACGGTGTGACAGACACGGTTCAGCTTTCAGGCGAGGTCGAACGAATGGGGGATCAGGCCGCGACCTGACGTCGCCCTAGGTGGATGCCGCACTCGACCTTGTCCATCCCCGACCAGCGTCCGGCGCGCGCCTCTTCGTCATCCTGAACCGCACGGGTGCACGGCCAGCAGCCGATGGAGCGATAGCCCTGCTCGACCAGGGGATGGCGCGGCAGGTCATGCGCCTCCAGCCAGGCCTCGACGTCCTCGGCGTCCCAGTCCGCCAGCGGATTGATCCGGAGCACCCCGTCCAGCACCTCGAACGGCTTCAGTTGGGCGCGCGTCGCGGCCTGGTAGCGTTTGCGCCCGGTAATGACGGCGTTGAAACCCACCGTGGCGCGGGCCAGGGGCCGCACCTTCCTCAGGTCGCAGCAGGCGTCGGCGTTGGTCCGCCACAGGTCGTCGCGGGCGTCCAGGCTTGCCTTCTCGTTCGCGTCGGGCGTGACCAGCCGCACGTCGGTCAGACCCAGGGCCTTGGTCAGCTGGGTGCGATAGGACAGGGTCTGGAGGAAATGCTGGCCGGTCTCCAGGAAGACCACCGGCACGTCCCGGTCCGTCTCGGCGACGATGTGCAGCAGAGCCGCCGACTCAGCCCCGAACGAAGATATGGCCCCGACTCGCAAGCCCAGGGCCGGGTCGAGCGCCGCCTTCAGGATCTCGGAGGCGTCCTTGCCCTCGGTCTCGCGGTTCAGCCGGTCGGCCAGAGCTTGCAGATCAGGGTCGTTCGACGCCGCCCGCCGCCTTTGCCAGATGGTGGGCGCCGGATCGACCGCCGGCTGATAGGAGCCGCTGAACGCCTGGTCCATCCGCGCCCACGCCGCCGTGTCCGCGCCCGGCGCCAGTTCGACCGCGTCAAAGCCCGATCGCCGCAGGTGCCGCGCCTGGTCCGGCAGGACCTTGCCCGCCGCGATCAGCCGCCCGGCATAGCCCCGCTCGCGCAACACCGCCGCCAGCGAGAAGCCGCGCCCGTCGCGAAAGGCGTCGAACTCCAGCACCAGGACGTCGGTCGCGGCGGCGGCCGTCTCGACCTCTTCCAGCGGCGTCGTGACCGACAGACGCGGTCCGTTCTGGACCCCCTCAAGCGTTTGCAGCATCGAGCGTCTCATAGATGGCGTCGCGGAAGGGGTCGGGACCGACGCGGCGCACCGTGTCGATGAACCGCTCGCCCTCGGCGCGGATTTCAAGATAGCGGTCCAGGGTCCGCTGGATGGCGGGCGCGACCTCGTCGGCGGGCAGGCTCTTGCCGACGATATCGCCCAGGGCCGCCTGTTCGTCGGGCGAACCACCGACGGTGATCTGGTAATATTCCTCGCCCTTGCGGTCCACGCCCAGCACGCCGATGTGGCCGACGTGGTGGTGGCCGCAGGCGTTGATACAGCCGCTCATATTGATCCGGACCGGCCCCAGCCTCTCCTGGTAATCCATGTCGGCCAGCCGCTTCGACAGGGCCTGGGCGACCGGAATCGACCGGGCGTTGGCCAGGCTGCAGTAGTCCAGGCCCGGACAGGCGATGACGTCCGTCGCCAGATCGGCGTTGGCGGTCGCCAGCCCCGCCGCGTGCAGCGCCCGCCACAGCGCCGGCACCTCGTCCAGCTTCACATGCGGCAGGACCAGATTCTGCTCGTAGGCGGCGCGCAGTTCGTCGAAGGCGTAGCGCTCGGCCAGATCCGCCACCGCGTCCATCTGGTCCGCCGTGATGTCGCCCGGCACCCCGCCGACCGGCTTCAGCGACACCACCACCGAGGCATAGCCCGCCTGACGATGACGCCGCACATTGTTCCGCGCAAACCGGGCGAAGTCCGGATCGGCCAGCAGAGCGCGGTCGAACGGGGCGCTGGCCTTGGGCAGGTCCTCGAACGGCGGCGGGGCGAAATAGGCCTTGATCCGCTCGGCCTCGTCTTCCGGGATCCGCAGGTCTTCGTGACGCAGGGTGGCGTAGTGCTTGTCCACCTCCTCGCGGAAGGCCTCCAGCCCGACCGAGGCGACCAGGATCTTGATCCGAGCCTTATGAATATTGTCGCGCCGTCCCAGCAGGTTCCAGGCCCGCAGGATGGCGGTCAGATAGGCCAGCAGGTCCGCCGCCGGCACGGCCGAAGCGATCTCCTGCCCGATATGCGGCAACCGCCCCTGCCCGCCGCCGACGAAGACGCGGAAGGCGGTCCCGCCATCCGCGCCCTTCACGATCTGGAGGCCCACGTCATGGGTGCGGATCGCCGCCCGGTCCTTCTCGGCCCCGATCACCGCGATCTTGAACTTGCGCGGCAGGAAGCTGAACTCCGGGTGGATGGTCGACCACTGGCGGATGATCTCGCACCAGGGGCGAGGATCCTCGATCTCGTCGTCGGCGGCGCCGGCGAAGACGTCCGTGGTGGTATTGCGGATGCAGTTGCCCGAGGTCTGGATGGCGTGCATCTCGACATCGGCCAAGTCGCTCAGGATCGCCGGCAGGTCGGTCAGGGCCGGCCAATTGTACTGGATGTTCGTCCGCGTGGTGAAATGGCCGTAGCCCTTGTCATAGGTGCGGGCGATATGGGCCAGCTGGCGCATCTGGCGGCTATTGAACGTCCCATAGGGAATGGCGACCCGCAGCATATAGGCGTGGAGCTGCAGATAGACGCCGTTCATCAGCCGCAACGGCTTGAACTCGTCCTCGGTCAGGGCGCCGGACGCGCGGCGCGCCACCTGGTCCGAAAACTCCTCGACCCGTTCACGCACCAGGGCATGGTCGAACTCGTCATAGCGATACATCAGCCCACGCCTCCCGCGACGCTGTGGCCGACGGTCGGTCCGGCGGAGCGAATCCGCTCCTTCAGCCGGTCACGACCCGAGGGGACATGGTCCTGCACCTCGACCAGATAGGGGTTCACGAAGACGTCCGGTCGGCCGGCCACCTCGGCCAGCACGGTCTCGGCCGTCGTCTCGTCCAGCACCGAGGCCTGGTCGATGCCCTCGACCGGCTGGCCTCCGACGCCCGCATAGATGACGCGGCCGTCTGACAGGCGGTTGGCCGTCACGATCTTCACGCCGCCACCTCCGCCCGCTCGTCCAGCTGGGCTGCCGAAAACGCCGCCGTCTCGCCGACGAACAACAGGGCCGGACCGTTCAGGTCGGCGCCGCGCACCAGGGCGCCCAGCCCGTCCAGACGGCCGGTCAGTACGCGTTCGTCCGGCCGACTGCCGTTCTCGACGACGGCGACCGGCGTCGAGCCGAGACGGCCGGCCGCGATCAGTTTCGCCGCCGTCTCCTCGGCCCGGTCCACGCCCATATAGATGGCCAGGGTGTGGTTGGGCGCGGCCAGCCTGGCCCAGTCGGCGTCGCCCCCGCCCGGCTTGGCCTGGGCCGTCACAAAGGTCACCGCCTGGGCGTGGTCGCGGTGGGTCAACGGAATCCCCGCCGAGGCCGCACAGGCCAGGGCCGCCGTCACGCCCGGCACCACAAAGACCGCCACACCGGCCGCCCGCATGGCCTCCAGCTCCTCGCCGCCGCGCCCGAAGACAAACGGATCGCCGCCCTTCAGCCGCACGACCCGGTGGCCGGCGCGAGCCTCCTCGATCATCAGCGCCTCGATCTGGTCCTGGGGCACCGAATGTTCGCCGCGCGCCTTGCCGACATACAGGCGTTTGGCGTCGCGCCGCGCCCGCTCCAGCACGGCGTCCGGCACCAGACGGTCGTGAATGATGACGTCGGCGTCCTGCAACACCCGAAGCGCCTTCAGCGTCAGCAGCTCCGGATCGCCCGGCCCCGCTCCGACGATATGGACCACGCCCTGTTCCGGCGCGGCCGAGTTCAGCAGTCGCAGCATTTCGCGCCGCGCCTCGGCCGTGCGGCCCGCCGCGGCCAGGTCGGCCGCAGGCCCCCGGAACGCCTTCTCCCAGAACCGACGCCGGGCCATGAAGTCGGGCACAGTGGCCTTGACCGTGTCGCGCAGCTCGCGCGCCAGCCGGGCTACATTGGCCAGACCGGCCGGCAGCACGCCCTCGATGCGTGAGCGCACGTCACGCGCCAATATGGGCGCCGATCCACCGGTGACGACCCCGATCACCACCTCGTCGCGGTCGATCAAAGCCGGGGTCTGGAAGTCGCTCAGATGGGGCTTGTCGACCACATTGACCTGCGCCCCCGACGCCCGGGCCAGAGCGCCCAGCCGTGCCAGTTCATCCGCGTCATCCAGCGCCATGAACACCAGTCGCGCGCCCGCCAGATCGCCGGCGTCCGGCGTGCGCAATAGTGGCGTCGGTGCGGTCAGGGGCGTCTCCATCCGGGGCGGGGCCCCGTCCGGCGTAAACCACAGCAGCTCGGCCGGTGTGTTCAGAAACAGTCGCAGCTTCGCCAGCGCCGGCTCTCCGCCGCCGATGATCACGATCTTTGCGGCCTCCAGCGGGATGGCGGCGAGAAATACACGCATGGGTCTTGCTTTCGGGGTCGCCGGGAGAGGGAACAGGGACGACGTCAGGACGCGGACCTTCGGCTTCTGCATCCACAGCCGCAAACCAGATTGCCTTTGGCGCGCTGATAGGATTTCTAACGGCGATGGCCCGTTCCCTGCTCCCGCTCAACGCTCTCCGCGCCTTCGAGGCCGCCGCGCGTCACCTGAATTTCTCGCGCGCCGCCGACGAACTATCAGTCACGCCCGGCGCCGTCAGCCAACAGATCCGCCTGCTGGAAGACATCGTCGGCGGCCCCCTGTTCGTGCGTGAGGCGCGCGGGTTGCAGCTTACCGACCTCGGCCGCTCCTCCGTGCCCCTGTTGCGCGAGGGGTTTGAACGGCTGATGGACGCCTCGGCCTTGCTGCGCGAACCGCCCCGCCGCCGCCAAGTGTCGATCAGCGTTGCGCCCGGCTTCGCCTCCAAATGGCTGATGCCCCGCATGGACGACTTTCACACCGCCCATCCCGAGATCGAACTGTGGATCTCGGCCGATATGGAGCCGGCCGACCTGACCGAGGGCAAGGTGGATCTGGCCGTCCGCTACGGCCCCGGCGACTATCCCGGCCTGACGGTGGACCGGCTGATGACCGAGACGGTCCTGCCCGTCTGCGCTCCCTCTCTGATGGACGGCGAACACCCGATCCGCACGCCCGCCGACCTGATGCGCCACACCCTGCTGCACGACATGTCCAACGACGGCGACCCCAGCCGCCCCGACTGGGCCATGTGGCTGAAGGCGCGCGGGGTGCGCCATCCCGACCCGCGGCGGGGTTCGCGTTTCAACCAGTCGGGCCTGCTGATCGAGGCCGCCATGGCCGGCCGCGGCGTCGCCCTGGCCAAACGCACCCTGGCCCAGGCCGACCTGGCCTCGGGCCGCCTGGTCGCCCCCTTCCCCGACGGCTCGGAAGCGGTCGGCTTCGCCTATTATGTCGTCCAGCCCCGCGACCGCCCGCCGTCACCCAGCGCCACGGCCTTCGTCGCCTGGCTGAAGCGGCAGGCCGTGGATCACGACAATACGATGGGGCAGCTTTAGATCGCCGCAAACCTTGACTCCGGAGGCGGCCGGACCGACACGACCGCCCCATGATCACCCGCTATTCCCGCCCCGCCGCCGCCGCCATCTGGTCGCAAGAGACCAAGTACCAGATCTGGTTCGAGATCGAGGCCCACGCCGCGACCAAGATGGCCGAGCTCGGCGTCATCCCCCAGGATGCGGCGGACGCCATCTGGGCCAAGGGCGAGCACGCGACCTTCGACGCCGATCGCATCGACGAGATCGAACGCACCACCAAACACGACGTCATCGCCTTCCTGACCCATGTGGCCGAGATCGTCGGCGACGAGGCGCGTTTCCTGCACCAGGGCATGACCTCGTCGGACGTGCTGGACACCTGTTTCGCGGTTCAGTTGGCCCGGTCCTCGGACCTGCTGATCGACGGCGTGGACCGGGTTCTGGCCGCACTGGAGACCCGCGCCAAGGAGCATAAATACACCCCGACCGTGGGCCGCAGCCACGGCATCCACGCCGAGCCCGTGACCTTCGGCCTGAAGCTGGCCGGCTATCACGCCGAGTTCCAGCGCGCCAAGCGCCGCCTGATCACGGCCAAGGAAGAGATCGCCACCTGCGCCATCTCCGGCGCCGTCGGCACCTTCGCCAATGTTGATCCGGCGGTTGAGCAATATGTCGCCGACAAGATGGGCCTCCAGGTCGAGCCGGTCTCGACCCAGGTCATCCCGCGCGACCGCCACGCCGCCTTCTTCGCCGCCCTGGGCGTCGTCGCCAGCTCTGTCGAACGCCTCGCCGTCGAGATCCGCCATCTGCAGCGCACCGAGGTGCTGGAAGCGGAAGAGTTCTTCGACAAGGGCCAGAAGGGCTCGTCGGCCATGCCGCACAAGCGCAACCCGATCCTGACCGAGAACCTGACCGGCCTGGCCCGTCTGGTCCGTTCGGCCGTGACCCCGGCGATGGAAAACGTCGCCCTGTGGCATGAGCGGGACATCAGCCACTCTTCAGTCGAGCGCGGCATCGGCCCCGACGCCACCATCCACCTGGACTTCGCCCTGCACCGCCTGGCCAATGTGGTCGAGCGGCTGAACGTCTATCCCGAGAACATGCAGGCCAACATCGACCGCCTGGGCGGTCTGGTGCATTCGCAGCGGGTCATGCTGGCCCTGACCCAAGCCGGGATTTCGCGCGAGGCCGCCTATGCCGCCGTGCAGGAGAACGCCATGAAGGTCTGGCGCGGCGAAGGCGCCTTCCTTGATTTCCTGAAAGCCGACGAGCGCGTCACCCTGCCCGCCGAACAGCTCGAAGCCCTGTTCGACCTCGGCTACCACACCAAGAATGTGGACGTGGTGTTCAAGCGGGTGTTCGGAGACTGAGGCCCATGACCGAGCGCACGATCCGGCTCAATCCCCGGCTCGATCCCCGCGACTATTCGGCGGCCTATGCGCGCGACGGCATGGTGCAGGTGCCCGACCTGCTCGACGAAGCGAGCGCCGAATGGCTGGACCTGGCGCTGGAGCATGACACCCCCTGGCATCTGTCCTTGAAGACGCCGGAGGGCGGCAAACTATTGTCGCCGCAGGAGATACAGGCCCTGGGCCGTGAGGCCCTGAACACGCAGGTTCAAAGGGCCCTAATTGAGGGACGAGACGGCTTTTCCTTCATCTATTTGGCCTATCCCATCATCAAGTCTTTTCTGACGGGCCAGGAACCCGGCCACGCCACCCATGCGCTGCTCCAGTTCTTCAACGACATCCCCTTCGTCGAGTTCGCCAAGGCGGTCACCGGCGAAACCGGCGTGACCAAGATCGACGCCCAGGCGACCTGGTTCCGCCCGGGTGATTTCCTGACCCTTCACGACGACACGGGCGAAGGGGAGCGGCGCGCCGCCTATACGCTGGGCCTGTCGCGCGATTGGCGGTCCGACTGGGGCGGCCAGTTGATGTTTCATGACAATGCAGGCGACATCGAGCGGGGCTTCAAGCCGGGTTTCAACGTCTGGACGGTGTTCAAGACGCCGCGCATGCACTCGGTTGCGCCCGTCGCCGCCTACGCAGGCGGCAAACGTCGCTCGATCACCGGCTGGCTGCGCGACGACCCGCCGGTCAAGTGACGGGGCGGCGCCCCGCTGAACGCAGTCGCGGCTTTCCCCCCGTCGTCGACGCCCACACCCGGCTTCTGATCCTCGGCAGCCTGCCCGGCGATGCCTCGCTGAAGGCGTCCCAGTATTACGCCCATCCGCGCAACGGCTTCTGGCCGCTGATCGGCGGCGTGCTGCACGAAGCCCTGCCCGCCCTGCCCTATGCCGACCGGCTGGATCGACTGAAGGCGCGCGGCGTCGGGCTGTGGGACGTGATCGCCTCGGCCCAGCGCTCCGGCAGTCTGGACGCTGCGATCCGATCCCCCGAGGCCGCCGACTTGCGCGGCCTGATCAAAAGCCTGCCCGAACTGCGCGCCGTCGCCTTCAACGGCAAGCTGGCGGCCAGGCTGGGCCGGCGCATCCTGTCCAATCTGGATGGATTCGAACTGATCGATCTGCCGTCCTCCAGCCCCGCCCATGCAATATCCTTGTCGGCAAAGGCGAACAGCTGGGCCATACTAGGCGACTTTCTGCCTGAAAAGCCTGCCGCCTGATGATCCTGACCCTTTCCTGCCCCGACCGCCACGGCATCGTCGCGGCCGTGTCCGCCTTCCTGTTGGAGCGGGACGCCAATATTTCCGACGCTCAGCAGTTTGGCGACGCCTCCAGCGCCACCTTCTTCATGCGGGTGGTGTTCGAACCGGCGGACGGCGACCCGGAGGCGGCGATCCGCGCAGCCTTTACGCCCCTGGCCGAGCGGTTCGCCATGGACTGGACCCTGCGCGGGCCGGCGCCGCGCAAGGTGATGATCCTGACGTCCAAATTCGATCACTGTCTGGCGGACCTGCTGTATCGCTGGCGGATCGACGAACTGCCGATGCAGGTGACGGCGATCGTGTCGAACCACCCGCGCGAGCAGATCGGTCATGTCGATCTGGGCGACCTCCCCTTCCACCACCTGCCGGTCAGCGCCGCCGACAAGCCGGCGCAGGAACGCGAACTGCTGCGCCTGATCGAAACGACAGGGACCGAACTGGTCGTCCTGGCGCGCTATATGCAGATCCTATCCGACGATCTCAGCCGCCGACTGGAGGGGCGTTGCATCAACATCCACCACTCCTTCCTTCCCGGCTTCAAGGGCGCCCGCCCCTATCATCAGGCCCACGCGCGGGGGGTGAAGGTCATCGGCGCCACGGCCCACTATGTTACGCCTGACTTGGACGAAGGCCCGATCATCGAACAGGATGTAGAGCGGATCAGCCACCGCGACACGCCCGAAGATTTGATCCGTAAAGGGCGTGATATAGAGCGTCGAGTTCTCGCACGTGCGGTGCGGCGACACCTGGAAGACCGCGTTTTGCTGCACGGCACAAAGACTGTCGTATTCGAAGACTGAACGGTCAAGCTGCGCCATCTTGTCACGCCGCACGCATCCTTTAGGCCACCCCGAACGTAACCTAGTCGTGACCGCCCCAGCGCGGACCAATAGGGAACGAAACACCATGACCAAGATTCGCACGCTCATGCTCGTCGCCGTATCCGGCGGCGCTCTGATGGCGCTCGGCGCCTGCAACAACAACGAAGCGGCGGCCCCGGCCGAATCCACCGCCATGG
The DNA here is from genome assembly GCF_030656255.1 of Brevundimonas sp. GTDB lineage: Bacteria > Pseudomonadota > Alphaproteobacteria > Caulobacterales > Caulobacteraceae > Brevundimonas. Next base: position 2,261 of record NZ_JAUSOE010000005.1, on the reverse strand, counting down.
CGCCGGCCGAAGGCACGGCCATGGCCCCCATGGCGGCCGACCCCATGGTCGGCGGCGCGGCCATGAGCCCGAACGAAACCATCGTCGCCAATGCGTCCAAGGCCTCGAACCTGTCCACCCTGGTGGCCGCCGTTCAGGCCGCAGGCCTGGTCGAGACGCTTCAGGGCCCCGGCCCCTTCACCGTCTTCGCCCCGGACAACGCCGCCTTCGACAAGATCCCCGAGGCGACTCGCACCGCCCTGATGCAGCCGGCGATGAAAGACGATCTGACGAAAATCCTGACCTATCATGTGGTCGCCGGCCGTCTGACCGCCGCCGACATCGCCGCCCAGGCCCAGGCCAACGGCGGAACCGCGACTCTGGAGACGGTCCAGGGCGAGGAACTGAAGGTCGCAGCCGGCCCGAACAACACCTGGGTCATTACCGACGCCAAGGGCGGCACGTCCACCATCACCCAGGCCGACGTGGCCCAGTCGAACGGCATGGTCCATGTCGTCGATACGGTTCTGATGCCCTAAAAATAATTTCGGCCCGCCCGGAACGGGCTGAAACCAAATCCGGCGTCTTGTGTTCTTCAAGGGCGCGAGACGCACAGTACGCCGGGTGAGACATCCCCCAACGTCCCCGGCAAAAAGAAAGGGCCGCACTTTCCCCCGGGTGCGGCCCTTTCGAATTCTCACATTGCCCGAAGGCCAGATCCTATTCGCCGGCGCGGATCTGCTCGCGGGCGATGGAGGCCAGTTCGTCGATCTTGGAGCGGATTTCGCCCTCGGACACCGACAGGCCCGAGGCTTTGAAGTCGCCGGCGACCTTGCGGAACACGTCCTCGTCGCCCGGCTGCTCCATATCGGCGCGCACGATGGCCGCCGCGTACTGGTCGCTGCTTTCAGCCGACAGGCCCATCTTCTCGGCCGCCCAGTGGCCCAACATCCTGTTGCGCCGGGCGATGGCCTTGAATTCCTGCTCCTGATCGAGGGCGAACTTGGCCTCGTAGCCTTTTTCCCGATCGTCGAAGGTCGTCATGTCGCTCAGCATAGCTCCGAACGCCCCGCTAACCTCGGGGCAAGCGCCGTCTATAGCCCGACCGTGTCTGAACGCAACATGACTTCCGTCGCATCCGCGCGCTGCGCCCGCCCACACAACCGTTTCGCCTCATTTGTATCGGAGGCCGCGTTCGGCTAAGGAGTCGCCGAACGAGATTGACTGCCCGAACGATTCCAAAACGCGCCGCCAGGACCGGGTCTTCCCCTTTCCATTATGGCCGCGCGATTTTTGTTTCTGGAGGGCGCCCGTAAGCCGGGACCGGAATATGAACAGCAAGCGCAAGAAAATTTACGAAGGCAAGGCCAAGATCCTGTACGAAGGACCTGAGCCCGGCACCCTGATCCAGTATTTCAAGGACGACGCCACCGCGTTCAATGCGCAGAAGAAGGCGGTCCTCGAAGGCAAGGGCGTGGTCAACAACCAGATCAGCGAATTCATCATGTCGCGCCTGAACGGCATCGGCGTGACCAACCACTTCATCAAACGTCTGAACCTGCGTGAGCAGCTGATCCGTGAAGTCGAGATCATTCCGCTGGAAGTCGTCTGCCGCAACATCGTCGCCGGCTCGATGAGCCAGCGCCTGGGCATCGAGGAAGGCACGCCCCTGCCCCGCTCGATCATCGAATTCTACTACAAGAAGGACGAGCTCAACGACCCGATGGTCACCGAAGAGCATATCACCGCCTTCAACTGGGCCTCGACCCAGGAACTGGACGACATCCTGGCGATGACGGTTCGGGTGAACGACTATCTGTCGGGCATGTTCGGCGCCGTCGGCATCACCCTGGTCGACTTCAAGATCGAGTTCGGCCGCATCTGGGAAAACGACTTCAGCCGCGTCATCCTGGCCGACGAGATCAGCCCCGACTCCTGCCGTCTGTGGGACGCCGCCACCGGTGAGAAGATGGACAAGGACCGGTTCCGCCGCGACCTGGGCAATGTCATCGAATCCTACACCGAAGTCGCGCGTCGCCTGGGCATCATGAAGGGCATGCCCACGGTGATCCAAGGGGGGCTGCATTAATGGCTAAGGTCAAGGTTCACGTCTTCCTCAAGCCCGGCGTGCTGGACGTCCAGGGCAAGGCCGTCGAAGGCGCCCTGCACGGTCTGGGCTGGGCCGGGGTGTCCGACGCCCGTGTCGGCAAGCTGATCGAATTCGATCTCGACGGCGCCGCGGATCCGGCCGCCGAGGCGAAGAAGATGTGCGAGCAACTGCT
>NZ_JAUSOE010000002.1 GCF_030656255.1 Brevundimonas sp. | reverse complement strand
GCCCAGATCCGCGCCAATCACCCGCGCCAGGCCCGCAGCCGCTATGGCCGGGTCGAGCTGTCTTGCCGCATTCGCCTGGACAGCCGGCTGGAGGCCTGTCGCGTGGTCAGCGAAAGCCCCGCCGGTTTCGGCTTCGGCGCGGGCGGGCTGGCGGTGTCGAACTATTTCCGATTCCAGCCCGCGACCGAGAACGGGCGCCCCGTCGAGGGGCAGCCGGTGACGGTCGGCATCGACTTCGGCATTCCGCCTCGGCGTTGAACGACCTTCGTTGACAGGGCTTTCAGCGCGCCCCTCTATGGGCGGCTCACGGGGGATGTTCGATGATGCGAATGACGACGGCGACGGCGCTCGCCCTGGTTCTGGCCTGTGGCGCGGCGCCCGCCCTGGCCTTGGCTCCAGCCTCTCCGCCGACCGCCTCGTCCGTCCAGACTATCGACGGTCTGTTCCCTCTGCGGGTCGATCAGGACAGCGGGACTGTGAAGCTGGAACTGCCGGCCCCGGACGCCGATGGCGTCATGGCGCGGGTCATCCATTTCACCACCCTGCGGACCGGCGTCGGGTCGGCGGTCACCGGCCTGGACCGCGCTCAGATTGGGCCGACCCATATCCTGGTTTTCCGCAAGATCGGCGACCGCGTCGTCGCCGAATACGAGAACCCCGCCTATCGCGCGCCCAACGGCTCGGTCGATGAACAGGCGGCCGCTCGTGACGCCTTCTTGAGCTCGACCGTCTGGTCCGGCGCCATCGACAGCCGCACGTCGGACGGCGGTGTGGTGGTCGACATCGGCAAGTTCCTGACCTGGGACGCGACCGGCATCGCCGCCGCCCTGAAACAGGCGGGGCAGGGAACGTTCAAGCCGGTCGCGGATCTGAGCCTGGTCGACGCTTCGGCCGCCAGGGCCTTTCCCGAGAACCTCGAGCTGGAGGCGCGCCTGACCTTCTCTTCGGACGACGCGGGACGCGAGGTGTCGCGCATCGCCCCCGAATCCCGTCTGGTCACCTTCAACGTCCACCACAGCTTCGTGAAACTGCCGGACGACGGCTATCAGGCGCGGCCGTTTGATCCACGCACCGGGGCGATGAATCAGGTGGTGGCCGACTTCTCGGCGCCGCTGGCTGCGCCCATCGTTTCGCGTCTGGCCAGCCGCTTCCGACTGGAGAAGACCGATCCCAGCGCCGCGCGCTCGAGCGTGGTCAAGCCGATCGTATTCTATGTCGACCGCGCCGCGCCGGAGCCGATCCGTTCGGCCCTGGTCGAGGGCGCCCTGTGGTGGGCAGACGCCTTCGACAAGGCGGGCTTTATCGACGCCTTCCGCGTCGAGGTCCTGCCTGAGGGCGTGGATCCGATTGACGCCCGCTACAATGTCATCAACTGGGTCAACCGCGCGACACGCAGCTGGTCCTATGGCCAGAGCGTGGTCGATCCGCGCACCGGCGAGATCGTCAAGGGTTCGGTTCTGCTGGGTTCGTTGCGCGTCCGTCAGGACATGCTGATCTTCGAAGGCCTGGTCGGCGCAGACCGCACCGGCACGGGCGCCCAGGACGATCCCCAGCGCGTCGCCCTGGCCCGAATCCGTCAGCTGTCGGCGCACGAGGTCGGCCACGCCATCGGCCTGATGCACAATTTCGCGGCCTCGACCCAGGAGCGGGCCTCCGTGATGGACTATCCGGTGCCGGTGATCGGAATCGGGGAGGATCAGGCGTTGGACTTCACCCAGGCTTACGGCGTCGGCATGGGGGCGTGGGATGATTTCGCCATCGACTGGCTGTACGCGCCCGCCGACGCCGCGACCCTGGACGCCAAGGCGAGGGCAGGGGCCGCGCGGCTGCGCTTCGTCTCTGACGCTGATGCTCGCGTGCCGTCGATGGGCCAGCCCTGGGGCAGTCTGTGGGACAATGGCGCGGACCCGGTCGCAGAACTAAGCCATCTGATGCAGGTGCGGCGTATCGCCCTGGACCGGTTCGGCCTGCGCAATCTGCCGGCCGGATCCCCGGTCAATGATCTGCGACGCCGGCTGGTCCCGATCTATCTGTATCACCGCTACCAGGTGGACGCGGTGCTGAAGCTGGTTGGGGGGACCGACTACGGCTTCCCCATCGTCGGTGACGGGCGCGAGATGGCGACGCCAGTTCCGGCCGCGACCCAGTCGGCGGCGCTGGACGCCCTGATCGCCACCCTGGATCCGGCCGAGCTGGTCCTGCCCGTGCCGCTGCTGGACCTGCTGGCGCAGCAGCAGTCGGGCGACAGCGACATTCAGCACCAGATCGAAGTCTTCCCGGGCGAGACCGGGCGCGGATTCGACGCCGGGGCTGCGGCCGATGTGGCGGCCGAGGTCACCCTGTCGGGCCTGTTCGCGCCGGAACGTGTCAACCGGCTAGTCGAAGCGACCGCCCGCGATCCCCAGGCCCTGGGTTTGCCCGCCGTTCTGGATCGGACCACGACCGCCGTCTTCAAGCCCGCAGCAGGACGCTTGGCCGAACCGGCGCGTCGGGTTCAGGCCCGATATGTCCTGACCCTGGCCGGCCTGGCGCACGGCAAGGATCTGTCCGGCACCGCCGCCGCCCTGATCGACGCCGAACTGGAGACGATCGGCGCCCGCCTGCGGGGCTCGCGCGCCGCCGATCCGGTACAGCGCGCGCACGACCGCTGGCTGAGCGGCCTATTGACCGATCGCGATCGATTGGATCAAGTGTTGAGCGATCAACGTCACCCCGTCGCCGTCCCCCCGGGCAGCCCGATCGGCGACGTGGATTGCTGGTTGTGCGGGCCCCAGTCGCCGTCATTGCGCTCAGGCGTTGACGCGATGTGAATCATCTGTATAAGGGCGCCTTCCCGCGAAGGGCGCCACGCTCCTGGTTTGTTAACCGGAGCGTTTGTTGCGTCTGACTAACGCGTATCTGGAGAATTTCGTGGCCCGTATTGCTGGCGTCAACATCCCGACCAACAAGCGCGTTGAAATCGCGCTTCAGTACATCCATGGCATCGGCCCCGCCGCCGCCAAGGACATCACCGAAAAGGTCGGCATCGAGCCGGCTCGCCGGGTGAACCAGCTGACGGACGCCGAAGTCCTGTCGATCCGCGAAACGATCGACAAGGACCATACGGTCGAGGGCGATCTGCGTCGCGAGACGTCGATGAACATCAAGCGTCTGATGGACCTGGCCTGCTACCGCGGCCTGCGTCACCGCAAGGGCCTGCCGGTCCGTGGTCAGCGCACGCACACCAACGCCCGCACCCGCAAGGGCCCCGCCAAGCCGATCGCCGGCAAGAAGAAGTAAGACAGACACATGGCCAAGGAACCGGGTCGCGTAAAGAAGCGCGAGCGCAAGAACATCACCTCGGGCGTCGCCCACGTGAACGCCAGCTTCAACAACACCATGGTGACCATCACCGACGCGCAAGGAAACGCGATTTCCTGGTCGTCGGCCGGTCACATGGGCTTCAAGGGCTCGCGTAAGTCGACCCCGTATGCGGCCCAGATGGCCGCTGAAGACGCCGGCAAGAAGGCGCAGGAACACGGCGTGAAGACGCTGGAAGTGAACGTCTCGGGTCCGGGTTCCGGCCGTGAATCGGCCCTGCGCGCGCTGCAGTCGGTCGGTCTGACGATCACCACCATCCGCGACGTCACCCCGATGCCGCACAACGGTTGCCGTCCGCCCAAGCGTCGTCGCGTCTAAGCGACACCGCCTAAAGCACCCCCATCTCCGTCGGCTCCACCATGGCCTCGTCGACAAGGCCGGAGCCGACGAAACCCGTTCGAGGGACAAAATGATCGAAAGAAACTGGCAAGAGCTGATCCGTCCCGAGAAGCCGCAGATCGAGATCGGTTCCGACGCCCAGCGCAAGGCGCGCCTGGTGGCCGAACCTCTCGAACGTGGCTTCGGCGTGACGCTCGGCAACGCGCTCCGTCGCGTTCTGCTGTCCTCGCTGCAAGGCGCGGCTGTCACAGCCATCCAGATCGACGGCGTCGTTCATGAATTCTCGTCGCTGGAAGGCGTGCGGGAAGACGTGGTCGACATCGTCCTGAACATCAAGCAACTGGCGCTGCGCATGCACGCCGAAGGCCCCAAGCGCATGACCCTGCGCGCCACGGGCCCCGGCGCCGTGACGGCCGGCCAGATCGACGTGCCGGCGGACATCGAGGTTCTGAACCCCGATCACGTCATCTGCACCCTGGACGACGGCGCGTCGGTCCGCATGGAACTGACCGTCCAGAACGGCAAGGGCTACGTCGCCGCCGAGCTGAACCGTCCGGAAGATGCGCCGATCGGCCTGATCTCCGTCGACGCCCTGTATTCGCCGGTCAAGCGCGTCGCCTATCGCGTCGAGCCGACCCGTCAGGGCCAGTCGCTGGATTACGACAAGCTGCTGCTGGAAGTTGAAACCAATGGCGCCGTCTCGCCGGTTGACGCCGTGGCCTATGCCGCGCGCATCCTGCAAGACCAGCTGCAGATCTTCATCACCTTCGAAGAGCCCAAGAAGGCTGTCGAGCAGTCGGACGGCAAGCCCGACCTGCCCTTCAACCCGGCCCTGCTGAAGAAGGTGGACGAGCTGGAGCTGTCGGTCCGTTCGGCCAACTGCCTGAAGAACGACAACATCGTCTACATCGGCGACCTGATCCAGAAGACCGAGGGCGAAATGCTTCGCACCCCGAACTTCGGCCGCAAGTCGCTGAACGAGATCAAGGAAGTTCTCGCGACGATGGGCCTTTCGCTCGGCATGGACGTGCCGAACTGGCCGCCCGAAAACATCGAAGATCTGGCCAAGAAGTTCGACGACCAGATCTAAGTTCAACCCTCCGCCCGTCTCCCTCGGGAGAATGCCGGGGCGGTTAGAAGATTACGGTTCCAGGTCCCTGTTGGGATACCGGTTCCGGAGTAGGAGAGACCCAGATGCGCCACGGCGCCGCCCATCGTAAACTCGGTCGCACGACCAGCCACCGCACCGCCATGTTCGCGAACATGGCCGCCTCGCTGATCAAGCACGAGCAAATCACCACGACCCTGCCCAAGGCCAAGGAACTGCGTCCCTTCGTCGAGAAGCTGGTCACCCTGGCCAAGAAGGGCGATCTGCACGCGCGTCGTCAGGCCATCAGCCAGGTCCGTGACGTGCCGCAGGTCGGCAAGCTGTTCGAAACGCTCGGCCCGCGCTACGCCGAACGCAACGGCGGCTATATCCGCATCATGAAGGCCGGCTTCCGTCACGGCGACAACGCCCCGATGGCCGTGATCGAGTTCGTCGATCGCGACGTCGAAGCCAAGGGCAAGGACTCCGGTCCGGTCCTGGTCTTCGAAGGTGACGACGAGGCTTAAGCCTTTCGTCTCTAACGAGACTGATGTTCGAAAGGGCGGCCGGAGCGATCCGGCCGCCCTTTTGCTTTGACCGGACATGGGGCAAGAGGCGCGGATGTCCATCGCCATCGTCGAATACCGCCCCGACCACGCCGCCGCCTGGGCCCGGCTGAATGAAGCCTGGCTGGCCGAGGGCGGGTTTGTCATCGAGGCCAAGGATCGGCGGTCTATCGACGATCCGCACGGGGTCTTCATCGCCGGAGGCGGCCGAATCTTCATCGCCGAACGGGACGGGGAGGCGGTCGGCTGCTGCGCCCTGATCCGGATTCCCGACGGCTTCGAGGTGTCGAAGATGACGGTGACGCCCGCTGCGCGCGGCCTGGGCCTGGCGCGGCGTCTGCTGGAGGCCTGCGAGGCGGCGGCGCGCCAGGCGCAGGCGACGCATCTGTACCTGGAGACCAACAGCGCCCTGACGCCGGCCATCGCCCTGTACGAGAGCTTCGGCTTCGTCCACCTGCCGCCCCGCCCGACCCCCTACGCCCGCGCCGATGTCTTCATGGAGAAGCGGCTCTAGCCGGTGAAGGCCTCGCCCAGGGCCAGGATCCATATGAGCAGAACGCACAGGCCGTAGACCATCTTGTCCAGGCGGGTGCGTTTGGGCGGGCGCGGCGGCGGGTCCAACTGAGGCATGGGCCGGGTTGGAGCCGATTTCCTTGGAGCCCGAAATCGATTAAGCGGGCAGGGGTCTGTGAGGGGAAGTCACATGAAGCCCGCCGCGCCGCCCCCTTTGAACGCCCTGCGCACCTTCGAGGCCTTCGCCCGGCACGGCAGCATGACCCGCGCCGCCGCAGAGCTTTGCGTCACCCATGGCGCGGTCAGCCGCCAGATCGCGGCTCTGCAGACCTCGCTGGGCGTCGTGCTGGTGTCCGGCCCGCGTCACGCCTTGGTCCTGACCGAGGCGGGCGCGCAACTGGCCGAGCGGCTGACCCCGGCCTTCGGCGCCATAGCCGACGCGGTTCAGACGACCCGTCACGGCGCGGCGCGCGAGATCGAGATATCCTGCCTGGGCACCTTCGCGCTGAAATGGCTGATCCCGCGCCTGCCGGGGTTTCTGGAGGCCCATCCCGAGGTGCGGGTCCGAATCTCCGAATCCTACCAGCCGGTCGATTATCGTCGCGACCGGTTCGACGGCGCCATCCGCATCGTCGAGCCGGATCAGGCGCATCCGCGCGCGGAGGTCACGCATTTCATGCTGCAGTATCAGGGGCCGGTCGGGGCGCCGGAGGTGATGGCGCGCCTGCCGACGCTTGCGGCCGTGGCCGGCGCCCCGCGCCTGCGCTCGGCCACCTTCCGTCGGGCCTGGCCGGCCTGGGCCGAGCTGGTGGGGCTGGACCTGCCTGCGGCCGCAGTGGAGCGCGAATTCGCCCATAATCATTCGATGGTCGAGGCCGCCGTGTCCGGCATGGGCGTGGCCATCGCGCCCTGGGCCTTCGTGGCGCCGGACGTCGTCGCGGGTCGGCTGTCGGCGCCCTTCGGCTTCGTCGAACGTCCGTCCTGGTTCGCCTTCCTGCGTCCCGAGGGGCGCCGGGACGCGGCCGTGGACGCCTTCCGCGACTGGCTGACGACGGAGGGCGCGCTCAGCCCTCCGCCGCCTATTCCTTCGACAGATCCTGGCGCTGGAACCAGGCGATAGAGGCCGCGACCGGCACGACGCACCACAGGACCAGGCTGACGATCGCCTTCATGACCACGCCTTCGGGCAGAGGCATCGGGGTGGGCGAGACCGCAGCCTTCAGGGTGTCATAGGCCAGGCCGGGCATCAGCAGCTGCGCCGCCCAGTCGGCGGGGGTCCAGCCGATCAGCGGCATCAGCGGCCCGCCCAGGATGGACTGGGCGAAGCCCAGGGCCCAGGGCACGAACAGGGCCGCCAGCAGCGAACGGCTGACCACCGCGGCCAGAAGGGCGATGAGGCCGTACTGGACGATGCGGATATAGGACAGCAGCCAGGTCAGAAGGAACTGGCCCAGATCGAAGTCGGACAGGTCGAAGTTCATCGGCCGCCCGGCGACCACGGCCTGGGAGATGAAGAAGATGAAGGCGGCGATCAGCATGGCCAGCATGGCGATCATGGCCAAGGCCTTCATCACCCCGATCTTGCCCAGCAGGAGCCAGGGCCGGCCGTTGCGGGCGCTGATCAGACGCCAGGTCTCCCAGCGGTAGTCGCCGGCGTAGACGCTGGCCGCCGCCAGAAGCATGAAGACCAGCAGCACGCCGTTGGCGCCGTTGCCGGCCGCAAAGCCGAAGGCTTCGGCCAGATTGACCGGCTGGTTGCCCAACTCGGCCGGCAGATTGGCCTTGGCCGCTAGGGCGTCGCCCTTGGTCTTGGCCATGATCAGATAGGCCAGGCCGCCGAAGACGAACAGCAAGGGCGTCAGCAGGACGCTGCAGAAGACCGCAGTGCGATTGCGCGAGACGCGATAGGCCTCGGATTTCAGCGCATCAACCAGCATGATCGGTCCCCTTCACAGGCGTGCCCTGCACCCCGGTCCAGCCGGTCTCGCTCATGAAGACGTCCTCCAGGTCGGCGCCGATCCAGCGGGCCTCCTCGATCTCGACCCCGGCCTCGACCAGGGCGCGGATCGTGGCCGCCGCCTCGGCGCGGGGCACGGCGGCGATCAGGGCGTCGCCGTCCAGGGTCGCTCGCTCGCCCAGCACGCCCATGGCCTTGGCCAGGGGCGTGACGGACAGGCGCAGGCGCTCGCCCGAGGCGGTCAGGTCCGAGACCCGGCCCTCGGTGATCACCTTGCCCTTGTTGAAGATGGCGACCCGGTCGCAGACGCGCTGAACTTCCTGCAACTGGTGGCTGGCCAAGATGACGGTGACGCCGTCGTTGTCGGCCAGGCTGCGGATCAGGGCCCGCATCTCCTGGATGCCGGGCGGATCCATGCCGCTGGTGGGTTCATCCAGGATGACGAGATCCGGCTTGGTCATCAGAGCGGCGGCGACGCCCAAGCGTTGCAGCATCCCGACCGAAAAGCCTTTTACGCGCCGGTTGGCCGCCTCGGTCAGGCCTACGCGTTGCAGCCAGTTGTCGATCTCGGCCGATGTCACGCCGCCATGCGCGAGGGCCAGCCATTCCAGCACCTGGCGCGCCGTCATGAAGGGAGGAAAGCGCGGGGTCTCGATCATCGACCCCATGCGGCGCGTCGCCGCAGGATCGCCGATCCGTCCGCCCATGACCGTGGCCTCGCCCTCGGTCGGGCGGATCAGGCCCAGCAGGGTGCGGAACAGGGTCGACTTGCCGGCGCCGTTGGGGCCGAGGATGCCATAGACCCCGCCGCGCGGGATCGACAGGGTCAGGCCGTCCAGGGCCTTCACCGTCCCATAGGTCTTGGTCAGGCCGCGGATTTCGATGACGGTTTCCATAAGGCGAGCTTGGCGTGCGAACGCGGTTCCCACAAGCCGTCGCGCGGCTGTCGCCCATTAAGTTTAGGCAATGGTTCCGTGTCGCTTCCGAGTTCGCCCATGTCTCGCTTCATTACGTCCGCCCTGGCGCTCGCCGCCGCACTGGCGGTTGCGTCCTGCGCCGCCGCCCCGGCCTCGACCGCACCGGTCGCGCAATCCCCGGTCGTTTCGACCCTTGCGACTCGGACTGACCTTCCCGATCTGGTGATTCTGATTTCCATCGACGGTTTCCGTCCCGACTGTCTGGGCCAGGGCGCGACCCCGGTCCTGGACGGGCTTGTCGCCGGGGGCGCCTTCGGGCCGATGCGTCCGTCCTTTCCCAGCGTGACCTTCCCCAACCACTACACGCTGGTCACGGGCCTGCATCCGGACCACCACGGCGTCGTCGCCAACCGTTTCACCGACGCCGACCTGGGCGTATTCACCATGGCCAGCAAGGAGAGCGGCTTCTGGGACCAGGCCGAACCGATCTGGGTCACGGCCGAGAAGGCGGGCGTCCGCACCGGGACCATGTTCTGGCCGGGGTCCGAGGTCGAGATCGACGGCGTACGGCCCAGCCGCTGGGCGCCCTTTGACCAGTCGATGTCGGGCGACGCCCGCGTGGACCGGGTCCTGTCCTGGCTGGACCTGCCGGCTGACGAACGGCCGAAGTTCGAGACCCTCTATTTCGACATCGTCGACACCGCCGGTCACCACCATGGGCCGGATGCGGTCGAGACCCGCGCCGCCGTCGCCTCGGTGGACGCCTCCATCGGCCGGCTGGTCGAGGGGCTGAAGGCGCGGAACCTGTATGACCGCGCCCTGCTGGTCCTTGTGTCCGACCACGGCATGGCCGCCACCTCGCCCGACCGGGTGGTGTGGATCGACGACATCATCGACCCGGCCTTGCTTCAGATCGGTTACGGCGGGGCGGTCCTGACCGCCGACCCTGCGCCGGGTCGCGCGGCCGAGGTGCAGCAGAAGCTGGTCGGGCGTCATCCGCACATGGAATGCTGGAACAAGGCCGACGTCCCCGCCCGCCTGGTCTATGGCTCCAATCCGCGCGTGGCCCAGATCGTCTGCCTGGTCGAGACCGGCTGGCTGACGGCCACACGCAACCGGCCTGTCACACGGCCCGGCGGCGCCCACGGTTATGACAATCAGGCGCCCGAGATGCAGGCCCTGTTCATCGCCCACGGCCCCGGCGTCATCCCGGGCCGCCGCCTGACCGACCTCGACAGCGTCGATGTCCAGCCTTTCCTGGCCCGGATGCTGGGCGTCGCCGTCCCTCAGGGCGACGGTCGGGCCGAGGACACTCTGCCGATCACCACGCAGTAGAACGCCGGCTCCGCGCCCCAGACCCTCTCCCGCTTGCAGGAGAGACCATCCCCGGCGCCCGCGCAGCGGACCAGGGTCGGAGAGGGAAGTGTTCTTCCAGAAGCCAGCAAGGGTCATCATCACTGCCGGAGTCG
>NZ_JAUSOE010000157.1 GCF_030656255.1 Brevundimonas sp. | reverse complement strand
CGAGGCCGGGGTCGTCACCCTGGTTGGGGCCACGACCGAAAACCCCAGTTTCGAGCTGAACGGGGCGCTGCTGTCGCGGTCGCAGGTCTATGTGCTGAAGCGGCTGGACGACGCGGCGCTGGATCAGCTGTTGACGCGGGCCGAGGCGCATATGGAGAAGGCCCTGCCGCTGTCGCCCGAGGCGCGCCAGGCCATGCTGGCCCTGGCCGACGGCGACGGTCGCTATCTGCTGACCATGTCGGAGGTGCTGTTCGACCTGCCTGAAGGCGAGAGGCTGGACGTTCAGGGGCTGGCCGGCGTGCTGCAACGCCGCGCGCCCGCCTACGACAAGTCGAGAGAAGAACACTACAACCTGATCTCTGCCCTACATAAATCGGTGCGGGGGTCGGACCCGGACGCGGCCCTGTACTGGCTGGCGCGAATGCTGAACGGGGGCGAGGACCCGCTCTATCTGGCGCGCCGGATCGTGCGGATGGCGGTCGAGGACATCGGCGAGGCGGACCCGCTGTCGATCCTGGTCGCCAATGCAGCCAAGGACACTTACGATTTCCTGGGTAGTCCCGAGGGCGAACTGGCCCTGGCCCAGGCCGTGGTCCACCTGGCGACCGCGCCCAAGTCGGTGGGGGTGTACGAAGCCTTCAAGGCGGCCAAGAAGGCGGCCTATGAGACGGGGTCGCTGATGCCGCCGGCCCATATTCGCAACGCCCCGACCAAGCTGATGAAGTCGCTGGGCTACGGCAAGGGCTATCAATATGACCCGGACACGCCCGAGGGTTTCTCGGGCGCGAACTTCTTCCCCGACGAGATGGAGCGCCGCACCTTCTACAAGCCCAAGGGCGAGGGGCATGAGGAGAAGGTCAAGGCGCGTCTGGAGCGTTGGGCCGAGATGCGGGCGCGGCTTGCCAAGGACGCGGCGGTGGACGGGGCAGGGGACTGACCTCTAGAAGCCCCCGATGACAACCCGCACCCCCGTCGCCCTGTCCGAGGATGAGATCGCCGCCGTCCGGTCGTGGGTGATCCACGAGGACGCACACGTCATCGCCTTTTCCAAGCCGTCCGGCCTGTCCAGTCAGGGCGGGCGGATTCAGGCCCATACGCTGGACGATCTGCTGTGGGCCTTCGCGCGGTCGAACGGCAAACGGCCGGAGCTGGTGCATCGGCTGGACCGCGACACCTCGGGCGTGATCCTGGCGGCCAAGACCAAGCCGGCGGCGGGTTTTCTGGGCAAGGCGCTGCAGATGCGGCGGTTCCGCAAACAGTATCTGGCCCTGCTGTCCGCCGCGCCGGAGCCGGCGTCCGGGACCATCGACGCCCCGCTGCGGCGTGAGGAGATCGGGCGCGAGTCCTATATGCGCGTCGTCGCCTTCGACGCGCCCGGGGCGCAAGGCTCGCAGAGCCGCTATCGGACCCTGGCCGCCAACGACCAGGGCGCGGTGGTAGAGCTGGAGCCGCTAACCGGGCGGATGCACCAGCTGCGGGTCCATATGGCCCATCTGGGTCGGCCGCTGATCGGGGACGTTCGCTATGGCGGGGCGTTGACGACAGAGGTGGGGCCGGCGCCGCGCCTGATGCTGCACGCCGCCAAGCTGAGCTTTCCCCATCCGGAGGGCGGGACGACGACGGTCGAGGCGCCGCCGCCCGCCGATTTCGCGGCCCTTCGTGAGGCCCTGAGCCTGTAGGCCTCTGGACGGAACGTCTCGGCTGAAGCAACGCTATGCTGTCCAAAGGGAGACACCGCCATGAAGCGTATCGTCATTCTCGGCATCGCCGCATCCACCCTGGCGCTGAGCGCCTGCGCCAGCCTGGCCCCCTATGGCGCCCAGCGCGCGCCGGGCGGGCAGGGGTATTCGGAGCAGAGGATCGAATCCAACCGTTTCCGCGTCACCTATGACGGCGTCGGCGCGCCGGGCGCAGTTGCCAACTATGCGCTGGTGCGGGCCGCCGACCTGACCACCGAACAGGGCTATGACTGGTTCGAAGTGACCCAGAGCTGGACCGACGGCCGGCCCGGCGGCGCGGGCGGGGTGCGGCCCAGCGTCTCCATCGGCGGGGGCTCCAGCCGTTACGGCGGCTATTCGGCCTCGGGCGTCGGCGTGGGCCTGGGCCTGAACTTCAGCGGCCCCAGCCCGACCTCGACCTCGCTGGAGATCGTCATGGGACGGGGCCAGAAGCCCGACCGTCCGAACGCCTATGACGCCCGGTCGGTGCAGGCCTCCATCCCGCGCTGATCAGCGCCCTCTCGTCAGGGCGCGGTACTCGACCAGTCGTTCCTTGTCGCGCCGCACCTGGTCGCCGACGGTGTTGTCCACGTCCAGCGAGGCGTAACGGACCCAGCTTTCGGCGCCCAGTTTGGCCTGGATGGCGTCGGCCGGCGTCTGCCAGCGGAAATAGGACAGCCAGGACACGCCGAAGGCGAGCACGATGGCCAGAACCTGTAACAGGCGGAAGCCGACCTCGTTGGTGGTCGGGGCCGGCACGAAGGCGAAGACGATCAGCCAGATCAGCAGCACCGTCGGCGTGGTGATCCGCCCCAGCCAGCGCATCCAGTAGCGCTCGCGCCGCACCCGCCACAGCTCCATCTGGATGAACTTCTCCAGATATTCCATCCGCGCGCCGATCCACAGGACCAGCCGCGTTAAGTAGAGGGCGCGCTGGCCCCAGGCCTTGCCGTCCATCTGATAGGTGGTCTCCGCCTGGTCTGACAGGGCCCGGGCGTTGGTGAACAGGTTCTGCAACTCCCGCGTCCGCTGAACGATCTCGCGCGACAGCTCGTAGGAATCATTCTCCAGCCGGAATCGGTACTGGATGAACAGGATGGTCGAGACGCCGAAGAAGAGTCCGCCCGTGATGAGCATGGCCAGGACGCTCAGCCCCAAACCAGCGGGTTGGCCGCCGGCCCAGCCTGCGAACAGGGTCGGTCCCATCTCGGCCAGGATGGCGAAGGCGATCAAGGCCAGCGCCTGGGTCAGCCGTTTGACGCCGACATGGACGCACAGGGCGCGGAAGATGCGCCGACCATAGGCGTGAACCCGGCCGCGGATGTCGCGGTCGGCCGGGAACCGTTCCTCGATCTGGCGCGAGAACAGGACGTGGAAACGGTCGGGCTTTTTCTCGTTCTCCCAGAAGGGAAAGATGTCGAGCGGCTGGTTGAAATAGAGGTCGATATTGCCTGAGATTTTGGCGATTGAGGCGTCGTCCAGGGTGAAATAGTCGCTCTCCTGGATGGGGCGCAGCACGCCTTCATCGGACACGGCCGGGGTGTCGTTGGGCGTCGGATTCGGCGGCGGCGCGCGGGGCGTCTCAGGCGCCTCTTCCGCCAGATCGTGCGGCTGTGCGGCGGCCGGCGCCTCCGGTGCGACGGCGGGCGGCGGCGGCGTCATTGTCGGCGCGATCACCGGGCTCTGGCTGTCTTCCTGCGACATGACTTGGCTTCCCCAAAACCGCTTCCCGACTTCCGTCGGATATCGCCGTTAACTCTGTCTCAAGGCAAGTGAAGTTTCGGTCAGACGGGCGTGACGGCGCCGGAGGCTTCGCTTTCGGCGGCGGCGGCGTATATAGCGCCGGATCATGACACGGTTTCTTCTTGTCGCCGCCGGCGGAGCCCTGGGCTCGATGGCCCGGTTCGGCCTCGGCCTTCTGGCCGCTCGACTGGCCCCGAACGCCGGATGGCCGATGGGCACCTTCGCCGCCAATGTTCTGGGCGGTCTGGCCATGGGCCTGCTGATCGGTTGGCTGGCCTTCAAGGGCGGGGCGCAGCAGGAGACGATCCGCCTGTTCGCCGCGGTCGGCGTGCTGGGCGGTTTCACCACCTTCTCCTCCTATTCCCTGGAGGCGGTGATGATGATCGAGCGGCGGGATTACGCCCTGGCCGCCGCTTATGTCGTCGGTTCGGTGGTTTTGGCCATTGTCGCCCTCTTTATCGGCCTGATGGTCGCCCGCCGCGCCTTTGGAGCCGCCCTTTGACCGACCAGCCCCCCATTGAGGACGCGCCCAAGCGTGAAGTCCTGACCATCTATGTCGCCGAGGACGAGGACGGCATCCGGCTGGACCGCTGGTTCCGCCGGCGCTGGCCACACCTGTCCAACATCCAGGTGCAGAAGATGGCCCGCAGCGGGCAGATTCGCGTGGACGGCGCCCGGATCAAGCCGGAAGGCCGCCTGACCGCCGGCGCCGCCGTGCGCGTGCCGCCGATCCCGGACGACACCTCGCGTCAGGCCGGGGATCTGCATACCCTGTCGGAACGCGACATCGCCTTCGCCAAGTCGCTGGTCCTTTATGAAGACGACATGGTCATCGCCATCAACAAGCCGCACGGCCTGGCCGTCCAGGGCGGCACCAAGACCAGTCGCCACGTTGATCGCCTGCTGTCGGCCTGGGGCGAGGGGATGGACCGGCCGCGCCTGGTCCACCGTCTGGACCGCGACACTTCGGGCGTCCTGCTGCTGGGCAAGGGACCGGAGGCCGCCAAGCGTCTGGCGGGCGCCTTCGCCCGTCGTCAGGCCAAGAAGACCTACTGGGCCATCGTCATCGGCAATCCGAAACCCTATTCGGGCCAGATCGACATGCCGCTGAAGAAGACCGGCATCAACGATTTCGAGATGATGCGCCCGGCCGAGCGCAAGGACCCTAAGGCCGAGCCGGCCGAAACGGCCTTCAGCACGGTGTCGCGCGCCTCGCACCGCGCCTCGTGGATGGCCCTGCGGCCCTTTACCGGCCGGACACACCAGCTGCGCGCCCATATGGCCGGGATCGGCCACCCGATCCTGGGCGATCCCAAATACGGCGACGAGAAATCCAGGGAACTGTCCGGCCCGCTGAAGCTGCAGCTTCACGCCCGCAGCATCGAGCTGGATCACCCGCGCGGCGGCGTGCTGAAGGTCACGGCGCCCCTGAGCCCCGAAATGAAGGCCGGCTTCGCCCACTTCGGCTTCTCTGAGGACGAGGCGGAGGACGATCCGTTCCTGGGCGTGAAGAGAATTCGGTGACGGCCGAGGTTCAGGCCACGGTCGAACAGGCCAAGCGTCTGGCCGCGCTTGGACGAATCGATCAGGCGCTGGCGCTGTTGGCCGATGTGACCGCGCGCGCGGATGCGCCGTGGCAGACCCTGTCGGTCCATGCCGATCTTTTGAAACGGGCCGGGCGGTTGGAGGAGAGCGCCGACCTGTCGCGGCGCCTAGTCGCCCTGCGGCCCCAGAGCGTGCCTGCCCGTCACAACCTGGCCTCGACCCTGGGCGACCTGGGCCGGGCCGAGGCGGCGGAGGCGACATGTCGCGAGACCCTGGCCATCGGCGGCGACGCACCCGAGACCTGGTTGGTGCTGGCCCGCGCGCTTCAGGCCCAGAACCGGTTCGACGCGGCGCAAACGGCCTATGGCGAGGCTCTGGCGCGACGCCCCGCCTACGCCGACGCCCTGCGCGACCTCAGCCAGTTGATCTGGATGCAGGGCGCCGGTCTGGAGGCGGCCTGCGCGCCGCTGGATAAGGCCATCGCGGCGGCGCCGGGCGAACCGGTCCTGCGTCAGATCAAGGCCCGTCTGCTGGACTACGCCGGTCAGCCGCAGGCCGCCTATCAGGTGCTGACGGCGGGGGCGCTGGATGCGCCGGGCGAACTGGCGGCGGCCCAGGCGATACAGCGGCTGGACCCTGAACGCGCCCTGGCTCATGCGGACCGGGCGGCCGTGATGGCGGGCGGACCGGTGATCGCTGTTCTCGTCGTCCAGGCTGAATGCCGGCTGGCTCTGGGTCAGGCCGCGGCCGCCATGGTTCATATCGATACCCTGCGGCGGATCGCCCCGACCAACCAGCACGTGCTGGCTTGTCAGGCCACGGCCTGGCGGATGCTGGGCGATCCACGCTACGACCAGATGTACGACTATGCCGCCTTCGTGCGGCCCTATCGGCTGGAAGCGCCGTCGGGGTGGGCGTCGCTGGAGGCCTATCTGGTCGATCTGGCGCAAGCGCTGCACGGCCTGCACGGGCTGAAGGCCCATCCGATCGGCCAGTCGTTGCGCGGCGGATCCCAGACGACGGCCAAACTGTCGGAAAGCCGGGATCCGGCCATCCTCGCCTTCTTCCAGGTCATCGACGCGCCGATCCGGGCCTATATGGCCGCCCTGGGGCCGGGTGAGGATCCGCTGCGGGCGCGCAACACCGGCGACTATCGTCTTCAGGGCAGTTGGTCGGTGCGTCTGCATCCCCACGGTTTCCACGCCGACCATATTCACGCCGAGGGCTGGCTGTCCTCGGCCTGTCACATCGAACTGCCGTCTTCGGTAACGGGGGCGGACGAGGGGCGCGAGGGCTGGTTGCGGTTTGGGGCCCCGCCCGGCGTGCCGACGCTGGAGGCCCAGCATCATGTGCGGCCCCAGCCGGGAACCCTGGTGATCTTCCCTTCCTATATGTGGCACGGCACCCAGCCGTTCGGCGGCGACGAGACGCGGCTGACCCTGGCGTTCGACGTCGTGCCGGCCTGAACTGTACGGACGATCCGATGACTGATTCCAACACCCCGCACCGCCCCCGCTTCGTCGAACTGTCGCCCGACCGGGTGTCGCGGTTCTGGACCGCCGTGTCGGTCGGACCTCACGCCGCCAATCCTTCTGAAGGGGGCGGCTGGGCCGTGCTGCTGGACGGGCGCACGCCCAAGACCCCGGCCAAAGCGCCGCTGGCGCTGCCGACCCAGGCCGCGGCCCAGCTGGTGGCTGACGAATGGGCGGCCCAGGGTCAGTTCCTGGATCCCTCGACCATGCCCGCGACCCGTCTGGCCTCGACCGCCATAGACCGGATCGGCCAGGCGCGCGAGCCGGTGGCGGACGAGATCGCCGCCTATGCCGGCTCGGACGTGGTCTGTTATCTGGCCGAGCATCCCACGCCCCTGGTCGAGCGCCAGCAGCGCGAATGGGGACCGTGGCGCGACTGGGCCGCGCGCGAGATGGGGGTGGCGCTGGAGGCCGCGACGGGGATCGTGCACCGCGCCCAGTCGCCCGAGGCCATGGCGCGGGTGAAGGCCCACGCCCTCTCGCTGGACGATTTCAGGCTGACCGGACTGGCGACGGCCGTGCCCCTGCTGGGGTCGGCGGTGCTAGGTCTGGCGCTGGAGCGCGGCGTGCTGGCCGGCGGGACGGCCTTCGACCTGTCCCGCATCGACGAGATGTTCCAGGAAGATCAGTGGGGCGTGGACGCCGAGGCCGCCGAACGGACGGCCGCGCGGCGGGCTGAGGCCGAACTGCTGGAGCAGTGGTTTAGAGCGTTGACGCCGCAATAAGGGCGGCGCGCTCTTCGGGCGTCAGGTGACGCCAGCGGCCTTCGGGCAGATCGCCCAACTCCAGCGGGCCGATGCGGACGCGGTACAGGTCCACGACCTCCAGCCCGACCAGTTCGCACATGCGGCGGATCTGGCGATACTTGCCCTCGGTCAGGACGAAGCGCAGGCGTTGCGGCGCGATCTGGGTGACGCGGGCGGGCTTGAGCGGCTTGTCGTTCAGCACCAGGCCGTGGCGCAGGCGGCTGAGCTTGCCCTCGGTGATCGCCCCGTCGACGACGACCAGATATTCCTTGTCGAGTTCGGACGCCGGCCCGATCACCGCCTTGGCCACCACGCCGTCCGACGACAGCAGCAACAGGCCGCGCGAATCCTCGTCCAGCCGACCGATCGGGGGCAGGGAGGCGTCGCGGGCGGGGGTCTCGCCCTCGCCGATACGGTTGGGGGTCTTCAGCAGGCGCACGGCGGGGATCTTGCCCGGGTCCGGCTGGCCCGAGACGTAGCCGACCGGCTTGTGCAGCACCAGGGTCATGCCCGAGGCCAGGGCCTGCTGGGCGGTGTCGTTCAGAGTCAGGGTCTGGCCCGGCTCGATCTTGCGGCCGGCGTCGCTGATGGTCTCGCCGTCGATGGAGACCAGGCCCTCGGCGATCAGGCTCTCGGCCTCGCGTCGCGAACAGACGCCGGTCTGGCCCAGCCACTTGTTTACGCGGACGGGTTCGTCGCCGTCATAGGTGCGGGTGAAGGCCATCGGATTCCGTCGCTCAATCAATGGCGCTGTCTAGGGCGGGGCGCGGGTGCGAGCAAGCGGATCGAGGCTGTCATGATCACCTTGGCTTCAAGCGTGGGTGCGCAAGGTTGATCCGGCCGGATATTTCACTATATCAGGCGACATTCCACAAACGATCCAGAGTGCGGGACGACCACCGTCGGACCCGTCGATTTTCGTTTTTCTGGTCATTCGTGTCGATGGTTCGGCGGTCTTCGTCGCAGAATCTCGATCTTTATTGAAACCCTAGAAGGAGACGTCT
This sequence comes from Brevundimonas sp., assembly GCF_030656255.1. Taxonomy (GTDB): domain Bacteria; phylum Pseudomonadota; class Alphaproteobacteria; order Caulobacterales; family Caulobacteraceae; genus Brevundimonas. The sequence continues at coordinate 18,679 of NZ_JAUSOE010000157.1, read as the reverse complement.
TGTACGCTCAAAGCAAATCTTCCGCCGGACCCCGTCGCACTGGTTACAACCGTCCTGTTCCCACCCGGCTGCGCATGGGGCTGGTGATGCGACGTGACATGGAATTCGGCGAACTGGGCGACGTCGAAGGGGCGCTGCGGGCTGAAGGCGTGGGCCTCGCGCCCATCTCGACCGGCGACGCCAGCCTGATCACCGGCGGCGTCACCGTGCTGGCGACGGCGACGGCGACGGATATCGTCGAGGGCCGGCTGAAGGGCCTGGTCGTGCCGGGCGGGTCGCAGGATGAGGCGTCGTTGGCCGCCGTGAAGTCGTTGATCGAGCTGGCGCGCGCCCATGATCTGCTGGTCATCGCCTTCGCCGACGGCGTGGCTGTGGCTGCGGAATGCTTCGGCGTGGCGGCCGAGGCGCATGGCGCGGTGTTCCGGGACGGCAAGGCGACCCTGCTGAACGAACGCGCCCAGCTTTCGGCCGCTGTCAGCGCGCTCTGATCAGGCGCTTCTGAACAGCAGACTCAGGTTGTTCGACGGCATCTGGACCCGGCGCGTGGCCGCAAGGCCATGCGACCGGGCCAGGGTCTCGACCGCCGCACGTTCTCGCAGGCCCCAGGCCGGGTTTCGCGTTTTCAGACTGTCGTCGAAGGCCGCGTTCGAGGCCGCCAGCGGTACCTCGGCTTCCCGATAGGGGCCGTACAGAACCAGCAGACCGCCGGGGCGTCGCAGGATGCGACCGGCCAGATCCATCAGCCCCTCGGTCGCCGACCAGGGGCTGATGTGCGTCATGTTCGCACAATAGACGACGTCGAACCGATCTTGCGGCCAAGTCGCTGGATCGGCGGCGTCCACCGCCAACGGCGGGCGCAGGTTCGACGGACCGGCCCGCCGCCAGGCCGAGAGACTGTCGCGCGCCTGTGGGCTGGGATCGCTGGGCGTCCAGTCCAGACCGGGCAGGGCCGAGGCGAAGGTCAGGGCGTGGTCGCCCGATCCGGCCGCGATCTCCAGCACCCGCCCGCGCGCCGGCAGATGCGCGCGCAGCACGTCCAGGATCGGGGCGGCGTTGCGCTGGGCCGCCGGAGACGACAAGGCGCCGTCGGGTAGGGCGTCGAGGGAGTCCAGAGTCTGCATGGCCTTCTCTTAGCCGTCCGGCGCGGGGAAGGGGAGGTCGAGCCGGTCTGCGATATTCGCCTGCGGGGGCGCCGGCTTGCCGGAAGGTTAAGTGATCGTTTATGTCCGTGATCGACCTTAAGCGATTGGTAACCACGATGCGGCGCGCGCTTCATATCGGACTGTTCATCGGCACCGTTCTGGGAATGAGCGCCTGCGCCTCGCAATATGACGCGAACGGGCGCCCCGTTTCCGGCGCCTATGGATCGGTCGAGGCGGGCCGGGCGGGCTGACGCGCAAGGAAAGCGTGGCGTAAAGCAGCGCCGTGCTCTAATGTCTTTGCGCGGACGCCGTCTGTTGCGCCGCGTTGGTCTCCAAAAACCCCTAGATGTTACTCATCGCTATTGTCGTCGTTCTGCTCCTGGTGGTGCTCAACGGCCTGTTCGCTATGACCGAGTTGGCGGTCGTTTCATCCCGGAGATCAAAGCTTCAGAGCCGGGCTGAGAAGGGAGATCGCGGGGCTCGCAAAGCGCTGAAGCTTGCCGAAGAACCGACACAGTTCCTGTCGGCTGTCCAGGTCGGCATCACTCTGATCGGCATTCTGGCGGGCGCTTATGGTCAGGCGACCATAGCGGGCGAATTGGATCTGATTCTGGAAGCCAACTTCCCGGCCCTGGCCGCCTATACCGAAATCTTCTCCACGGCCCTGGTCGTCGTCTGCATCACCTATATCTCGCTGATCGTCGGCGAACTGGTGCCAAAGCGGCTGGCCCTGATCTTCCCCGAGACGATCGCGGCCAAGATGGCGCCGCCGATCTCGACCCTGGCGATCGCGCTGAAACCCTTCGTGCTGCTGTTGACGGCCTCGACTTCGGGCATTTTGAAGCTGATGGGCGTCAAGGATCGCGACGGTTCTGACGTCACCCAGGAAGAGGTGGCCACCATCTTGGCGGAGGGCACCTCCGCCGGCCTGATCGAGCCCGAAGAACAGGTGATGATTGAGGAAATCCTGCGTCTGGGCGACCGCCCGGTGCGGGTGGCCATGACGCCACGCCATGACGTCTTCTGGATCGCCCTGGACGACCCCGAATCGGTGCTGCGCGAGGAAATCCGCACCTGCCCCTATTCGCGCATCGTGGTGGCGCGCGAGAGCGACGTCGATAATCCCCTGGGCGTGGTCCACAAAAAAGACCTGCTGGACGCCCTGCTGACCGACGGGCGGTTCGACATCGAGCCCCTGGTCGCAGAACCGGCCTTCATCCCCCAATCGACCTCGGTGCTGAAGGCGCTCGAGATCCTGAAGGGGTCCAAGGTCCACATGGCCTTCATCGTTGACGAATACGGCGCCTTCGAAGGCGTGGTGACCGCGACCGATATCCTGGAAATGATCGCCGGCGACTTCAACGAGGGTCATGACGAAGAGCAGGCCTGGATTCATCAGCGCGCCGACGGCAGCTGGCTGGTCGACGGCCAGACCGATCTGGACGAACTGGCCGACAAGCTGGGCGAGGACTTCGGGGAGCACGAAGGCTTCCACACCGTCGCCGGTCTGATTCTGCACCAGCTGTCGCGCGTGCCGGACGAGGGCGAGGTGGTGCAAGTCGGTCGATTCGAAGTCGAGGTCGTCGATATGGACGATCGTCGCATCGACAAGCTGATCTTCAAGGAACTGATCCAGGCCCAGGACGAGCGGGCCGCCATAGCCGCGCATCTGGAAGACTAGTCGCAAGTGTCACATCGCCCTTGAAATGACGGGCGGCGTCGGGCATACGCCCCCCTCTGGCGAACGCACGGACCCGAGGGTTCGCGCGATTGTCTAGGAGTTTAGCTCAGCTGGTAGAGCACCGGTCTCCAAAACCGGGGGTCGTGGGTTCGAGTCCCCCAACTCCTGCCAATCCCCCCTGTCGCTGCCGGATGGGACTTCCCATCTGGGGCGACAGGAACAATTGTGTGAAGAGCAACTGATGGCCAAGGCCAAATCTCCCGGCAAGCGGCCCCAGGCGGGCGCCAAGCCCCAGACGGCTGCGGCTGCGGCCGCCATCACCGTCGATGCGCCCGCGCCCAAGAAGCCGCGCACCAGCCCCGGCGACTTCTACAAGCAGGTCATGGCCGAGGGTCGCAAGATCGTGTGGCCCAGCCGCAAGGAGACCTGGATCACCTCGGTGATGGTCTTCATCATGGTGGTCATCGCCGCGATCTTCTTCTGGATCGTGGACACCGGTCTCGGTTTCGCCTTCCGCTACATCATCGCTCTCGGATCCTGAGAAAGACGCGCCCATGACCGATGCAGCGCCCGCAAAGCCCGCCAATCCGCGCCACAAGTGGTATATCGTCAACGCCTACTCGAACTTCGAGAAGAAGGTGGCGGAACAACTGCGCGACCAGGCCAAGCAGCAAGGCCTGGAAGACGCCTTCTCCGAAATCCTGGTTCCGACCGAGGACGTCGTCGAGATCCGTCGCGGCCGCAAGGTGAACTCGGAGCGTAAATTCTTCCCCGGCTATGTGCTGGTGAAGATGGAAATGACCGACCAGGCCTATCACCTGGTCAAGAACACGCCGAAGGTCACGGGCTTCCTGGGCGCCGCCGGCGGCACCAAGCCCCTGCCGGTCTCCGAACGTGAAGTTCAGAACATCATCGGCCAGGTGGAAGAGGGCGTCGAACGTCCGAAGCCCACCATCCGTTTCGACATCGGCGAGAAGGTCAAGGTCATCGACGGACCGTTCGCCAGCTTCGACGGTTCGGTGGAGAGCGTCGACGAAGAACAGGCCCGCCTGCGTGTCGCCGTCTCCATCTTCGGCCGCGCCACGCCGGTCGAGCTGGAATACGCCCAGGTGGAGAAGGTCACGGGCTGATCGCCCTCTGACCATTCAGATTTGAAGCCGCGTCCGAAAGGACGCGGCTTTTTTCTTGTCGCGTCGTCTTCTCTCCGAAACGGTAGGCCGAGCAGGGGGGGCGTGTTGCCTTCCGCCCTCGGCTGCTGGATGTTACATCCGGTCAGGGGGGATATGATGTCGGCGGATAGGATCCATGAAGGCGGCTGCGCCTGCGGCGTGGTGCGCTATCAGGTCGCCGGCGAACCGATCTTCGTCAACAACTGTCACTGCCGCCTTTGCCAGAGGCAGACCGGGTCCACCTCCGTGGTCAACGCCTTCTATGAGACGGAACGGCTGACCCTGATTGAAGGCCAGCTCTCCGATCACACCGTCCCGGCGGGCAGCGGCGGACCTCACGTCATACGTCGCTGCAAATCCTGCGGCGTGGCCGTGTGGAGCCACTATCCCCGTCTTGGTCGGCTAGGCGCAGGCGTGCGGGTCGGCACGCTGGATCAACCCGGTGATTTTAGGCCTGATGCGATCATCTTTACCGAGAACGCCATGCCCTGGGCGGTCTTCCCGGACGACATTCCCGTGTTCGAGACGATCTATGACCAGACGCAGCTGTTGCCGCCCGAGCGGGTCCAACGGCTGACGGCTCTGATCGAACGGCGCAAGGCGGGTGAGGGTTGAGGCGGAGCGCCGCGTTCGACCTCCGTTTGCCTTTCCTCCCCCCCTCTGTTACACGCGCGCCTTCGCTCGGCGGGTCTCGGCTCGCGGGGCGGCAAATCCGTGGGAGGCAGCCATGCCGCACCACGGCTCACCGGCCCTGCGTTCATTCGCCGGGTCATTCATAGGAGAGACCAATGGCCAAGAAGATTCTCGGCTATATCAAGCTGCAAGTGCCGGCCGGTGCGGCCACGCCTTCGCCCCCGATCGGCCCCGCTCTGGGTCAACGCGGCGTGAACATCATGGGCTTCTGCAAGGAGTTCAACGCGCGGACCGAGAAGGAAGCCAAGGGCACCCCGCTTCCGACCGTCATCACCGTCTATCAGGACAAGTCGTTCACCTTCATCACCAAGACGCCGCCGGCGACGTGGTACCTGAAGCAGGCCACCGGCCTGAAGTCGGGTTCGAAGCTGGTCGGCCGTGAAGTCGCAGGCAAGATCACGCAGGCGCAACTGCGCGAGATCGCCGAAAAGAAGATGAAAGATCTGAACGCCAACGACCTCGACGCGGCGGCCAAGATCATCGAAGGCTCCGCCCGCGCGATGGGCCTCGAAGTGGTGGAGGGCTAACCCATGGCCAAGCAAACCAAGGCTCAAAAAGCCCGTACCGGCGACACTCAGGCCCTGATGGCCTATGCCGACGCTATCAAGCTGGTGAAGGACAACGCCAAGTCCAAGTTCGACGAGTCGATCGAGATCGCCGTAAACTTGGGCGTCGACCCGCGTCACGCCGACCAACAGGTCCGCGGCGTGGTCAACCTGCCGTCGGGTACGGGCCGTGACGTTCGCGTCGCCGTCTTCGCCAAGGACGCCAAGGCCGCCGAAGCCACCGCAGCCGGCGCTGAACACGTCGGCGCCGAAGATCTGTACGAAAAGATCGCTGGCGGCTTCATGGAGTTCGACCGCGTGATCGCGTCGCCGGACATGATGGCCCTGGTCGGCCGTCTGGGTAAGGTTCTGGGCCCGCGCGGCCTGATGCCGAACCCGAAGGTCGGCACCGTGACCCCGAACGTGGCCCAGGCCGTCAAGGACGCCAAGGGCGGCGCCGTCGAGTTCCGCGTCGAGAAGGCGGGCATCGTCCACGCCGGCATCGGCAAGGTCTCGTTCACCCAGGACGCCCTGGAAGCCAACGTGAAGGCCATCGTGGACGCCCTGGTGCGTTCCAAGCCGGCCGGCGCCAAGGGCACCTATGTGAAGCGCATCAGCCTGTCTTCGACGATGGGCCCGGGCTTCAAGGTCGACCCGGCCTCGCTGGGCGCCTAAGCGTTCAACGTCCCAGAATGACGAAGGCCCCGGAGAGCGATCTCCGGGGCCTTTTTCTTGATCGGTGTCCGACGCGTCAGTAGGCGGCGGTGAAACGGGCGCGGCTGTGTTTGTGCTGTTCCAGCTCATCGACCATAGCGATGGCGTAGTCGGCGAAGCTGATCTTGCTGTCGCCCTTGTCGTCGACGATCAGCTGGTCGGTTCCGAGACGATAATGGCCCAGGCGCGGGCCTTCCTCGATGAAGGCGGCGGGCGAGAAGAAGGTCCAGTCGATCTGCATCTCGCCGCGCAGGACTTCCAGGAAGGCGATGCCGCCTTGGGCGAAGGTCTTCCAGTCTTCCGGGAACTCGGGCGTGTCGATCAGGAGGACACCGGGCGCCACCTCCAGGCTGGCGGCGCCGCCAGTGACCAGCAGGCGGGGAACCCCAGCGGCCTTCAGCGCCCCCAGCAGAGTCGCAGCGGGCACGTCGAAATGGAGGGCGCTGATCACCGCGTCGGAGCCCTTGATGATCTCGGCCAGGGCGGCGACGTCGGCGGCGTCGCCGGCGACCGGGGTGACGCCGGACAGGGCGGGAATGGCCTGGGGCTTGCGTGCTACGGCGACGACGGAATGACCGCGCGCGGCCAGTTCCTTGGTGATTTCCGAGCCGGCGCGACCGCTGGCGCCGAGGACCGTGACGTTCATGGATGATCTCCTGTGGTATCCAACGGGTACCAAGTGTTATGAACCGCGCCATGTCACAAGAAGGCACTTTGCTCTCATCTGGTCACCTGGCGGAAACTCCCCGTCCCAGCGTCTATTCCGCCGCCTGTCCGACGCGGCAACTGCTGGACCGGATCGCCGACAAGTGGACGACCCTGGTGCTGACGACGCTGCGGGACGACCCAATGCGGTTCAACGCCCTGCGTCGCCAGATCGAAGGCGTGTCGCAGAAGATGCTGAGCCAGACCCTGCGCCAGTTGGAACGGGACGGGCTGGTCACACGCACGGTCACGCCGACCGTGCCGGTGTCGGTCTCCTACGCCCTGACGCCGCTGGGTTTGACCCTGGTTGAGGCGATGCAGGCGATGATCGACTGGGCCGAGGACAATATGACCGAGGTCGCAAAGGCTCAGGTCGCCTATGACGGTCGGCGGTTGGACTGAACTTTCCGCAGCTGGAATGGTTGACGCGGTCGCGGAAACCGCGTTTGGAACCGCCGCCGACGAGGGATGTCCATGGCCAAGACAGTAAAGCGCTCCGGCCGGTCGGAGACCCGCCAGGTCGCGGCCCTGTCGTGGCGCATGGGCGCCTCCGGTCCCGAGATCCTGATGATCACCTCGCGCGAGACGCGGCGCTGGGTGATTCCCAAGGGCGGACGGATGGCCGGAAAGACCGACGCTGAGGCCGCCGCACAGGAAGCCTTCGAGGAGGCCGGGGTGCGGGGGGCGGTCGGGGACGCTTCCATCGGTCATTTCCGCTATTCCAAGATCGTACGCAACGGCGACCTGCGGTCCTATGTCGTGGCCGTCTATCCGCTGGAGGTGCTGGTGCAGTTGGGCGACTGGCCCGAGGCGCATCAGCGTGAACGGCGCTGGATGAGCCCGGCGGAAGCGGCGGCGGCGGTCAGCGAGCCGGATCTGACGGCCCTGATCCGCGCCTTTGCAGCCACGCCGCCCGTAGAATAAGCCCCCCCACGGCTGAATCATCTGGCCAAATTTGGAGCTAGGCGGAATAAATCGGGGCGGAGGGCTGACATGACTGGAATTCGTGAGTGGATCTTGGCCGGGGCGATTGCCTTGGCCTTTTCCGGGCCGACCTTTGCTCAGGATGCTGGACTTCAGCGCCGCACCGAGATGTCACGCGAGTTGATCACCCTGTCCGCAGGGCCGAATTTCATGAAGCTGATCGAGCAATCTGTCAGCGACCAGCTTGAAAAATCGATCCATGATCAGTCGGCGGAAGCGGTCTGGGTGCGAGAAAACATGCCGGCCATGGCGCGGCGCATGATGACCCGCATAATGGACGACATGGCGCCCCTTTACGCCCAAACCTTCAATGAGGCGGAGCTGTCGGCGCAGATCGACTTCTATCGAACACCCGTCGGTCGCAGTGTGGCGTCAAAGACAGTCGAACTTGGTCTGGCGCAGGAGGAGATGCTGCAGGGCGCCATGGCCAGCTTTCTCACCGAGTTCGAGGCGAAATATTGCGCCCAGTTCGACTGTGGCGGCGAGGACGGCCAGGCGGCCGTCAAGCCGGGTCGTTCTTGAACCTCGAACTGATATAGCCCTGCCTATAAGATAGGCGGCTTGATTTCCAACGGCGACGCCTGTATGAGCGCCGCTTCCCGTCGAAGGTTCGCCTTTGACGGTCCTGTCCGAGAACTTCGGGGCGTGGGGGTCACCCAGGCCATAACTGTCAGAGAGCCCTCTGACGCCGTGGGGAGATGGGGACGCGACCTACGCTGTCAGCCCGCATTCCGGGACGGACGCCGTCAGACGCATCCTTCGGACAATACGACCGGCCTGAACGCTTCGCAGCGATGCGCGGCGCTTTGGCCAATCCGTCGTCGGGAATAAGCCCGGCGGCGAATGCCAAGACTGGAGACCGCAATGGACCGCGCTCAAAAAGCCGAGTCGATCGAAACGCTCAAGGGCGTATTCGCCGACGCCGGCTCCGTGGTCGTGACCCACAACCTGGGTCTGACCGTTGCGGAAATGGAAGATCTGCGCGGACGTCTTCGTAAAGAAGGCGGCGCGTTCAAGGTGGTCAAGAACCGCCTGGCGCTGAAGGCGCTCGAAGCCGAAGAAGGCAGCGAATTCCACGGCCTGTTCAAGGGTCCCGTGGGCATCGCATACGCCGAGAACCCCGGTACGGCCGCCAAGGTCGCCACCGAGTTCGCCAAGGCCAACGATCGCTTCAAGATCGTCGGCGGCTTCATGGGCGACACCGTCGTCGATCAGAAGGGCGTGGAAGTTCTTTCCAAGCTCCCGACGCTCGACGAAGTGCGCAGCCAAATCATCGGCCTGCTCAATGCGCCTGCGACCAAGATCGCCGGCGTGCTGCAAGCACCCGCCGGTCAGCTGGCTCGCGTGTTCAACGCCTACGCCACCAAGGAAGCCGCGTAAGCGGCACAGCCTTTCATCTCTGCATCACTCTCTAAAACCAATCCTCCGAAGGAAAACTGACAATGGCTGACCTCGCCAAGATCGTCGAAGACCTGTCCGCTCTGACCGTTCTCGAAGCTGCTGAACTGTCGAAGCTGCTTGAAGAAAAGTGGGGCGTCAGCGCCGCTGCTCCCGTCGCCATGGCCATGCCGGCCGGTGGTGGTGCTGCTCCGGCTGAAGCCGCCGAAGAGCAAACCGAATTCACCGTTGTCCTGATCGACGGCGGCGACAAGAAGATCAACGTGATCAAGGAAGTCCGTGGCGTGCGTTCGGACCTGGGTCTGAAGGAAGCCAAGGACCTGGTCGAAGGCGCTCCGCAGAACGTCGTCGAGAACGTCTCCAAGCAAGTCGCCGACGAAGTCGCCAAGAAGCTGACGGAAGCCGGCGCCAAGGTCCAGATCAAGTAAGATCTGACTTTCGGCATTTGCTGAATATCGGAAAGGCCCGGCGGGAAACCGCCGGGTCTTTCTTTTTGGCCTATCGCCCTTCGGGCTACTTGAGGCCGTTGGCGACGATCAGTCCTGCCGTGAGTAACGGGCGAAGAAGGCCCACATGGCTTCGTTGTCGGCGACCCAGCTGTGGCCGCCGTCGCGGGTGATGCGGCCGACGACCTCGGCGCCGTCGCGGCAGTCGGCATAGCCTTCCTCATAGACCGACGCCGAGACCCAGTGCGTCGGGCGGGTGCTGGCGCAGCCGTTCAACTGGGCCCAGCGCTGCTCGGCCGCGTGCATCGTATAGCTCCAGTAGGGGGCGCCGCCGCCCTGGATCGGGTTGGTGGTGTCGGCGTCGCCGGCGAAGGCGATGAGCGGCATGGGACGCGAGGGGCGGCAGGTGGCGGGATCGGGTCGTTCAGGCGCGTTCCTGCGCGGATTGCCGGCCCGCAGGCCGACCACCGGCGCGATGGCGGCGAACCGGTCGGCCGCCACGCAGCCCAGCCAGGACGTCATCCGCCCGCCGCCCGACAGGCCGGTGGCGTAGACCCGGCTGTCGTCGACGCAGCCTTGGGACGCCAGTTCCTCGACCGTCTCCACCAGGAAGGCGACGTCGTCGGCGTCCTGTGGACCCGGCACATCGCCGGTGATGGTCGGCACGCCAGGCACATTCCAGACGAAGCCCCGTTCGACCGGAATGCCCGCGTCGGGCGCGGCGACGATGAAGCCGTGGCGGTCGGCGGTTTCGGCCAGGCCTGAAGCGTTCAGGATCGCCGCCCCCGTGCGTCCGCTGCCGTGCAGGACGAAGACCAGGGGCGCAGGCTTGGCGGGGTCGAAGCCGCGCGGAACATGGATCTGCACCGTGCGCCGGTTGGGACCGAACGCGACGCTGCGCGTGGCGCCGGGCGCCCCGATCGTGCAGTCGGCCTTGGCGATGGACGCCAGTCCAAATGCGCCCAGTCCGAACGCCAAGGCTCCGAGCCAATGTCTCATGCCGTGTGTCTCCTTATGTACTGGCCGGCAGGGTGGAGCGATTCCTGGATGCGCCACACAGGCCGGTCGCCGACCATTGGCGGGATCGGTCTGGCTTCCCATTTGTTAGGCCTGAAAAGGAGATCCCCCACATGAAGATCCTGACGGTTCTGACCTCGCACGATCAACTCGGCGACACCGGCAAGAAGACCGGTTTCTGGCTCGAGGAACTGGCTGCCCCCTATTATGCGATGAAGGACGCGGGCGCCGAGATCGTGCTGGCCTCGCCCAAGGGCGGGCAGCCGCCGCTGGACCCCAAGAGCGATGACGCCGACGCCCAGACCGAGGACACCCGCCGGTTCAAGGCCGATACGGAAGCTCAAGCGGCGCTGGCTTCGACCGTCGAACTGGCATCGGTGAAGGCCGAGGATTTCGACGCCGTCTTCTATCCGGGCGGGCACGGTCCGCTGTGGGACCTGGCGAACGACGCCGATTCCATCGCCCTGATCGATGCCTTCGCCAAGGCGGACAAGCCGACCGGCTTCGTCTGCCATGCGCCGGGCGTGCTGAAGTCGGTCCATGGGCCGGACGGCAAGCCGCTGGTCGAGGGCCGCAAGGTGACGGGCTTCACCAACTCGGAAGAGGAGGCCGTGGGCCTGACAGAAGTGGTGCCCTTCCTGGTCGAGAATGTGCTGATCGCCAACGGCGGCGACTATTCCAAGGGGCCGGACTGGGGGTCGTATGTCGTGGTCGACGGCAAGCTGGTGACGGGTCAGAATCCGGGCTCGTCGCGTGAGGCGGCCGAGGCGCTGCTGGGGTTGTTGAAGGGCTGAAGCTCACCTCTCCGCGCGCGAAGGCGCGTGGGGAGGACAGATCGCCCTAGCGATCAGGAGGGGGCCACTCCGACGGTGGGGATGACCCCAAGAGCTTCAGCCACCGAGTCGCCCCCTCCTGGCGCTCGCTGACGCTCCCGCCTGTCCTCCCCGTCGGCCTTCGCCGACGGGGAGGTGATCGTTCTAGCGCCGACGTGGAGCGAGGATGTCCGACAGGCGGTCCGGCGTGCCCTCGATCCGTTCCAGGCGCGGATAGCGCAGGCCGTCATGGTAGTCGAAGGCGACGGTGCGGAAGCGGTCGCCGGACTTGATCAGCAGTTCGAGGGGGGCGTTTGTGCCCTTGGCCGCAGTGACGGCGTTGCGGAGCGCCTCGGCCGAGCTGGCCTTGCCGTTGACGGCGACCAGGCTCCAGCCCGCGCCGATTCCCTGTTCGAAGGCGGGGCCGTCCCAGCGGATATTGGTCAGCTTGTCGCCGGCTAGGGTGAAGCCCAGCGAATACTGGAAGTCGTTGGCCCAGCCGGTGTTGACGGCCTTTTCGTCGGCGGTGGGGGCATCCGTATAGGTCAGGCGCCAGCCGCCGCGTTCGATCCCCGCCAAGGGAGCGCGGGCGTCGGGGCCGACGGCGTCGAGCCGGTCGCGCAGGAAGCCGGCCCAGTCGTGCGGGTGGACGGCGTTCAGGGCGGCGACGACCTGGTCGAAGGTGTAGCCCTGGGGATCCCATTCGCCGTCGCCATGGCCGAAAAAGCCCTTGGCGAAGTCGTCGAGCGACTTGCGGCCATTGGTCTCGGCCCGGATCAGGGTGTCGGCGTCCAGCCAGACCAGCAGGCTTTCGCGGTAGTAGTCGCCGGTGCCCCGCATCCACGAGGGGAACTGGCCGGGGACGCGGTAGCCGAGGAGGTTGTGGTTGTTCGTGTCCTGAAGCGCGCGCCACTGACGACCCGGCTGGTTTTCATAGAAGGCGGCGACATTGGCGAGGGTGGCGAGGGCCACGCCCTTGGAATGCAGGCCCGCGCGGGCGGCCAGGACGTCGCCCCAGTATTCGGTCTGGCCCTCATAGACCCACAGCAGGGTGTTTTGGGTCGGGACGTTGTGGTTGGCGGTCAGTTCGTCCGCCGGGCGCATGAACTTGCCATTCCAGGAGTGGGTGTACTCGTGCGGCAGCAGGCCCCGGTCGCCGGCGCTCTTGGCCCAGTCGGTGAAGAAGCCGGGGGCGCCGGTGTTCTCGGACGAGCGGTGATGCTCCAGGCCGATGCCGCCCATCTGATCGGTCAGGGCGAACAGGAACTCATAGTTATCGAAATGGCGGGCGCCGAACAGGCGGTCGGCCTGCTGGACCATGTTTTCGTAGAGCTTGAGCTGGTCCTCGGTGGCGGCCAAGCCCTTGGCCTCGTCGGCGAGGAGGTTCAGGTGGACCCGGTCGCCGCTCGGGTCGATGTCGACGCGACGGTAGTGGGCGCCGGCGAACATCGGGCTGTCGATCAGGGTGTAGAGGTCCGTCGTCTCGAAGGTCGCGACGCCGCCGTTCCGGGACGCCGTGGTCAGGGCCGTGCCGTAGTTCCAGCCGGCGGGCAGGGCGACGGAGGCGGCGACCGGGATCTGGCGGCTGTAGTAGCCGGCCGGATAGAGGATGGCCTTCTCCCACTGCAGATTGACCATGGCCGGGGTCATCAGGACGCGCCAGTTGGAGCTGTCCGGCTGGGTCAGTTGCTGGAAGGCGACCTCGATCTGGGTCACGCCCGCCGGTATGTCGAGGTGGAAGGCGTAGGGTTCGAGGGTGTCGCGCAGCCACTCGATTCGCTGCCCGTTCGCCGTGACGGTCAGGCCGGCCAGCAGTTGGATCGGGCCGGTGTCGGCGTGGTTGCCGGGCAGGTATTTCGGATAGAGCAGGGTCAGGGGGCCGGGACCGGCGACGGGAATGGTCTGGCTGACACGGATGATGCGGCGGTCGAGGTCGGTGATGTCGGCCCGGTACTGGATGACGCCGGGATAGGGGGTGTCGGCAGGGGCGGGGATGGACGGCTGAGGCCGGGGCAGGGCCAGGGCGGCCTGGGTCGGGTCGGTGACGACCAGCGTGGACTGGAAGTCCTGGGCCAGGGCTGGGGCGGCGGTCATCAGGGCGGCGAGGCAGGCGGCGGCGGTCAGGCGGGTACGCGGCATCAGGTCATCCGAACATGAGGGCAGGCGCGCACCGTCGAGGAGCGGGGGAGGGGCGTCAAGGGACACAACGTCACCTCTCCGCGCGCGAAGGCGCGGGGGGAGACGACGCCGGCCTTCCTTTCGTCATTCCGGGCGAAGCGTAGCGGAGATCCGGAACCCAGCGGCGCGCGAGAGCGCGAACCTGTCGCGGACCAGGTGTTTCGACACCTTGGGGCGGATGGATTTCGCCTTCGGCGCCGCTGGGTTCCGGGTCTTCGGGCCAAGCGGCCCTTCGCCCGGAATGACGAAAGAGAAGAGAGGCCAGCGCCCACAATGATGCTGGTGTGGGTGAGCGTCAGCGCTTGCGGGGCGTCAGGATGTCGCTGAGGCGGTCGGGGGTTCCTGCGACCCGTTCTAGGCGCGGGTAGCGCAGGCCGTCGTGGTAGGGGAGGGCGACGGTCTTGTACTGGTCGCCGTCCTTGACGATCAGGGTCACGGACACGGCGGGATCCTTGGCGGCGGTGACGGCGGCGGCGAGGCGGTCGGGGTTGGAGGCCTGGCCGTTGACGGCGACGACCTCCATGCCCGGCGCCAGGCCGGCGTCGAAGGCGGGGCTGCCCCACTGGACGCTGCGGATGGCGTTGTTTTCGCCGGTCTGGAAGCCCAGCGAATAGGTGAAGTCGTTGCGCTTCAGCTCTCCAAACAGGGTCTTCTGATAGGCGGTGGGCGTCTCGCCATAGGCCAGTCGCCAGCCGCCGCGCGTCAGGCCGTCTAGAGGCGCGTGGGCGTTCGGGGCGGTCGCGTCGAGCCGGGTGCGCAGGAAGCTGGCCCAGTCGTTGGCGACGACGCCGTTCAGAGCCGCGACCACGTCCTCGAAGGTGTAGGGCGCCGGTTCGAAACTGCCGTCCTGGACGCCGTAGAAGGCCTTGGCGAAGTCGTCGAGCGACTTGCGGCCGCCCGTCATCTCCCGGATCGTCGTGTCGACGTCGAGCCAGATCAGCTGGCCCTCCGAGTAATAGTCCTCGTCCCGCTGCCACGACAGCCAGGGCTTGGGCTGGCGCTGGCTGATGATCGGGTCGTTGGTGGTGTCCTGAAGCGCGCGCCACTGACGGCCGACGCGGGCGTCATAGGTCGCGGCGGTCAGGGCCAGGGACTCCATCGCCTGGTCCTTGGTCAGCAGACCCGAGCGGGCGGCGACCACCTGGCCATAATACTGGGTCTGGCCTTCATAGACCCAGAGCAGACTGTTCTGCATCGGGCTGTTGAAGTTGGGGACGAGCTGGTCGGCGGGGCGACGCCATTTGCCGTCCCAGGAATGGTTCATCTCGTGGCTGAGCAGGTCGCGGTCGCCGAGATGGGTGTCCCAGCCGGTGAAGAATTCCGGATCGACCGAGTTTTCGGAACTGCGATGATGTTCCAGCCCGATGCCGCCCAGCTTGTCGGTCATGGCGATCAGGAAGTCGTAGTGGTCGAAGTGGCGCGCGCCGTACAGGCGGTCCATCTGATCGACCAGATTGCGCAGGATCTGGATCTGCTCGTCCGTGGCCTCCAGGCTCTTGGCCTCGTCGGCGACGAAGTTGGCGCGAACGGGCGAGCGGCCGCCGGGGTTCAGGTCGATCTGGCGATAGTGGAGGCCGGCGAAGACCGGGCTGTCGATCAGGACTTCCAGATTGACCGGCTTGAAGGTCTGGAGGTCGCCGGTCTTGGTCTGGGGCTCCAGCGCCGTGCCGAATTGCCAGCCGGTCGGGAACTTGACCGTCGGCTGAACCATGATGTTCCGCGACCAGTGGCCGGCGGGATAGAGCAGCATCTTCTCCCACTGGATGTTCAGCATCTCGGGCGTCATCGTCACCCGGCCCTGGTTGCCGCTGGTCGGCGACAGGTGCTGCATCTTGATCTTCAGCTCGGTCGCGCCGGCCGGAACCGTGACGTGGTAGGCGAAGGGCGACAGGGTGTCGCGCACCCATTCGACGCGCTGGTCATTCGCCGTGATCTCGATGCCCGCCAGCTGGGCGATGGGCCCCACGGGGCCGTGGTTGCCGGGCAGCCATTCGGGGAAGAACAGGGTCATCGGCCCGGCCTGGCTCACCGGAATGGTCTCGGTAACGCCGAAGATGTGCTGGGCCAGGTTGGTGGCGTCGATATCCAGGGTGATCACGCCGGGATAGGCGACGTCCCGCGCCTCGGGGATCGGCGACTGGGGCGCGGGCAGGGCCGGCGGATAGGTCGAAGCCTGCTGGGCCAGGGCGGCGGGCGCGGCCGAGACGAGAAGAAGGGCGAGGCCGGCGGCGCTCAGGCGTGATCGGATCATTGACGAGGTCTCATGCCGCTTGGGGAGGTTGCGACAGTCCGCCGCAGCGGCGGAGGCGTCAAGCCGGCGATGTCGGACTTTGGCGAAAACAGTCCGACGGGGGCAAGCCGGTGCATGAATTGAACCCGGGGGGTAAAACCGACGCCGGCTTCTGACGCCGCAAAAGGCTTAAGCGGGGTCGTGCGGCTTCCTGCCGTTGCCCGACTCCGCGCGGGCGGGTAGAGCGTTCGGCTTCTCCCGCCCAGCCGAAGTTCCAGACCATGCACGATATCCGAGCCATTCGCGAGAACCCCCAGGTTTACGTGGCCGGTTGGTCGTCGCGCGGGGTGGACGAGCCGGACGGCCTGGTGGCGGAAATCCTGCGGCTGGACGCCGAACTGCGCCACGCCCAGACGACGGGCCAAGACGCCCTGGCCAAGCGCAACGCCGCCTCCAAACTGATCGGCGCCGCCATGGGCAAGAAGGACATGGCCGAGGCCGACCGGCTGAAGGCCGAGGTCGAGGCGCTGAAGGGCGACATCGCGGCGGCCGCCGAGGTCGAGGCCCGCGTCGGCAAGGAGCTGCGCGACCTGCTGGCGGCGCAGAAGAATCTGGCGGCCGAGGATGTGCCGGACGGCGAGGACGAGGCGGGCAATGTCGAGGTCTCGACCTGGGGCGAGCCGCGTCGTGACGGTCCGGCCAAGGATCACGCCGACCTGGGCGAGGCCCTGGGGATGCTGGACTTCGAGGCGGCGGCCAAGATGTCGGGCGCCCGGTTCGCGGTGCTGAAGGGCCAGCTGGCGCGGCTGGAACGGGCCGTGGGCCAGTTCATGCTGGATATGCAGACGGACCAGCACGGGTATCTGGAAGTGAATCCGCCGCTGCTGGTGCGGGACGAGGCGATGTTCGGGACTGGGCAGTTGCCGAAGTTCGAGGAGGATTTGTTCAAGATTCCCGAGGTTGACCGGGAGCTTTGGAACACCCTGCTTGGCAGTGACGCCATTTTCGACGCCGTTTGCGGTGACTGGCACCCCGAATATGAGGCCGCCATTCAGAGCAAAGGGCATGCGGCGATCTTCGTTCGTCGCCGCTTCGAAGAAGCTCTGGCGACGATTTCCAATGACGCCCGACTGATGAAGCCGGTTTCCCGCTACCTCATCCCCACCGCCGAAGTCTCTCTGACCAATCTGGTGCGCGAGACCATCCTGTCCGAGGACGAGTTGGCGACGCCGATGCGGATGACGGCGCTGACGCCGTGCTTCCGGGCCGAGGCGGGGTCGGCGGGGCGGGATACGCGCGGGCTGATCCGCCAGCACCAGTTCTCCAAGGTCGAGATGGTGTCGATCGCGCGGCCGGAAGACTCCGACGCCGAGCACGAGCGGATGACGGCCTGCGCCGAGGCGGTGCTGAAGGCGCTGGAGTTGCCGTTCCGGCGGATGCTGCTGTGCAAGGGCGACATGGGCTTCTCGGCCCAGAAGACCTTCGACCTGGAGGTCTGGCTGCCCAGCCAGGGGACCTATCGCGAGATCAGCAGCTGCTCGAACTGCGGGGACTTCCAGGCGCGGCGCATGGATGCGCGGTTCAAGCGGGCCGGCGAGAAGAAGACCGAGTTCGTCCATACGCTTAACGGGTCGGGCCTGGCGGTCGGGCGAACCCTGGTGGCGATCATGGAGAACTATCAGCAGGAGGACGGGCGGATCGCGGTGCCGACGGTGTTGCAGCCCTATATGGGCGGTCGCGAGTTCGTAGGCTGATGCGTATCCTCCTGACAAACGACGACGGGATCGAGGCGGAAGGTCTTGAATCCCTTGAGCGGATCGCGCGGACCCTGAGCGACGACATCTGGGTGTGTGCGCCCGCCGTCGAACAGTCGGCGAAGGGGCGGGGCATCACTCTGAGCGAGCCGTTGCGGGTGCATAAGCACGGCGAGCGGCGGTTCTCGGTGACGGGGACGCCGACCGACTGCGTCATCCTGGCCGTCAACGACCTGATGCCGGAGCGGCCGGACCTGGTGCTGTCCGGTGTGAACCGGGGGCATAATATCGGCGAGGACGTCAGCTATTCGGGCACGGTGGCGGGCGCCCTGCAGGGCATGGCCTTCGGCATCCGCTCCATCGCCCTGAGCCAGAGCCTGGAACGGTTCCACGACGAGGTGGTGGCGCACTGGGAGACGGCCGAGGCGTTCGCGCCGGCCGTCATCAGCCGTCTGCTGGAGCAGAAATGGGCCAATGGGGTGGTGATGAACGTCAACTTCCCCAATCTGCCGCCCGAGCGGGTCGAGCAGATCGAGGTGACGACTCAGGGCTTCCGCGACGTGGGCGAGATGCATGCGGTTCGGCGCACCGACCTGCGTGGGCGCGACTACTACTGGATGAGCTTCCGCGGCGAGAAGCAGGAACATGCCGAGGGCACGGACCTGAGGGCCATCGAGGCGGGACGGATCTCGGTCACGCCGCTGCACATCGACCTGACCCATATGTCCAGCGTCCATGACCTGAAAAAGGTGCTGGGCGGGGCGCCGCCCAAGGCTGTGGTGAAGGCCGCATGAACCTGCACGACGACCGCGCCGGACGGCTGATCCTGTCGCTGCGCCAGCAGGGGGTGACCGACCCCCGGGTGCTGGGCGCGATGGAGAGCATCGACCGGGCGGTCTTCGTGCACGAGAAATTCCTGGACCAGGCCTGGGAAGACCAGGCCCTGCCCATCGACTGCGCCCAGACCATCAGCCAGCCCTATATCGTCGGCCTGATGACCCAGGCCCTGGACGTCCAGCCCCGCCATCGGGTGCTGGAGATCGGCACCGGCAGCGGATACCAGTGCGCGGTGCTGAGCCGGCTGGCGCGCTATGTCTATTCGGTGGAGCGGTACCGCAGCCTGCTTGTCGAGGCGGAGGCGAAGCTTCGGGCGCTGGAGATCGACAATGTCATCACCAAACACGGCGACGGCGGTCTGGGCTGGGTCGAAC
>NZ_JAUSOE010000149.1 GCF_030656255.1 Brevundimonas sp. | reverse complement strand
GGAGGATTAGATCCCTATGCCGTCCGGGCGCAGTTCCCGATCCTGTCGCGGCAGGTGAACGGCAAGCCGCTGGTCTATCTGGACAATGCGGCCTCGGCCCAGAAGCCGCGCGCGGTGATCGACGCCCTGGTGGCGACGATGGAGGGCGGCTACGCCAACGTCCATCGCGGCCTGCACACCCTGTCGAACGAGGCGACCGATGCGTTCGAGAAGGCGCGCGAGATCGTGGCCCGCTTCCTGAACGCCGAAAGCCCCGAACAGGTCGTCTGGACCAAGGGCGGCACCGAGGCGATCAATCTGGTGGCCAACGGGCTGGGCCTGTCCATCCAGCCGGGCGACGAGATCATCGTCTCGGAGATGGAGCACCATTCCAACATCGTGCCCTGGCATCTGCTGAGGGAACGGCGCGGGGCGGTGCTCAAATGGATTCCGGTGCTGGACGACGGGTCGCTGGATATGGCGGCTTACGCGGACCTGCTGTCGCCGAAGACGCGGATGGTCGCGGTCACCCATATGTCGAACGTGCTGGGGACCATCAATCCGGTGGCCGAGATCACGCGACTGGCGCATGCGGCCGGCGCTCAGGTGCTGATCGACGGGTGCCAGGGGGCGGTCCATGCGACGCCCGATGTGCAGGCCATAGGCTGCGACTTCTATGTCCTGACCGGCCACAAGCTGTTCGGGCCGACCGGCATCGGCGCCCTGTACGGCAAGGCCGAGGCGCTGGAGGCTTTGCCGCCCTATCAGGGCGGGGGCGAGATGATCGAGACGGTCGAACAGGATCGGATCACCTACGCCAAGCCGCCGCACCGGTTCGAGGCGGGCACGCCGCCGATTCTGGAGGCCATCGGCCTGGGGGCGGCGCTGGACTGGCTGAGCCAATACGACCGGGCGGCGGTGCAGGCGCATGAGCATTCGCTGTACCAGCATGCCGTCGATCGCCTTCAGGGACAGAACTGGCTGCGGATCCTGGGCGAAACCGAGGACAAGGGCGCGATCCTGACCTTCGCCGTCGAGGGCGCCCATGCCCATGACGTCGCCCAGATCATGGACCGTTACGGCGTGGCCGTGCGGGCTGGACAGCACTGCGCCGAACCCCTGGCCAAAAGAATGGGCGTGACGTCGAGCACCCGCGCCTCCTTCGCCCTATATAACACCGTGGAGGATGCCGACGCCTTCGTGGACGCGCTGATCAAGGCGCGGAACTTCTTCGTGTAAGCCCATGACAGACGACACCATTCAAGACACCGACGCCTTCAAGGACGCCTGGGATGAACCCCAGAAGAGCGCCTTGTCGCAGGCCGAGCTGGATACGCTGACCGAACAGCTGATCGAGGCCCTGAAGTCGGTCTATGATCCGGAAATCCCGGTCGACATCTATGAGTTGGGCCTGATCTACCGGGTTGATGTGTCCGACGACCGCGACGTGGTGGTGGATATGACCTTGACGGCGCCCGGATGCCCGGTCGCCGGCGAGATGCCGGGTTGGGTCGAGACGGCGGTGGAGAAGGTGCCGGGGGTGCGCAGCGCCAAGGCCAATCTGGTGTTCGACCCGCCGTGGGATTCCTCGAAGATGAGCGACGAAGCCAAGCTCGCGCTCAACATGTTCTGACGGGGATATTCAAATGACCGAACTCCAGGCCACATCCCGTCCCCGCCGCCCGCGACCCAAGGCCGTCACCCTGACGGACGCCGCTGCAGAGCGCGTGCGCGAAATCCTGGACAATGCCGAGAACGACCACATCGGTCTGAGGATCGGGGTCAAGAACGGCGGTTGCGCCGGGCAGGAGTACACCTTCGCCTATGCCGACGAGATCGGCCCTATGGACGAGGTGGTCGAGGACAAGGGCGTCACCATCCTGATCGAACCCAAGGCCGTACTGTTCCTGATCGGCACCGAGATCGACTACGAGACCACTCGGTTGGCGTCCAAGTTCGTGTTCAACAATCCGAACCAGACCGACGCCTGTGGCTGTGGCGAGAGCGTCACCATCGTGCCGGCGGCCGCTAGCTGAGATGGCCTATGACGCGGACTTCGGCGAATGGGTGCGCGAGCATTTCGCGGGTCTGGGTCGGTTGGAGATCAAGCGGATGTTCGGCGGGGCCGGGGTCTACGCCTCGGGCGTGATGTTCGCGCTGCTGGACGACGGTGTGGTCTGGCTGAAGGGCGACGACGCGCTTGGCGAGGCCTTCGTCGAGGCCGGGTGTAGGCAATTCAGATATCCGACCAAGGACGGGCGGACGATGTCTATGGGATACTGGACCTTGCCGGAGACGGCGCTGGACGACCCCGAGGAGGCGGTTGCCTGGGCGCGGCGGTCGCTGGAGGTGGCGGTTCGCAAGGCGTCGGGGAAGAAGCCTAAGAAGGCGACTTAGGCGCATCCACGAGAACGGCCGGCGTGATCGGCTGTCCGGTCGCCTCGGCGATCAGTTCGGCCGTGCGGGTCTCGATCACCGCTTCGAGACGCGCGAGGAATTCGTCCTTGGGCAGGCCCACGGGGATGGGCTCCAGGAACTCCAGCGTGGCCGTACCCGCGTGCTTTTCGTACTTCTCCTCGGGCCAGAACAGGCCGAGGTTGGTGGCCAGGGGCACGACCGGCATGTCGAAGTCGCGGTACATGTGCCAGACGCCGGAGCGGTAGCGGTACTTCTGGCCGACCGCCGCCAGATGGCCCTCGGGATAGATCAGGATCTTGCGGTTCTCGGCCTTGGCCTCGGCGGCGCGGGTGGCCAGGGCCTGGCGGGCTTCATGGCCGCCGCAGCTGTTGACGACGATGGCGCCCAACTTCTTCAGCACCCCGCCCAGCAGGGGAAACTTCTCCAGGTGATCGCCGGTGACGAAGGCCAGGTCGTCGAACTGATCGTAGGTGGCGAAACCGTCGCCCCAGCTCTGGTGTTTCGAGGCGATGATGAAGGCGCCCTGGGGAAGCCGGTTCTTGCCGCGCACATCCAGCCGGATGCCGGCGAAGACCGCCATGGCCTGGACCATGCGCCTGACATAGGCGCGGATGATGCGGCTGGTGGGGCCGCGTCCCGGCGCCAGGGCGGCGAAGGCGGCGCTCAGGCCGTAGCCGATCGACAGGATCCAGTA
Organism: Brevundimonas sp.; assembly: GCF_030656255.1. Lineage (GTDB taxonomy): Bacteria > Pseudomonadota > Alphaproteobacteria > Caulobacterales > Caulobacteraceae > Brevundimonas. The sequence goes on along the minus strand of NZ_JAUSOE010000149.1, from coordinate 13,862 downwards.
GGCGATATTGAAGGCGAGGCTGCGCATGGGCCGACTATGGCAGAAAGTCGCGGCTCAGGCGGCGTTTTCAAGCGCGGGCGCGCTGGTGACGCGATTGCGGCCGCCACGCTTGGATGCATAGAGGGCCTCGTCGGCGCGTTCGAGCAGGGCGGCGGCGCTTTCACCCGACAGATGTTCCGCGAATCCGGCGGAAAGCGTGACGGCCCCGAGATCGTCGTTGGTGGAACGCCGACGCAGGGAACGCGAGGAGACCTCTTCGCGGATATGCTCCAGCGCGGCCATGACGGCGCCAGGGCTTTCGCCCGGGAAGATGATCGCGAACTCCTCGCCGCCAAAACGCGCCACGAACCGATTGCCGGAGCAGACGCGCGACAGGATGGTGGAGACGTAACGCAGCACCTGATCGCCGGTCTGATGGCCCCAGGTGTCGTTGAACCGCTTGAAATGATCGATGTCGAGGATGGCCAGGGTCAGGGGCGTGCGGCCGTCGGCGGCGCAGGCCTGTTCCAGGCGTTCGTCGAAGGCCTTGCGGTTGGCCAGATTGGTCAGGGCGTCGGTCATCGCGTCGCGCCGCACCTGTTCCAGGTGTTCGCGAAGACGGGCGACCTCCTTGTTGGAGCTTTCCAGACGTTTTTCGAGATTGGCGGTCTCGCGGCGAACGCGCTGGGTGGCGGTCGACAATCCGCCGACCAGGGTCTTCAGGGCCGAGGCGTCCTTGGCGGCGGTGTCCATGGTCTGCGAGGCGTCGGCCAGGGCCTCGCCGTAGTCGGCTTGGGTCTTGTGTGCCTTGGCGATGGCGGCGGAAACACTGGCCAGTTCACGATCCAGCACGGCGCCGGCGTCGCGGATCTCTTCCGACAGACGACCACGGGGCAGGAATTCGGCGGCGAGCATTTCCGAGGTCTCGTCGGATATGACGACGTCTTCAGCCAGCAGGCGCTTGATCTCGACGCCCAGAGGACCTTCGGGGTCGCCGAGGTAATGAATCCAGAGCTCGAAATTCAGCGGCGTGGGCCAGACGCCGGCCTTCTCCATTTCAGAGATGGCGTTGCGCGCAAGAGAATAGGCTTCCGGTCCCCGAACCGCCGTTTCAACTTGCGCTGTCATTCGCTTCTCCCGAAGTCCCGTTCTGGAACTCCGGAAGAGATTAGAGGCCTATCCGTAATACGGGGTAAACGGCCTTACAAATCAGGCGCGGATGACGACAGGGCGGCGCAGGAAGGCGGGGATGTCGTCGCCGAAACCCTTGACGCCCGAGCGTTCGCGCTCTTCCGGACGACGCTCGCCACGACGGTCCGACTGGCGCAGATGGGGCTCGCGATCCGTGCGGGCGGCGCGGGTCTCTTCGACGGGGGCGGGCAAGGGCTCGGCCTCGGCCTCGATCCGGACCTCGGTCCGAGGTTCGATCTTCGCCTCGGTCCGGGGTTCTGAACGGGCGCGGCTGCGTCCGCGACCGGCGGGCTTGTCGACGACAGGCGCGATCTCGGTTTCGACGACGGTCTCGACGGAAACCTCGGGCTTGGCCTTGCGGCGGCTGCGCGAGCGCGTCGGAGCCTCGGCGGCGTCCGTCGCGGCCAGAGCGGCGGCGGGGGCGGGAGTCTGGGCCGGCTCGGCGGCGCGCGACCGGCCGCGACCGCCGCGTTCGCCCGAGCGGGACTCGCTCGACCGAGACGACGAACGTTTGTCGTCCCGTCCGCCGTCCTTGATCGCGTCGAAATCGACGTCGTCGAGAACCAGCTCCTTCGGGTCCATCTTGATCAGCTTCAGCACCTTATCCAGCGACTTGTCGTCGCCGGGGGTCACGATCATGAAGGCCTGGCCCAGCTTGCCCGCGCGACCGGTCCGGCCGATGCGGTGGACATAGTCGTCGGCGTGGTGCGAGACGTCGTAGTTGAAGACGTGGCTGACGTCCGGGATGTCCAGACCGCGCGAGGCGACATCGGAAGCCACCAGGATCTTCAGCGCGCCCGAGCGGAAGTCCGCCAGGGTCTTGGTGCGGTGCGACTGGTCCAGGTCGCCGTGGATGGCAGCGGCGTCGAAGCCGTGGGTTTTCAGCGACTTGGCGACGATATCGACTTCAGACTTGCGGTTGCAGAAGACGATGCCGTTGCGTACGTCGGTGCGGCTCATCAGGGCGCGCAGGGCGGCGCGCTTGGCCTTGGGGTCCGAGGTCGGGATGCGGACGATGTACTGGGTGATGGTGTCGGCCGTCATGGCCGGACGCGAGGCCTCGATCCGGGTCGGATCCTTGAGGAAGGCGGCGGTCAGACGGGTGATCTCCGGCGGCATGGTGGCCGAGAAGAACAGGGTCTGGCGACGTGGCGGCGTCAGTTTGAAGATGCGCTCGATGTCGGGGATGAAGCCCATGTCGAGCATGCGGTCGGCTTCGTCCACCACCATGATCTCGACGCCGGTCAGCAGCATCTTGCCGCGTTCGAACAGGTCGAGCAGGCGGCCCGGGGTGGCGATCAGGACGTCGACGCCCTTGTTCAGCGCCGCAACCTGGTCGCCCATGGAGACGCCGCCGATCAGCAGCACCCAGGTCAGTTTGGTGCCCTTGGCGTATTTGGCGAAGCTCTCGGCGACCTGGTCGGCCAGTTCGCGGGTCGGGGCCAGGACGATGGCGCGCGGCATCCGGGCGCGGGCCCGGCCTGAGGCCAGGCGTTCGACCAGAGGAAGGGTGAAGGCGGCGGTCTTGCCTGTGCCGGTCTGGGCGATGCCCAGAACGTCGCGGCCGGCCAGGGCCACCGGGATCGCCTGTTCCTGAATAGGCGTGGCGGTCGTGTAGCCGGTGTCGGCGACGGCTTGCAGGGTCGTGGGCGAGAGGCCCAGTTGGGAAAATTCGGTCATGAATCCTTGGGAGAGAAAGCGTCTGCGTGCGTTACAGCAACGGAACCGCCCCTCTTTGGGCGAGCGGGCGGCGCGTATCGCAGACCTGTCCCGAGGCTGGACGCGATATAGAAGTCCCCTCGCAAAAGTCAACTATTATCGATATTCCGCCGTCGCCACGCAATGGGGGACGCGACCCCGGCGCGCCGGCCGAGGTCGCGTCTTTTTCCGCGCCCGAGCCGTCAGCCTATGGCCGGAGCCGTGGCGGGCGCGCGCTTGCGGGTCAGAAAGAGGACCAGAACCAGGCCCAGGGCCGCGGATGCCGCGCCGGCCAGGGCGACCGCCGGATAGCCCAGGCCCCCCGCGATCACCGCCCCGCCGACCGCCGCGCCGACGGCGTTGCCCAGGTTGAAGGCGCCGATATTGACCGACGACGCCAGGTTGGGCGCATCCGAGGCGGCGGCCATCACCCGCACCTGCAGCGGCGGCACCAGGGCGAAGCTGGCGACGCCCCAGACGAAGATCACGAACGGCGCGGGGACGGCGAACGGCATGATGAAGGCGAACACCACCAGTATGGCGGCCAGAGACGCCAGGGTGATGATCAGGGTGCGATCCACCGACCGGTCGGCGAACTTGCCGCCCAGCCAGTTTCCGACCGTCAGGCCCAGGCCGTAGACGACCAGCATGGCGGTGACGAAGCCGATGGAGGCGTGGGTCTCTTCATGCAGGATCGGGGCGATATAGGTGAAGACGGTGAACATGGCGCTGGAGCCGATCACGGTCAGGGCCAGGGCCGACAGCACCGGCCCACGACCCAGGACGCGCACCTCCGCCAGGGCGTCGCCACCCACCGGCGCCGGCAGTTTGGGCAGTGTCAGGCGCAAGGCGGCCATGACGATCAGGCCGATGCCGGCGATGGCCCAGAAGGAGGCGCGCCAGCCCAGGACGTCGCCCGCCCAGGCCGCCAGGGGAACCCCGACGACCGTGGCGATGGTCAGGCCCATGAACATGGCCGCGACCGCGCCGGCCTGACGGTTGGGCGGCACCAGGCTGGCGGCCACGATGGAGCCGACGCCGAAGAAGGCGCCGTGGTTCAGCGAGGTGACCACCCGCGCGACCAGCAGCATGACGTAGTCGGTCGACACAGCCGCCATCAGATTGCCCACGGTGAAGATGGCGGCCAGGCCGACCAGCAGGGCGCGACGGGGCACGCGCCCCGTGGTCAGGGTCATCAGGGGCGCGCCCAGCATGACGCCCAGCGCATAGGCGCTGATCAACAGACCGGCCGTGGGAATGGAGACGCCCAGGTCCGTGGCGATGACCGGCAGCAGGCCCATGGGGGCGAACTCGGTCACGCCGATGCCGAAGGCCCCCGCCGCGAGGGCGAGAAGGGGAGGATTGAGTTTCATGGGGGAGGAGACCTTTGGGACGTTCAGACCAGAGGCGGGTTCAGGCGCGCGAACCCTTCCTGCTGGCGATAGGGGGTATGGGGATAGGGCGGCAGGACGTCGCTGGCGGCGTCGAGGGCGGCGATCTGATCGGGAGTCAGCGTCCAGCCGACCGCCCCCAGATTCTGGCGCAACTGCTCCTCGTTGCGGGCGCCGATGATGACCGAAGACACGGTCGGGCGCTGCAGAAGCCAGTTGATGGCGATCTGGGGCACGGTCTTGCCGGTTTCGGCCGCCACGGCGTCCAGGGCTTCGACGACGCGGTACAGGTGCTCGTCCTCGACGGGCGGGGCGAAGGCGGCGGTCTGGTGCAGGCGGCTGCCCTCGGGGATCGGCGCATCGCGGCGGATCTTGCCGGTCAGGCGACCCCAGCCCAGCGGGCTCCACACCAGGGCGCCGACGCCTTGGTCGGCGCCGAGCGGCATCAGGTCGGCCTCATAGGCGCGGCCGATCAGGGAGTAATAGACCTGGTGGGCGATGAACCGGGGGCGGGCGTCACGCTCGGCGATGCCTTGCGCCTTCATCAGGGCCCAGCCGGGATAGTTGGAGACGCCGGTGTAACGGACCTTGCCCGAGGTCACGAGCATGTCCAGCGTGGCCAGAAGCTCTTCGACCGGGGTCGAGGCGTCGTAAGCGTGCAGTTGCAGCAGGTCGATATGGTCCGTGCCCAGGCGGCGCAGGGCGGCCTCGACCGCGCGGATCAGACGGTCGCGCGACACGCCCCAGTCCGCCGGACCGTCGCCGGTCGGCAGGCCGGTCTTGGTCGAGATCAGCACCTGGTCGCGGCGGCCCTTGATCGCCTCGCCCAGAACCTGTTCCGAGGCGCCGTCGGAATAGACGTCGGCGGTGTCGAACAGATTGACCCCGGCCTCCAGACAGATGTCGATCAGGCGGCGCGCCTCGCCAACGTCGCTATTGCCCCAGGCGCCGAAAAGCGGGCCGGAGCCGCCGAAAGTACCTGTGCCGAAGCTGAGGACCGGTACGCGCAGGCCCGATGATCCAAGTTGCCGATAGTCCATGACTGTCCCTCGTCTGTGTTCGCAGGCACAGATGGACGCCGCGCCGCAGCGGCGGTAGGCAGGTTCTGGGCCAAGGATTTTTGATCTGGACGCAAAGATGCAGATGAATGGGGCGGACCGGGCGCGGGAGATGGAGATCTTCGTCGCCGTGGCTAAAAGCGGCAGCTTCTCCGCCGCCGGGCGGGTCCTGGGCCTGACCCCGTCGGCGGTCAGCCGGACCATCGACCGGATCGAGGCGCGGCTGGGGGTGCGGCTGATGCTGCGCACGACGCGCGTCCTGACCCTGACAGCCGAGGGCCAGACCTATCTGGGCGCGGCGCGTCGCATCCTGGCCGACCTGGACGACGCCGAGCAGAGCATCGCCGACCAGGGAGCGCCGCGCGGGCGGGTGCGGGTCAGCGCCTCACTGGCCCATGGCCGCCAGCATGTCGTGCCTCTGCTCGGGGATTTCGTGCGTCGCTATCCGCATATCCTGATCGACATCAACCTGACCGATGTCGTGGTCGATGTGGCGGCGGGGCAGGCGGATGTGGCGATCCGGTTCGGGCCGCTGGCCGACAGTCCGCTGACGGCGCGGCGTCTGGGCGACACAGGGCGGACCATCGTCGCCTCGCCCGACTATCTGGCCCGACGCGGGACGCCGACGGTTCCGGAAGACCTGCACGACCATGATTGTCTGAACTTCAACTTCCGCCGCGCCGAACCCGTCTGGCCGTTTCGCCGTGACGGTCGCGACTACGCCCTGACGGTGCGGGGGCCGATCGAGGCGAACAACGGCGAGACCCTGACCCAGCTTGCGGTGGCCGGGGTCGGGGTGACGCGGGTCGGTAATTTCAGCGTGGCCGACGCCATTGAGGCGGGGCGGCTGGTTCCGTTGCTGGAGGACTTCAATCCGGGCGACCGGGAGCCGATCCATGCGGTCTTCGTCGGTGCCGCCAATATGCCGGCGCGCGTGCGGGTGTTCGTGGACTTTCTTGCGGAACGGCTGCGCTGAAACGAAAATCGCCGGACGGGGCGAACCGTCCGGCGACTTCAGTCGGGTCTGTGACCCGTGATCAGCGCTTGCCGAAGATCATGTCGCCGAGCTTGGCGAAAAAGCCCTTTTCCTCAGCCTGGGGCGCAGGCGCGGCGGCCGGCTTGGGCTTGGGCGTTTCGATCGGCTTGGGCGTCGGCGCGGGAGCAGGTGCAGCGGCGGCGGGCTTGGGCGCCGGAGCGGCGACGGGTTCAGCCGGCTTGGGCGCAGCGGCCGGAGCCTTGGGCGTCGGCGCCTTGGCTGCGACAGGCTTGGCTGCGGCAGGCTTGGGCGCAGATGTCTTCGGCGCGGCCCTGGCGGCGGTCTTCGTCGTCGCCTTGGGCGCGGCGGCCTTTACGGGCGCAGACTTGGAAGCGGCGGGTGCGGCCGGCTTGGCGGCCGGGGCGGCCTTGGGCTTGGCCGGCGACGTCTTGGCGACAGCGGCCTTGGGCGCGGTCGTCTTGGCGGGCGTCTTGGCCGCAGCCGGTTTGACGGCGGCGGTCTTCACGGCGGCGGGCTTGGCGGCCTTGGGCGCGACGGTTTTCTCGGCGACGGCTTTCGCGGCGCTCGACTTCGGCGCAGCTTTAGGCTTGGAAGCGGCGGTCGCCGGCTTCGGCGACGCAGTTTTAGACGTAGACGGTGACTTGGCCATGTATTCCCCGACCCCTCGGTTCGTTAAAAAGCCCGGCGGCGTCGGGAAGACGATGCGCCGGATCGCAATGATTCGTCATCTTAGCGGTGTTTGAAAAATGTCCGAGTCCGCAGTTCAGATAATCGCCCGGGGTCCGCGCGAAAGCGCAGAGGCCGCCGCCGCCGCCATCGACGCCGATTCCACGCTGGAAGGCGCAACCTATTCCATCCTCGAGGAAGACGAGGATCGCAACATCTGGCGTATCGACGCCTTCCCGACCACGGCCGAAGAGGTCGAGGGGCTGAAGGCGACCCTGGCCGACTATCCGGTGACGGTCACGGTCGAGAAGCTGGCCGACGCCGACTGGCTGGCCATGTCGCTGTCGGGCCTGCCGCCGGTGCGGGCCGGGCGCTTCTTCGTCTATGGGGCGCATGACGAGGGACGGGTGCCGCCCAACGCCGTCAATCTGAAGATCGACGCCGGCGCCGCCTTCGGCACCGGCCACCACGGCACGACGGTCGGCTGTCTGGAAGCCTTCGACGATCTGCTGAAGCGCGAGCGGTTCGAGCGGGTGCTGGACGTCGGCTGCGGCACGGGCGTTCTGGCCATCGCGGCGGCGCGCACGGGCAGCCGGATCGCGGTCGGCACCGACATCGACGCCCCCTCGGTGCGGATCGCCAACGAGAACGCCGCCCTGAATCAGGCCCACGCCAGCTTCGTCCACGCCTCGGGCCTGAATGACCAGCGGGTGCGCCGTCATGGGCCGTATGATCTGGTCTTCGCCAACATCCTGGCCCCGCCGCTGGTGGCCCTGTCGCAGGACATCAAGATGGCGCTGAGCCTGGGCGGGGTCGCCATCCTGTCGGGCCTGTTGCGGACCCAGGAGCGCCGGGTGACGGCGGCCTATACGTCGCGTGGCTTCCGGCTGGAGAAGCGCATCCATCACGACGCCTGGAGCGCCCTGGTGCTGCGGCGGATGGGCTGAGGACAAGAGACGAGACGATGCGCCAGACCTTTGATGAGACCACCGATCCGTCCTTCGGGGCCAAACACCTGCCGCTGCTGCGCGCCCGGATGGCGGAGCAGGGGCTGGACGGTTTCCTGATCCCGCACGAGGACGAGCACCAGAACGAATATCTGCCCGACGCCAACGAGCGACTGGCCTGGGCCACCGGCTTCACCGGCTCGGCCGGGGCGGCGGTGGTGTTTCAGGACCGCGCCAGCATGTTCACCGACGGCCGCTATACGGTTCAGGTCAAGGCCCAGACCGATCCGGCCCTGTTCGAGCGACGCGACCTGAACGACGTGGCCGCCTATCTGGAGACGGCGAGTGCGGGTCAGGTGATCGGCTATGATCCGAAGCTGCACAGCCCGGACGCTCTGGTCGCCCTGAAGCGGGCGGCGCAGAAGGCTGGAGCCGAGCTGAAGCCGGTCGAGGTCAATCCGCTGGACCAGGCCTGGGGCGCGGATCGTCCGGCCCAGCCGACCGCTCCGGTCGTGCCGCACGCGGACGTCTATTCCGGCGAAAGCCATGCGGCGAAGCGGGCGCGGATCGGCAAGGCCGTGGCGGACGCCGGCGCCGACGCGGTCGTGCTGACCGCGCCCATGTCGATCGCCTGGCTGTTCAATGTGCGCGGCGGCGATGTGATCCGTTCGCCCCTGCCGATCGGTCAGGCCGTACTGGAGGCCGACGGCAAGGCGCGGCTGTTCCTGGATCCCGCCAAGGTGACGAATGAGCTGCCCGCTTGGCTAGGCGACGACGTCCAGTTGGAGGCGCCCGAGCGGCTGGCCGAGGCGCTGGACGGTCTGGCGGGCCGGAAGGTGATGATCGATCCGGCCCTGTCGTCCGCCTGGTATTTTGATCGGCTGGAGCAGGCCGGGGCGATGGTGGTGCGGGCGGCGGACCCCTGCGCCCTGCCTCGGGCGACCAAGAATGCGGTCGAGATCGAGGGCAGCCGCCGGGCCCATATCCGCGACGGCGCGGCCCTGGCCAACTTCCTGCACTGGGTCGATACGACGGCGCAGCAGACCCTGCCGGACGAGCGCGAAGTGGTGGAGACGCTGGAGCGGTTCCGTGAGGCGACCGGGGCGCTGAAGGACCTGAGCTTCGACACCATCGCCGGGGCCGGGCCGAACGGCGCCCTGCCGCATTACAAGCCGGTCGGCGCCACGATCCGCCGGATCGAGAACGGCTCCCTGCTGCTGGTGGACGGCGGCGGCCAGTATCTGGACGGGACGACCGATGTGACCCGCACCATGGCGGTGGGCGAGCCGACGGCGGATCAGCGTCACAAGTTCACCCTGGTGCTGAAGGCCCATATCGCCATGGCGACGATCCGCTTCCCGGCGGGGACCAGCGGCATGGCCTTGGACGCCATCGCCCGGGCGCCGATGTGGGCGGCGGGGCTGGATTATGATCACGGCACCGGCCACGGCGTCGGATCCTATCTGGGGGTTCACGAGGGACCGCAACGGATCGCCAAATGGGGCACGGCCCAGCCGCTGCTGGAGGGGATGATCCTGTCCAACGAGCCCGGCTATTACCGCGAAGGCCATTGGGGCATCCGGATCGAGACCCTGCAGGTGGTGACGCCGGCCGTGGTTCCCGAGGGCGGCGAGCGGCCGATGCACGGGTTCGAACAGCTGACCTTTGCGCCGATCGACCGCAAGCTGATCGCGGTCGATCTGCTGACGCCGGACGAGCGGACCTATGTCGACGCCTATCACGCCGAGACCCTGGCCAAGGTCGGGCCCCTGGTCGAGGGCGAGGTTCGGGCCTGGCTGGAGTGGGTCTGCGCGCCCCTTTAGGTCCTTCATTCCGCTCATCCCCGCTTTCGCGGGGATGAGCGGAGGGTTTCAGTGATCGCGCAGCCTGCGCCTCAGGTGGGTGATCGGGACGGTCAGGTCGGCCAGGGCCGCCTTGGTCGCCTCGTATCCGGCGGCGACCGGCTCGTCATAGGCTTTCCAGTCACGGATGTCGGTCCCGCCGATCTTGGGCAGGATCAGGACGTCGGCGGCGGCGCGCGACTGCTCCATCTCGGCGTCGGTGGTGATGGTGGCCGAGCGCATCAGGATGGAGACGATGGGCGGGCCGGCCTTCCACGCGCCCGACAGCACCCATTTCCACCAGGACGGCGGGTTTTCCAGCCCAGCCGGATCGACGCCGCGCGTCTGGGACATGTCCACGCCGATGATGGGGCCGCTGTTCAGCTGGCGCATCACGCTGGTGGGGAAGTTCTTCAGCACGGCCCCGTCCACCAGCACCTGACCGTCGATGACGACGGGCGGCAGGACGCCCGGAATGGCGATGGAGGCGCGCATTGCCCGCCGCATCAGGCCGGCGCGATGAACCTCGATCCGGCCCGAGGTCAGGTTGGAGGAGACCGCGAAGAAGGGCAGGGGCAGGTCGGCCAGGTCGATGTCGCCATAGGCCTGCTCCAGCAGACGGGCCACCTTGCGGGCGCGTGACATGGCGATGATGGGAAAGGCCAGGTCAGACAGGGGGTCGGAATCGACGAAGGCGCGGCGAATCTCGTAGTCCAGCCGTTCGAACGACCAGCCCAGGGCCGGGCCGGCGGCGACGACCGCCCCCATTGAGGCGCCGCCGACGAAGTCGATGGGCACCTTGGCCTCTTCCAGCGCCTTGACCGCTCCCATGTGGCAATAGGCGCGCGCGCCGCCGCCCGACAGGACCAGGCCCACGGCCGTGCCGGTGATGACCCGGGCCATGCGGGCGGTGTCGGCCTCGACCCCCGCGACGCAGTGGAACCAGCGGTCTGGCTGGAGCACGTTCAGCCAGACCCGGGTGTTGGCCGGCTGGTTCATGCGCGGGTCGCGCAGCAGGATCAGATCGGTCAGACGGCGGCCGTCGCCGAAGCCCATACGCCGGGGCAGGTCGGCGGGCGGGGCCAGAAGCCCGCTGCCGACGATGAACAGCCGATCGACCTGACGGGCGCACAGTTCGGCCCAGGCCGGCTGGTCCAGTTCGGCGACATAGAGGACATAGTCGTGATCGTCCTCGACCCGGCTGAACCATTCGGCGGCCGAGGTCAGGGCCGACTGGTCGATGACCCGGCAGGTGAAGCCCATGGCCTGGACCGCGGCGGCGATCCGTTCGACGAAGGCGCGGATCGGACGGGGGCGCGCCGAGACGAAGCCGAAGACGCTGGGTTCGGCCGCACCGCCGGCCCGCTCGCGGGCGCGGTGGATCATCAGCCGCGACAGTTCGACCATCAGGTCCGGCTCGGTCCGGGCGGCCTCGAAGAAGGCCTCGCGCGGCAGGGCCAGGATCTCGGTGTCGCGCAGGGCGACAACGTCGGCGGTGTGGGGCGTGCCCGCCAGCATGGCCATTTCGCCGACCGGTTCGCCGGGGCGCACGACGCCCAGCAGATGGACCGGCTGATCCGGCTCGCTATGGAAGACGCCCAGCCGGCCCGAGCGGACCAGATACAGGGTGTCGGACGGGTCCCCCGCTGCGAACAGCCGCTCGCCCCCGGTCAGGGCGAACCAACTGGCCCGATCGATCATCGGCCCCTCGAAAATGCGGGACAGGGCCGAGGCGAGGGTGTCTGAACGAAGCGGAGCCATGGCAGGATTGTCCGATCAGGTCGCCGGCGTCACGTCCAGAAGTTCGACCGAGAAACGCAGGGTCGAGTTGGGCGGCAGTTCGTCGCCGCCGACCCACCGTCCGCCGTAGCCGAGCGAGGCGGGGATGACGAACTCATAGATTTCGCCGACCCGCATCAGGGCGACGCCCTCGGTCCAGCCCTTGATGACCCGGTTCAGCGGGAATTCGGCCGGCTCGTTGCGGGCGTAGGAGCTGTCGAACTCGCGTCCGTCGATGAAGGTGCCGCGATAGTGGACCTTGACCGTGTCGGTCGCCGACGGCTGGGCGCCTTCGGGATGGGCCTTGCCGACGCGGCGGTATTGAAGGCCGCTGGCGGTGGTGGTCCAGCCGCGCCGGGCGCCGTTCCAGGCCAGATAGGCGGTGTTGCCGGCGTCCCAGGCCTGTTGCGGCGTGAGCGAGGCCTGACCCTCCACCTCGGCGGCGGCGCGGGCGGCGGCCGAGGCGGTCTCGGCATAGGTGACGGGTTCGCCGCGCGAGGCGCAGGCGGATAGGGCGAGGGCGGCGAGCAGGGGCAGGACGATGCGAGTCATAAGGCGACGCTAGGACGCCCTGCGGGGCGCGTCCAGTTCAGAGCCCGGCCAAGGCCGCCGAAACCCGCGGCTGGAAGTCGGGCTGTTTGCCGACGTCGTTGTGACCGGCCTGAGGGAAGGTCAGGTGTTCGACGGCGACGCCTTCGGCCTCGAGGTCATGGGCCAGGCGCCGACTGAGGGACGCGGGCAGGGTGTCATCGCGGCCCGCCTCCAGCACAACCACCTTGCCGGGATAGGCCTGAAGCGCGGCCGGGATGTCGATGCTGTTCAGATTGGGGGCGATGTGGATGCGCACGAAGGGACGCGCCCAGCCGACCATGGTGTCGACGGCGGCGCGGGTGCTGGGGGTCGTCGTCTCCAGCACCAGGGCGTCGGCGCGCATATATTGCGCGGCCTGGGCGCAGACGGGGCCGCCCAGGGAATGGCCCCAGGCGATCAGCTTGCGGCCCTCGGCGTCGGCCTGGGCGCGGGCGGCGTCGGCGACGGCCGTGCCGGCGGCCATGAAGGTCGCATAGTCCGCTTGGCCCGCCGTGTCGCCATAGCCGGGATAGTCGAACATCAGGGCGTCGCCGAACGGCGCCAGTTTGGCGGCGGTCTTGCCCGCGCCGGCGCTGCGCCGGAACATATTACCCCCGCAGAACAGGATGAGGGGCGCATCGGCGCGACCGGTCCGGACGCGGGTGACGCCCACGGTTCCGCCGGAATAGGGAAGGCTGAGGACGTCGGCCTCAAAACCCATAGGGATATCGGGGGGCAGGGTGACCTTCTCGGCCGCCAGTCGGGTGTCGGGATAGAAGAAGGCGTCCTCCGGGACGTTCATCGACAAGCAGCCGGACAGCAGAACGCCGGCGGCCAGGATCGTAAGGCGTCTGTGCATGGTTCGGGCTCCCCTGAAACGATCATGCGGCGGTCGCCGGGGTTGTCAATCGGGCGGTTTCGCCATGCCGCCGTCTGGTTCCCGAAAATCTGCGACCCAGGTCTTTATTTCGCCGTGGAAGCGAGTATATGTCCGCGTTCCGCAACACTCCTAAAGAGTCTGCGCGCAAGCGCCGAGGCCCGGTCCGTCGCCCTCCGACCGGAGCGAAGGCGCGGCTCCTTCCCCAGGGAGCCGGTACAATTCAGGCGTCCTGGCCCGGCAGCGGGCCGAGGGTGGACGCCGAAAACCTGGCTGCGGACGCGGAAACGCGCGCCGTGGCTGCTGCATTTCACGCGCGCCTTCCCCGGGGTGTGCGTCATGGGAAACACTGAATGACTGACGTCGCCCACGATCTCGCCATCAACGGTCAGATCGCTTCCGCCACTTCGTTCACCGGCAAGAAGCGCATCCGCAAATCCTTCGGGCGTATCCCCGAAGCGGTCGCGATGCCCAACCTGATCGAGGTCCAGCGCGCTTCCTACGAACAGTTCCTGCAGCGCGAGGTCCGTCCGGGCCAGCGCAAGGAGCAGGGCATCGAGGCGGTCTTCAAGTCGGTGTTCCCGATCAAGGACTTCAACGAACGCGCTATCCTGGAATACGTCTCGTACGAGTTCGAAGAGCCGAAGTACGACGTCGAGGAGTGCATCCAGCGCGACATGACCTATGCCGCGCCGCTGAAGGTCAAGCTGCGCCTGATCGTGTTCGAGACCGACGAGGAAACGGGAGCCCGTTCGGTCAAGGACATCAAGGAGCAGGACGTCTACATGGGCGACATCCCGCTCATGACGGACAAGGGCACCTTCATCGTCAACGGCACCGAGCGCGTGATCGTCAGCCAGATGCACCG
>NZ_JAUSOE010000131.1 GCF_030656255.1 Brevundimonas sp. | reverse complement strand
AATCTGACGGGGGTCGAGATCGTCGGGGCCAACTTCACCTCGACCAATTTCACCGGCGCGGTACTGACGGGGGCCGAGGCCCAGGGCTCGTCCTTCGTGCGCGCCAATCTGTCGCGCGCCGACCTGTCGGGCGCCGAACTGCACGGCGTAAACTTCAACGGCGCGACCTTAGCCGGAGCGAATTTTTCGAGCAGCGAACTGTTCGGCGCCACCCTGGCCAACGTCCGCGCCGTCGGGGCCAACTTCAACGACGCCGAGATCAACGCCTCCAACCTGTCCGGCGGCGATTTTTCCAACGCCTCCTTCCACGAAGCCAGCCTGGACGGCGCCCGCCTGACCGGCGCCACCTTCACCCGCGCCGACTTCAACGACGCCTCGCTGCGCCGCACCGACATCCGGGGCGCCGACCTGTCCGGCGCGCGCAACCTGACCCAGGACCAAGTCAGCGAGGCCTGCGGCGACGGTTCCACCCGTCTGCCCGGCCGTCTGACAGCTCATGCCTGTCGCGGAACCATTCGGGTGATCCGCACCCCGGCCGCGCCGCCGGCGCCGCCTGCCGTGCGCCACTTCGTCAGCGCCGGGAACTAAGGCCCGAACCGCACTAAAAAAGGGGACGCCTCGCGGCGTCCCCTTTGTCGTATTCGGCGATGTGCGGCCGTTACACCTTGATCGGCACGGCCGTGCGGATGTGGACGTCCTTTAGCTGGCGCTCTTCCGCCTCGGTCGGGGCGTTCATCAGCAGATCCTCGCCCTGCTGGTTCAGTGGGAAGGCGATGACCTCGCGGATGGCGGTTTCGCCGGCCAGCAGCATGACGATGCGGTCGATGCCGGGGGCCAGGCCGCCGTGCGGCGGCGCGCCGTAACGGAAGGCGTTCAGCATGCCGCCGAACTGCTCCTCGACCACCGAGGCGTCATACCCGGCGATCTCGAAGGCCTTCAGCATGATCTCGGCCTTGTGGTTCCGGATCGCGCCCGAGCACAGCTCATAGCCGTTGCAGACGATGTCGTACTGGAAGGCGCGGATGGTCAGCGGATCCTGAGTCTCCAAGGCCTCCAGCCCGCCCTGCGGCATCGAGAAGGGATTGTGGCTGAAGTCGACCTTCTTCTCCTCTTCCGACCATTCAAACATGGGGAAGTCGACGATCCAGCAGAACTTGAACTGGTTCTCGTCGATCAGCTTCAGTTCCGTGCCCACGCGGGTGCGGGCCAGGCCGGCGAACTTGGCGAAGACCGACGGCAGGCCCGCGGTGAAGAAGGCGGCGTCGCCCTTGCCCAGGCCCAGCGACGACATCAGGGCCTCGGTCGGCTCCTGGCCCAGGTTCTTGGCGATGGGGCCGCCCCAGGCGCCCTGGTCGTCCGACCAGAAGATATAGCCCAGGCCGGGCTGGCCCTCGCCCTGCGCCCAGGAGTTCATGCGGTCGCAGAAGGCGCGCGATCCGCCGGTCGGCGCCGGAATGGCCCAGACGGCGTTCTTCTCGTCGGCGCCCAGGATCTTGGCGAACAGGCCGAAACCGCCGTTGCGGAAGTGGTCAGACACCACCTGCATCTTGATCGGGTTGCGCAGGTCCGGCTTGTCCGAACCATACCACGCCATCGACTGGGCGTAGGTCAGGCGCTCGAAACCCTTGTGCTCGAACGTCTCGCCGAAGTCGTTGGTGAAGACATGGGCGCCGTCGATGGGCGACACCGGTTTGCCCTCGCCGAACTCCTCGAACACGCCGTGCATCAGCGGCTCGATGGCGGCGAAGACGTCTTCCTGGGTCACGAAGCTCATCTCGACGTCGAGCTGGTAGAATTCCAGCGAACGGTCGGCGCGCAGGTCTTCGTCACGGAAGCAGGGCGCGATCTGGAAATAACGGTCGAAGCCCGAGACCATCAGCAGTTGCTTGAACTGCTGAGGCGCCTGCGGCAG
>NZ_JAUSOE010000126.1 GCF_030656255.1 Brevundimonas sp. | reverse complement strand
TCGCACCGGCTGGAGAGCGTGCCCAATGCGCTGGAACAGGCGAAGCAGGCGGCGGCGGCCATCGTCGGGCGGCCGGGACCGGCGCCGGAGGTTCCGTGGTTCTGGTCCGATCAGTACGACTTCAAGCTTCAGATCGCCGGACTGCCGTTCGATGCGGACCGTCAGGTGGTGCGGGGCGATTCGTCGGCGGGGGGCTTTGCGGTGTTTCACCTGAACGGCGACCGGGTGGTCTGTGTCGAGGCGGTCAATGCGCCGCCGGAGTTCATGGCGGGCAAGCAACTGATCGGGAAGGCGACGCCGGTGGATGTGGCGAAGCTGGCGGATCAGGCGGTGTCGATGAAGGCCGTGGGGGTGTGACACAGGCCTTCTCCCTCCCCCTGTGGGGGAGGGCGGTCGCGTAGCGGCCGGGTGGGGGCGGCCAAGCAGGGGCGCACGGGTTCTGCTTCGCGAGATATGTGCCGTGTCGCCCTGCCGCCCCCACCCGGCTTCGCCTTCGGCTCAGCCCCCTCCCCCGCGGAGGGAGGGAGAGTCGCCCCGCCGCTCCGTCGTCGCCGCAGTGCAACAAAACTGTTGCGCTTTTCGTTCGGGATGGATCAAGCTGCGAACTCAACGCGGCGGGGGCGAATGACGAGAGCTTTCGACGAAATGAACGGCGGCGGATCAGGGACGATCCGCGACAGCTACAAGACCCTGGCGGCCTGGCTGGAAAACGCCCCGCCCGATCTGCTGCAGGCGCGCTCGCGCCAGGCGGAGCTGTTCTTCCGCCGTATGGGCGTGACCTTCGCCGTCTATGGCGACGAGGAATCCAACGAGCGGCTGATCCCGTTTGACGTGGTGCCGCGCATCATCGGCGCCGACGAATGGGGCGGGCTGGAGAAGGGGCTGAAGCAGCGGGTCACCGCCATCAACGCCTTCCTGAAGGACATCTACGGACCGCAGGACTGTATCCGCGCCGGGATCGTGCCCGCCGACCTGATCCTGACCAATCCCCACTATCGGCCCGAGATGCAGGGCCGCCGTCCGCCGGGCGACGTCTGGTGCCATATCGCGGGGGTCGATCTGGTCCGCACGGGCGAGGACGGCTTCTATGTGCTGGAGGACAATGTCCGCACGCCGTCCGGGGTCTCCTATATGTTGGAGAACCGCGAGATGATGATGCGGCTGTTCCCCGACCTGTTCGCCGAACATGCGGTGCGGCCGGTCGAGATCTATACCGACATGCTGCTGCGGTCCTTGCAGGCCTCGGCCCCTTCGGGGGCGGGCGAGGACCCGACCATCGTGGTGCTGACGCCGGGGCCGTTCAACTCGGCCTATTACGAGCACAGCTTCCTGGCCGACAAGCTGGGGGTCGAGCTGGTCGAGGGCGGGGACCTCTTCGTCAATGACGACACCGTCTATATGCGCACGACCGAGGGGCCCAAGCGGGTCGACGTCATCTATCGCCGCATCGACGATGACTTCATCGATCCCCTGACCTTCATGCCCAACTCGGCGGTGGGGGTGCCGGGGCTGATGTCGGCCTATTTCGCCGGGCGCGTCACCCTGGCCAATGCGGTCGGGACGGGGGTGGCTGACGACAAGGCCGTCTATACCTACATGCCCGAGATCATACGCTTCTTCACCGGCGAGGACGCCATCCTGAAGAATGTGCCGACCTGGCGCTGCCGCGAGGCCGATGCGCTGAAGGAGGTGCTGGGCAAGCTGGACGAGCTGGTGGTCAAGGAGGTCGGCGGTTCGGGTGGTTACGGCATGCTGGTGGGGCCGACCTCGACCAAGGCCGAGATCGAGGCGTTTCGGGCCAAGTTGATCGCCGACCCCGACGACTTCATCGCCCAGCCGACGCTGAGCCTGTCCACGGCGCCGACCCTGAACGGCGGAAGCCTGTCGCCGCGCCACGTCGATCTGCGGCCGTTCGTCCTGTCCAGTCCGGCGGGGGTGCGGGTCGCACCCGGCGGCCTGACGCGGGTGGCGTTGAAGGAGGGGTCGCTGGTGGTCAACTCCAGCCAGGGCGGCGGAACCAAGGACACCTGGGTGTTGGATAACTGATGCTCTCTCGCACCGCAGACAGTCTGTACTGGACCGGCCGCTATATGGAGCGGGCGGACTTTCTCGCGCGCATTCTGGAGGCCGCCATCCGCCTGGCCGCCCTGCCGGCCAAGGATCAGGCCACGGTCACGGCCTGGGCCGGCGCCATCGCCTCGTCGGGGGTCAAGAGCGGCTTTGACGCCTCGGGGCGGACCATCTCGGAGAAGTCGGTCCGGGAATATCTGGCCTTCGGCTACGACAATTCGACCTCGATCAAGGCCTGTATCACCAAGGCGCGGACCAACGCCCGTTCGGTGCGCACCGCCCTGACCATCGAACTATGGGAGGCGATCAACGGCGCCTGGAACGGGCTGAACGAACTGGGCGAGCCGACCAAGCGGGATGATTTCACCAACTTCCTGGACTTCGTGAAGTCCACGTCCCTGGCGGTCGAGGGCGCCTCGTCGCGGACCATGTTGCGCAACGACGCCTACTGGTTCCTGCGGCTGGGCATGGCGATCGAGCGGGCCGACAACACCGCCCGTCTGCTGGATGTGAAGTATCACCTGCTGCTGCCGCCCGGCGAACGGGTGGGCGGCCAGCTGGACTATTTCCAGTGGACCACCCTGTTGCGCGAGGTCTCGGCCCTGACCGCCTATCGCTGGGTCTATCGCGAGAGCGTGCGGCCCTGGCTGGTGGCCGATCTGCTGGTGCTGAACCGACAGATGCCGCGCTCGCTGGCCAGCTGTCAGGGGATGATCGTCAGCTATCTGGAGAAGCTGGCCACCGACTACGGCCGGCGCGGGCCGGCGCAACGGCTGGCGTCCAACTGCCTGACCCAGTTCAACGAGGCCAAGATCGAGGACATCTTCCAGTCGGGCCTGCACGAGTACATCCAGGGCTTCCTGAACCAGAACAAAGCCCTGGCCGGCGCCATCCAAGAACAGTACCTGGTCTGAGCATGCGGATCCGGATCGATCACTCCACCCGTTACGCCTACGCCCGTCCGGCGCGGTTCATCGTGCAGATGCTGCGCCTGACGCCCCGCTCGTGCGAGAGCCAGCAGGTGCGCGAATGGCGCATTGAGACCGATGTGGATGCGAGGCTGCGTCGCAGCGACGACGCCTTCGGCAATATCGTCCATAGCCTCTATACCGAGCAGCCGACCGACGCCCTGACCATCCGGGTGACGGGCGAGGTCTCGACCATGGACACCGGCGGGGTGATCCGGGGCCAGAACGAGCGGCTGCAGCCGACCGTCTATCTGCGCGACACCCGCCTGACCCAAGCCGATCCGGGCATGGTCGCGTTCGCCCAGGCGGCGGTCGGGACCGGGGCGGGATCCGCGCTGGATCGGATGCACCGGCTGATGGGGGCGATCCACGGCGATGTGGCCTTCGAGGTCGGGGCGACGTCCGCCACCCATACGGCGGCCGAGGCCTTCGCCATCCGGCGCGGCGTCTGCCAGGACCACGCCCAGATCTTCATCGCCTGCGCCCGGACCCTGGGCGTGCCGGCTCGCTATGTCTCGGGCCATCTGAACCGGTCGGACGGCCAGCACGACCAGGACGCCGCCCACGCCTGGGCCGAGGCCTGGATCGAGGGGCTGGGCTGGGTCGGGTTCGACGCGGCCAACGGAATCTGTCCGACCGACAACTATGTCCGCATCGCCACGGGCCTGGACGCCTTGGGCGCAACGCCGATCCGGGGCACCAGCTACGGCGGCGGGATCGGGACGCTGACGGTCGCCCTGCATGTGCGGCCTGTGCAACAGAGTCAGCAGCAACATCAATCCAAGGGATGGTCCTGATCGCCATGGGCGGGGAATCTGCTAGCGTCGAACGATTCGCAGAACCGGGAGCGGATAGAGCGAAGTGACCTATTGCGTGGGCATGTTGGTGGACGAGGGGTTGGCGATGATCGCCGACACCCGCACCAATGCGGGCGTGGACAACATCTCGTCCTACCGCAAGCTGCATATCTTCAAGACTACCGGCGAGCGGATCCTGGCGGTGGCGACGGCCGGAAATCTGTCGGTCACCCAGACGGCCCTGGCCATGGTGGCCGAGGGGGTGAAGCTGTCCGACTCGACGGAGCTGGAGACGCTGGAGACGGCTCCGACCCTGTTCCGCGCCGCCCAGATTCTGGGTCACGCCCTGGCCATGGTGCGTGCCACCATCAATACGCCGTGCTCGCCGACGGCCGACGCGCTGAACGTCAACGCCTCCATGCTGCTGGGCGGGCAGATCGCCGGCGGAAAAATGGGCCTGTATCTGATCTACGGTCAGGGCAATTTCATCGAATGCGGGCCGGACACCCCCTATCTGCAGATCGGCGAGCTGAAGTACGGCAAGCCGATCCTGGATCGGGCCCTGCATAATTCCACCCCCCTGTCCGAGGCCGTCAAACTGGGGCTGATCTCGTTCGACTCGACAATTCGCTCGAACATCGCCGTGGGTCCGCCGCTGGATCTGATCGTCATTCCCCGCGACCATCTGACGGGGATGGAGCGGCGCATCGACGTGGACGATCCCTATTTCCGCGACCTGGGCCGGCGTTGGTCCGAAGCCCTGGCCTCGGCCCACAAGGCCATGCCCGATCCCACCTGGCTGGACCTGGACCTGTCGCCGCCGACACGGAACATGAGCATCGTCCTCTGATCTGAGGCGGGCGGGCCATCGTTGCCGCATGCTTTGGAAAGGCGGGGGAGACCCCCGCCGCAGACGCGTGCGCCTTCACGAAATTGCTGTATCTGCGATTAAGTCGCAATTCCTCTTGTGCGACATTATGAAGCTGTCTATTGCGACCGCATCGCAAAATCAGGCCAAAAGGTCGCCTCAATATGTCCGAGTCCCGCGCCGCCGCGCTCCGTTCCCTTCTGTTCGCCTCCAGCGCCGCCGGCATGCTGGTGGCCGCCCCGGCTTTGGCCGCTGACGTGACGCCCGAAGGCGGCGTTATCGTCACCGCCGACCAGCAACAACAGCCGGCCAATCTCGGCACCATCGACGTCAACGGTCAGGTGAAGAAGCGTCAGCCGGAAAGCCCAGAGTTCGTCGCCCCCCTGCTCGACACGCCCCGCTCGGTGACCATCATCCCGGAGCAGGTCATCACCCAGACGGCCGCGACCTCGCTGGAAGACCTGCTGCGCAACTCGCCCGGCATCACCTTCGGCGCGGGCGAGGGCGGCCAGCCCCTGGCCGACCGTCCGTTCATCCGGGGCCAGTCCTCGGGCAACAACATCTTCGTCGACGGCGTGCGCGACGCCGGGGGGCAGCAGCGTGAAGTCTTCGACCTGGAACAGGTCGAGGTCATCAAAGGCGCCGATTCCGTCTATTCGGGTCGCGGCTCGGGCGGCGGCAGCATCAATCTCAGCTCCAAGCAGCCGCGTCTGACCGACGTCGTCAACGCCAGCGCGGGCGTGGGCACCGACAACTATTATCGCGCCACCGTGGACGGCAACTGGCGTCTGAACGACACCAGCGCCTTCCGCCTGAACCTGATGGCGACCGAGGGCGACGTGCCGGGACGCGATGCGGTCGATTTCGAGAAGTACGGCATGGCCATGGCCCTGGGCCTCGGGCTGGGAACCGACACCTCGGCGACGGTCAGCTACTATCACCTGACCTCAGACTCGATGCCGGACTACGGCATTCCGCTGGACCGCAAGCTGGACAGCACCTGGGCGATCCAGACGACCGACAGCCGTATTCTGAACGTCCCTTACGACACCTTCTACGGGCTGAAGGCGCGCGACTATATGCGCAACGAGGTGGACAGCGTCTCGGTCAAGCTGGAGCACAAGTTCAGCGACACCCTGACCCTGCGCAACCTGACCCGCTATTCGGAGACGCTGAACGACTATGTCGTCACCAACCCCGGCGACGGCGGCACAGCTGTTCTGGTCGGCGACACCTGGTGGATGAAGCGGGGCACCAAATCGCGCTGGAACCCGGCCGAGACCTTCGCCAATGTCACGGACCTGTTCGGGACCTTCCAGACCGGCGCACTGAAGCACAGCTTCGACCTGGGGGTCGAATACAGCCGTGAGCGCAACCGCAACGCCAGCTATACGGTCACGACGACCAGCGGCACAGCCTGCCCCACCGGACTGACCGGTTTCGATTGTACCCCGGTCTATGACCCCAATCCGAACGATCCCTGGACGGGGTCGATCGTCCGTGGCGCGGTTACCAGCAACACGACCAAGTCAACGGGCGTCTATGCCGCCGACTCCATCTCGTTTGGCTCTAAGTGGGTGCTGAACCTGGGCCTGCGGTGGGACGACTATGCCGTGCGTGGTCTGTCGAGCGCGGGCGTCGCCGTTCCCGAGAACTCGTGGGACTTCGTCAACTATCAGATCGGCCTGGTCTACAAGCCGACCGCGAACACCAGCATCTACGCCTCCTATGCGACCTCTTCGACGCCGCCGACCGTCTCTGCTGGCGACCAGAACAGTTCGGGCGGTAATGGTTCGGGCAATCTGGAGAGTGAAATCCTTGATCCCGAAGACACCGAAAACTACGAAATCGGCGCCAAGGCCGAACTGTTCGGTCAGCGCCTGACCCTCAGTGGCGCCCTATTCCAGACCACCCGCAAGAACGCGCAGATCCTGGTCGAGGACGGGGTTTACGAACAGGCGGGCGAGACGGAAGTGAAGGGTCTGGAGCTGGGCTTCTCCGGCAATGTCACCCCGCTCTGGACGGTTTTCGGCGGCTACACCTACATGGACTCCGAACTGGTTAGCGGCGCCTACAACAACGTCAATGTCGGCGATCCGCTGGCCAATACGCCCAAGAACAGCTTCAGCCTGTTCACCACCTATCGCGTCATGCCCAAGCTGAGCCTGGGCGGCGGCGTCTATTATGTGGGCGACCGATTCGGCGGGAACCAGGGCGGGGCCGGCGGCGGCACGGGGGCAGTCTATGCGCCCAGCTACACCCGCCTCGACCTGTTCGCCTCCTATGACGTGACCGACCGCGCCAGCCTGCAGTTGAACGTCAAGAATGCGACGGACGAGGAATACATCATGCGCACCAACGGGGTTCACCACGCCGACCCGGCGCCCGCGCGCCAGGCCATTCTGACGTTGAACCTGCGCTTCTAAAGGCCATTATCCCCGGCCTATCCTGACGGCCCCGTCCTTCCGGCGGGGCCGTCTTTTCTTTTTGCGAGACCCGTCGTGCTGCTGCAAATCCCCGAAGTCTTCTCCAAGGCCGAAGTGAAGGCGCTGCGTGAGCGGTTGGACGCCGGTCCGTGGACGGACGGAAACGTGACCTCGGGCCATCAGTCAGCGACGGCGAAGCGGAACCAGCAACTGCCGGAAGATTCGGATGTGGCCAGGGAGGTTTCGGCCCTGGTGGTTCAGGCGCTGAACGCCAATCCGATGTTCGTGGCCGCCGCCCTGCCGCACACGATCTTTCCGCCCCTGTTCAATCGCTACGAAGGCGGCGGCGAGTTCGGCCTGCATGTGGACAACGCCATCCGCCAGCAGCGCGGCGGGGGTGCGATCCGGATCCGCAGCGACCTGTCGGCGACCCTGTTCCTGTCCGAGCCCGAGGATTATGACGGCGGGGAGCTGATCATCGAGGAGATGTACGGGCCGCAGTCGGTCAAGCTGCCGGCCGGGGATCTGGTGCTGTATCCGTCCAAGAGCCTTCATAAGGTCATGCCGGTGACGCGCGGGGCGCGGGTCTCGTCCTTCATGTGGATGCAGAGCCTGATCCGCGACGACGGCGACCGCGAGATGCTGTTCCGCCTGGACGTCGCGACCCAGCGTGTGGCGCGCGAGAAGGGGCCCAAGGATCAGGCGGTGATCGAGCTGACCGGGGTCTATCACAACCTGCTGCGGCGCTGGTCCGAGGTTTGACGCCGACCCCTTCGCCTGTGACCTCGGGGCCGCAATCGGAGTTATAAAGTCGCAGGGGTGAACCA
The DNA here is from genome assembly GCF_030656255.1 of Brevundimonas sp. GTDB lineage: Bacteria > Pseudomonadota > Alphaproteobacteria > Caulobacterales > Caulobacteraceae > Brevundimonas. Next base: position 14,249 of record NZ_JAUSOE010000126.1, on the reverse strand, counting down.
AGGCGAAGCTGGTCTATTGTGACCGGGATGTTTCAAGACACGCCCCCCGCACCGCCCGCCCAGCTTTCCGAAATCACGGTGACGGCCGCCCGTCTTCCGCCCGCCGCCGCCGACGCCGCCTTTTCGGTGGTGCGGCTGGACGAACGGGTGCTGGAGCGATCCGCCCGGCTGGACGAGGTCCTGCGCACCGTGCCGGCCGTGTCCCTGTTCCGGAGGACGTCCAGTCTGGCCGCAAATCCGACGACCCAGGGGATTTCGCTGCGGGCCATCGCGCCGTCGGGCGCGGGGCGGACCCTGGTGACGCTGGATGGGGTGCCGCTGAATGATCCGTTCGGGGGGTGGGTGATCTGGTCCCAGGTCGCGCCGGAATCGCTGGAGCGGGTGGATATCGTGCGCGGCGCCGGGGCGGGCCCTTACGGCGCCGGAGCCCTGACCGGGACCATCGGCCTGACGGAACGGGACGGCGGCGGGGTGTTGGACCTCTCGGTCGGCGAGCGCGGCGGCGCGCGGGCGGCGGGGTCGGGATCGACGATGCTGGGACCGGTCGGCGTCACCCTGTCGGGCCTGTACGAGACCAGCGACGGCTATACGCCCGTGCGTGGATCCGCGGCCGGGGCGGCGGACACGCCGCTGGATCTGGACAGCCGCAGCGCCGCTCTACGGGTCGATGCGCCGCTGGACGGGCTCAATCTCGAAGGGGCCAATCTGTCGCAGCGGGCGGCGACCTGGGAGGAGGATCGCGGGTCCGGCCTGCTGAACACCCGGTCCAACGCCAGCGGCCACAGTCTGAGCGCCACAGCGGCCAAGGCGCCGCCCGTCGACGGCTACGGCTGGCGGCTGCAAGCCTGGCGGATCGAGAGCGATTTCGCCAACAGTTCGGCCTCGGTGGCGGCGGATCGGTCGACCACGACCCCGGCCAATGATCAGTACAAGACCCCGGCCACCGGCTGGGGCCTGAACGCGGCCCTGCGCCGCCGCGTGTCCGAGTTCGCCGGCGGGCGGCTGGAATGGGAGGTCGGCGCCGACGCCCGGTTCAACGAGGGCGAGACCAACGAGTTCTTCAACAACCCGACCGGCGCCGGCTTTGCGCGCGGGCGTCGGGCGGGCGGCGAGACGTCGGTGGCCGGCGGTTATGTGGACGGGTCGTGGACCGGCGGGGACTGGCTGGTCGCGGGCGGGCTGCGTTACGACCAGTGGAGAAACGAGGCGGGCTTCCGTTACGAATACACGCTGGCGACCGGCGCGCCGATCCTGGACGAGACGGCCGAGGACAGGTCGGGCGAGGTGTTCAGCGCCCGTCTGGCGGCGCGGCGGGATCTCAGCAGTCTGCTGGGCGCAGGCTACGCCTGGCGGGCGGCGGCCTATTCCGGTTTCCGCCCCGCGACGCTGAACGAACTGCACAGGCCGTTCCGGGTCGGCAACGACATCACCGAAGCCAATTCGGCGCTGGAGCCCGAGACCCTGCGCGGGATCGAGACAGGCCTAGCCTACGACCGGGACGGGATCGCCTGGGGCGCGACGGTCTTCTGGAACGAGATCGAGGACGCCATCGTCAATGTGACGATCGGCGAGGGGCCGGGGACCTTCCCCCGCGCGGGCTTCGTGCCGGCCGGGGGCGTGCTGCGCCAGCGCCAGAACGCCGGGACCATCGAAGCCTGGGGCGTCGAACTGAACGGATCGGTCCAGGCGACCGAGGCCCTGTCGCTGAACGCCGCCCTGTCGTGGACCGACGCCGAGGTGGACGGCGGGACAGCAGCGCCGCAGCTGACCGGCCTGCGTCCGGCCCAGGCGCCGGAGTGGAGCGCGACGGCGGGTCTGGACTGGCGGGCGATGGAGCGCCTGACCCTGGGCCTGGCCGCGCGCTATGAATCGGCGCGGTTCGACGATGATCTGAACAGTCGGTCGCTGGAGGCCGCCGTGACCCTGGACGCCCGCGCCGAATGGGCGGCCAGCGAACGGGTCATGCTGTGGGCCGCCGTGGACAATGTTTTCGACGAGGATGTCGAGGTGTCGCTGACGGGGACGGACGTCGCCGGCTATGCGCCGCCGCGCACGCTGCGCGCCGGGCTGAGGTTCAGCTACTGAGGTTAGGCGCGCGGCGAGCATTTCGTCGCACGGCCTGCTATTGAAAACAGTTCGCAACAGTGGCACAGCCACGGGGTGACTGAACTCGCCGCACAACGTCAGGCCGATGGGGCCGCCAAGGGCTCGAAAAAGCCCAAGGCGGCGCTGAACGGCGCGCGCGCCTTCTGGCTGAAACAGCTTCATTCCTGGCACTGGATTTCGGCGGCGGTCAGTCTTGTTGGACTGATCCTGTTCGCGATCACCGGCATCACCCTGAACCACGCCGCCTCGATCCCGGCCGAGCCGGTGACGGTGGAACAGACCGCGACCCTGCCGGCGCCCCTGCTGCAACGGCTGGCGGAGTTTCCTCAGGAGACGACCGACCCGGCGCCGGACGCCGTGGCCCGCTGGGCGGCCGAGAGCCTGAAGGTCGAGATTGCCGGCAAGCCGACCGAGACCACGGCCGAAGAAATCTATATTGCCCTGCCTACGCCCGGCGGCGACGGATGGGTGACCATCGACCGTTCGACGGGCGATGTGCTGCATGAAAAGACGACACGGGGTTGGATCGCCTACCTCAACGACCTGCATAAAGGCCGCAACGCCGGGACGGTCTGGTTCTGGTTCATCGACGTCTTCGCCGTAGCCTGCACGATTTTCGCCCTGACGGGGCTGGGGCTGATGTGGCTGCACGCCAAGGGGCGGCCGTCCACCTGGCCGCTGGCGGCCCTGGGCCTGGTCGTGCCCGTCGTCATCGCCCTGATCTTTATTCATTGAACTTCGTGAGAGTGTTCCGGATGCGCCTGCTTCCCATCGTCATCACCACGGCCGGGCTTTCCCTGGCCGCAGCGGCGCCGGCCCTGGCGGCGGATTTGTCGGTCACGGTCGATGTGCCGCGCCTGAACACCGCCTCCTATCATCGGCCCTATGTGGCGGTGTGGATCGAACGGCCGGACCAGACGGCGGTCCAGACCCTGGCGGTCTGGTACCAGCAGACCCGCAACAACGAGGGCGACGGCAAGGACTGGCTGAAGGACCTGCGCACCTGGTGGCGCAAGGGCGGCCGGGCCATGAGCCTGCCGGCCGACGGCGTCTCGGGCGCCACCCGCGCGCCGGGGCGTCAGACCGTCACCGTGCCCGCCGCCCGCCTGCGCGGCCTTCAGCCCGGCCAGTACACCGTCGTCGTCGAGGCGGCCCGTGAACTGGGCGGCCGCGAAGTCGTGCGCGTGCCCTTCCGCTGGGGCGGCGCCAACACCGCCAATGCTTCCGGCTCCACCGAACTGGGCGCCGTGCGCGTCACCGTCTCTCGCTGAGGAACAGACCCATGAAAAAGACGATCACTCTGCTGACTCTCGCCGCCGCCCTGGCCGCGCCGATGGCCGCCCAGGCTCACCGCGCCTGGATGGCCCCCACCTCGACCAGCCTGTCGGGCAATGACGCCTGGGTCGGGTTCGACGCCGGCATGTCGAACGGGGTCTTCATTCCCGACCACGCCGCCATGCGGATGGGCGGCCTGGTGGTGACGGCGCCGGACGGGTCGGCCGCCCAGGCCGAGCACCTGATGCAAGGTCAGTACCGCACCACCTTCGACGTCCACCTGACGCAGAACGGCACCTACAAGATCGCCAATGTCATGAACGGCGTCATGGCCGGCTACACCCTGAACGGCGAACAGAAGCGCTGGCGCGGTTCGGCGGCCGAGTTCCCGGCGGCCTTGCCGGCCGGCGCGACCGACGTCCAGGCGACCCGCACCGCCAGCCGGATCGAGACCTTCGTCACCCTGAACAACCCGACCGAAACCGTGTTCAAGACGACGGGCGAGGGGCTGGAACTGGTGCCCGTGACCCATCCGAACGACCTGGCCAAGGGCGAGGCCGCGACCTTCAAACTGGTCAAGGACGGCCAGCCGGCCGCCGATCTGGACGTGACCATCGCGCGTGGCGGCCTGCGCTATCGCGACAATCCCGAGGAGATGACGGTCAAGACCGGCGCCGACGGCGCCTTCACCGTGACCTGGCCTGAAGCCGGCATGTACTGGCTGAACGCCTCGATCCGCACGCCGGCCCAGGGCGAAACCCCGGGTTCGAACGCCAGCTATGTGGCGGTGATGGAAGTCCTGCCCTAAGCCACGGGGATGTCCGACACCCCCTTCTCGCGCGGATCCCGCGCCGCCCCGCCCACGGTCTCGCTCGGCGACCCGGTTCCGCTCGCAGACCGGGCCGACAACCGGGTGCTGATCTCGCCGATGGACGGGGTTCCGCCCCGCCCGCCCAGTGACAGGATCCTGTCGCTGGGCGGCCCGACCATGGGCACGACCTGGAGCGCGCGGGTGATCGGCCCGCCGGATCTCAGCGAGGCGGCGGTCCAGGCGGCGGTGGAGGAAGAATTGGCGGCGGTGATCGCCGTCTTCAGCCCGTGGGAGCCGTCCAGCGAGATCAGCCGCTTCAACGCCGCGCCCGAAGGCGTGTGGGCGGTGTCCCAGCCCTTCTGGGATCTGCTGGACGCCGCCATGGACCTGGGCGACGAGACGAACGGCGCCGTCGATCCGACCCTGGGCGCCCTGGTCGATCTGTGGGGGTTCGGCCCGCCCGGACCGCGTTCGCCCCTGCTGCCCGTGCCCTCGGACGAGGAGGTCGAGGCGGCGCTGAAACGGTCCGGCTGGCAAAAGCTGCGGCTGAACCGCGACGCGCGCGCGGTCATGCAGTTGGGCGGCATGAGGCTGGACCTGTCCGGCATCGCCAAGGGCCATGCCGTGGACCGGGTCTCGGACCGGCTGACGGCCATGGGCGCGACCTCGCACCTGGTCGAGATCGGCGGCGAGTTGAAGGGGCGCGGCGTCAAGCCCGACGCCCAACCCTGGTGGGTCGAGATCGAGCGGGTCGAGGGCTCGACCGCGCCGCGCACCGTGGCGGCCCTGTACGACCTGGCCATGGCGACCAGCGGCGACTATCGCCGCGCCTTCGAACATAACGGCCGCCTGTATCCGCATACGCTGGACGGATCGACCGGGCGGCCGGTGAGCAACGCCTTGGCGTCGGTGACGGTGCTGCACGCCTCGGCCATGAAGGCTGACGCCTACGCCACGGCCCTGACGGTCATGGGGCCGTTCGAGGGGCCGGACTACGCCGAGGCGGTCGGCCTGGCCGCCCATTTCGTCGAGCGGACCGAGCGCGGCCTGGTCGAACGGATGACGCCGGCCTTCGCCGCCATGATGGACGACCCCGCCGTGGAGGGGGCAGGTTGACGCACGAGCCGGCGCGTTGGCTATGGGCCGTCGGAGCGACGGCCCTGTGGTTGGTCCTGACCGGCTTCATCGTCTGGCGCGAACGCCGGGCGAAGGCGGCGGCGCGCGCGCGGTCGCAGGCGATGGCCGGGGACGGCGAGAGCGTGTTGGTCGCCTTCGCCAGCCAGACGGGATTCGCCGAGCAACTGGCGTGGATGACGGCCAGGGCCCTGCAGGACGGCGAGGTGGGGGCGCGGGTTTTGTCCTTCGCCGATCTGGACGGCGCGACGCTGAAGACGGCCGGCCGGGCCTTGCTGATCGTGTCCACGACCGGCGAGGGCGACCCGCCCGATACAGCGGCGCGGTTCGTGCGCAAAACCATGGGGCAGGCGGCGGATCTGACGGGCTTGCGCTTCGGCCTGCTGGCCCTGGGCGACCGCAGCTATGACCAGTTCTGCGGCTTCGGCCATGCGGTGGACGGCTGGCTGCGCCGGTCGGGCGCCGAAGCCCTGTTCGATCTGGTCGAGGTCGACAACGGCGAGGCCGGCGCCATTCGTCACTGGCAGCACCAGCTGAACCAGATCACCGGCAGCCTCGCGGCCCCCGACTGGGCGCCGGCGGCGTTCGAGCCCTGGCGGCTGGTCGAGCGGACCCTGGTCAATCCGGGCAGTCCGGGCGGGGCGGCCTATCACCTCGCATTCGAACCGATCGGGCCGACGCCGGACTGGGCGGCGGGCGATATCGCCGAGGTGGGCCTGCCGGAACGGGACGGGGCGACGCCCGGCGCGCGTGAATATTCCATCGCCTCCCTGCCGTCTGACGGGCGGGTCGAGTGCCTGATCCGCCTGATGCGCCGCCCCGACGGGACGCCGGGCCTGGCGTCGGGCTGGCTGACCCAGGATCTGACAGTCGGCGCCGAAATCGGAATGCGGCTGCGCCCCAACCGCAGCTTCCACGGACCGGCGGACGAGACGCCGATGATCCTGATCGGCAACGGCACGGGGATCGCGGGCTTGAGGGCGCATCTGAAGGCGCGGACGGCGGCGGGCGGCGCCTGGCTGTTGTTCGGCGAGCGGACGCGGGCGCACGACGCCTTCTTCGATGCAGAGCTTCAGGCCTGGACGGCGTCGGGCGTGCTGAGGCGGCTGGACCGGTGTTTCTCGCGCGACGCGGGCGACGGGCGGTATGTGCAGGATCTGGTCGCGGACGCGGCGGACGCGGCGGACGCCTTGCGCGACTGGGTGGCGCGGGGGGCGGTCATCTATGTCTGCGGCAGTCTGGAGGGCATGTCGCAGGGCGTCCATGCGGCGCTGGCGGCCGCCCTGGGGGAGGCGGTCGTGCTGGAAATGCTGGAAGACGGACGGTATCGGCGGGACGTTTACTGAGCCCAAGAAATCGCCGTCCTCGCCATTAAATTTGAGGGTATGCCGACACCGGCAAAGGTCGGCCCCGGCTGCCGGAAGTGGACATGGAGATTGTCGCTTTGGGCAAGTTAGCGGACCTTGGCGTTGCGGCGACGGACATAGTCCCAGATCGACTTCACGACGTTCGCACCAATCACGATTCCCACCATCGGCCAGAGCCAACGGTCTGGAATGTCGGCCCCAATGTCAAAATGAAGAAACGCCCAGAACACTACGACGAATGCCAGTGTTCCAGCCCACAAGATGATTGAGTTCTTGGCGTCGCGGCTCATGGCTGCATTCCCTCTTCACAGTGCAGCTTACTGCCACGCGGCATGTCCGCAATAGGTGGTGCACGGAACTCAGCGCACGCCACATCTGGACCTTCAGATCACGGCCGCCAGGAGTTGTTGGTCTCGGTGAACGCCTGCCTTTTTGGCGAGTATCCATCCGCTCCGTCGAAGACGGCGAGTCACTGCCGCCACCGGGAATATGGATCCTCGCCACAAGGGCGAGGATGACGGCGTTGATGTCAGCGAAGCCGTTCCAGCAGATCCGCCGCGAAGCTGGATAGGGTGTCGTCGCGGGCGCCCATGACGATGATCCGGTCGCCCGGTTGCGCCATCTCGACGATCCGGTCGCCGCAGTCGGCGCGGGTGGGCAGGGCCTCCGCCTGACGGCCGACGGCGCGGACGCCCGAGGCGATGTCTTCTGAGCCGACGCTGCGGTCTGTGGTGCCGCCGTAATAGACCGGCTCGGGCATCAGCAGGACGTCGTCCTCGCGCATCAGGCCGGCGAAACCGTCGATGAACTCCTGCCGCATCAGCTTCAGCGGGCCGAAGCCGTGGGGCTGGAACAGGATCAGCAGGCGGCCGTCGAAGGCGTGCAGGGTCTTCAGGGTGGCGGCGATCTTGTCCGGGTTATGGGCGAAGTCGTCGATGATGGTGATGGCGTTGACGGTCCCGACCACCTCCATCCGGCGACGGATGCCGGCGAAGGTCTCCAGCGCCTTGACCGCCTGGCCCGTCGGCACGTCCAGCGCCTTGACCGCGCCCAGGGCCGCCAGGGCGTTGGCGACATTGTGGGCGCCGGGGACGTTCAGGACGACGTCATATTCGCTCCAGCCCTCGATCAGGCGGAACTTCATGCCCGCGGGCGTCGGCTGAAGATCGTGGGCGGACAGGTCGGCGGTTTCTCCGCCCAGGGCGAAGGTTACGGCCTTTCCAACCGGCAGGGTCTGGGCCAGAGCCGCCGTCTCGGGGTTGTCGAGGTTCAGCACCGCCGTGACCGCGCGGCTGGTGAAGCCGCCGAACAGGTCGCGCAACTCCTCCATCGACTTGTGGTCCAGCGAGATGTTGGAGACGACGGCGACGGTGGGATCATAGCCGGCGATGGAGCCGTCGGACTCGTCCACCTCGGCGACGAACAGGTCGGGTTCGCCGACCAGGGCGCTGGCGAACGGGTGATCGGCGTCGGCGAAATTCTTCATCACCGCCCCGTTGACGACGGTGGGGTTGCGGTCGGCCTGGTCCAGGATCCAGGCGATCATGCCGGTGATGGTGGATTTGCCGCTGGTGCCCGCCACGCCGATGGAGGTGGGGGCGGCGTTGAACAACTGGCTCAGCAGCTGGGGCCGGGTTTTGATGACGGCGCCGACGCGGCGGGCCGCGCCGATATCGGGCACAGTCTCTTCAATCGCGCCGGTGGCGACGACGGTCTGGGCGGCGCGGGTTACGCCCGATCCGTCCTGGGGGTGCAGGGTCACGCCGTGGGCGCGCAGCCAGTCGAACTTCTCGGGCGTGCGGCCCTGGTCCAGCGCCCGGTCGGAGCCTTCGATGGCATGGCCTTGAGCCTGGACGATCAGGGCCAGGGGCAGCATGCCCGACCCGCCGATGCCGCAGAAGAAATAGGAGGCGTCTTGGTTCATGCCCCCTTAGAACAGGGGATCGGGCCGGTCCGCCAGAGGCGGATCGCAATTTCGATGAAGAAGACGGACGTGACCAGCAACAGCTTCAAGATCGGCGTCGTCTGCGCCAGTTCGCGCTTTTCAAAAGAGCGGGCCGAGACCGTCGAGGCCTGGATGACCGAACACCATCCTGACGGGGATGTGGCGGTGGTCTTTCACCCCGCCTGTTTCCTGAAACACGGCCATTTCGCCGGGGACGACCGGGCGCGGGCCGACGCCTTCGTCGCGTTCGCCAACGACCCGCGCATCGACGCCATCTGGTTCGCGCGCGGCGGCTATGGATCCTGCCGGATCGCCGAATCGGTCATTCCGCGCCTGAACGCCGTGGCCCGCAAGAAGCGCTATATGGGCTATTCCGACGCCGGCAGCCTGCTGGCCGGGATGTACAAGGCCGGGTTCGAACACCTGGCGCACGGGCCCATGGCCTCGGATTCGGTGCGCGACGACGCGACGGCGAAGGGCGCCCTGGGCTGGTTGACGACCGGACGAACCGACTGGATCGAACCCTCGTTGGCGACCGATCCGCGACCCGCCGTCGCCTTCAACCTGACCATCCTGGACCAACTGGTCGGCACGGCGCTTGAGCCCGATCTGTCCGGCCATGTCATGATGCTGGAGGAGGTTTACGAGGCGGCCTATCGGATCGACCGGATGATGTTTCACTTGACGGGGCAGGAGTCGATCCGACGTGTGGCCGGAATTCGCCTGGGACGTGTTTCCGATGTCACGCCAAACGATCCCGATTTCGGACAGACTCCGGAGGAGATTGTTCGATACTGGTGCCTGAGGTCCGGCATAGATTTCCTGGGAGTCGCTGATATCGGGCACGACGACGCCAACAAGGTGGTTCCCTTCGGTCGCGGCTGAGGCGAACGGCCCGCGACGCAAAAGACACAGTCTCGCCTTGATCTGCCGCCGCGCGCCCGGCGCCCCCTCGACACATCCTGCGTCTGCACGTCAGATGCAGGTCCGCGAGGCGTTAGGACTTCGTTAAGCCAAGGCGTTGGGGGACGCTGCGGTTTACGCCTTCTGCGATGCGGCGGTTCGTTCGGACCTCGGGGGATGCCCGGACGAACCGCCTGATCGTCTTTCCAGTATCGGGTAAACTGTTGCGACCGATATTGGCGTCGGCGGATTTTATCCTCGATATTACCCACAGTGCGAATCAGGATCGGGGACACTGGCGATAAGGTTGGTTTTCGACATTCACTTTCGCGCTAAGCGAAGGCTTGTGCTCGTGTGCGCTTTGACGACCGTTTCATTGATGAACTGAAGGCTCGCCTTCGCCCGTCCGACGTCATCGGACGGACGGTGAAGCTTAAGCGTCAAGGGCGGGAATATGCTGGGCTGTCGCCCTTCTCGAAGGAGAAGTCGCCTTCCTTTTTCGTCAACGACGACAAGGGCTTCTTCCACGACTTTTCATCTGGAAAACACGGCGACATCATCTCCTTCCTTCAGGAAACGGAGCGACTGAGCTTCGTTGAAGCTGTCCAACGGTTGGCTGCTGAGGCCGGGATGCAACTTCCCGCCGAAGACCCCAAGGAGGCCGAGCGCGAGCAGAAGCGCCTGGGCCTGTCCGAATGGATGGATCTGGCCCAGAAATGGTTCGCCGCCAATCTGCGCCGCACGCCGGGCAAGGCGGCGCGCGAATACCTTGAGAAACGCGGCCTGCCTGAAGATCAGTGGGAGCGGTTCGGCCTGGGCTATGCGCCCAATGACCGCGAGGGGCTGAAACAGGCCCTGGTTCAGCGCGGCGCGCGGCCGGCCGAACTGGTCGAGGCCGGGGTGCTGATCTCGCCGGAAAGCGGCGGCCAGCCCTATGACCGGTTCCGCGACCGGCTGATGTTCCCCATCCTGGATGCGCGCGGCCGGATCGTCAGCTTCGGCGGCCGGGCGATGAACCCCGACGACCGGGCCAAATATCTGAACGGTCCCGAGAGCCCGCTGTTTCACAAGGGGGCCACCCTCTACGGCCTGCCTGAGGCGCGGCGGATCCTGGGGGCGGAGAGCAAGAACGACCAGGCCATCATCGTAGTCGAAGGCTATATGGACGTCATCGCCTGCCAGCGCGCAGGCCTGCCGGCCGTGGCGCCGATGGGCACGGCCCTGACTGAAGAACAGATGGAGCGGCTGTGGCGGGTCAGCCATGAGCCGGTGCTGTGTTTCGACGGCGACGCGGCGGGGCTGCGCGCCGCCTATCGCGCCATCGAGCGGTCGTTGCCGCTGCTGAAGCCGGGGCGGTCGTTCCGGTTTTCGTTGCTGAGCGGCGGTCAGGACCCCGACGACATCCTGCGCGACAAGGGGGCGCCGGCGCTGCGTCAGGCCCTGGCCGACACCCACGGCTTCGCCGAGGTGCTGTTCCGCCGTGAGCAGGACGTCGAGCCGTTGGACACGCCGGAGCGCAAGGCCGGTTTCAAGGCGCGGCTACGAGCCGCCGCCTCGGCCATTCAGGACAAGGATCTGGCCGAACAATACCGCCGGGACCTGTTCGACCGGTTCGACGCCCTGTTTCCCCGCACGCCCCCCCGCGCGCCCTGGACGCCGGGGCAGGGGCAGGGGCGGGGCCGTTTCGGCCCGCCGCCCAAACTGGGACAGACGGTTGAGGGGGCGCAGGCGATGCAGTCCCTGTTCCGCGCCGTCAGCCCGGTGGCGGCGGCCCTGGCCTATGCCGCCATCGACGATATCGAACGGCTGGACGACCATCTGGAAGAGGTCAGCGTCCAGGGCTTCGGCGACGCCGCGCTGGAGGGGCTGGCGCAGGAGCTGGTGCGGTTGCGGCTGTCGGGCCAGGCGTCGGACGCGGCTGTGGTGCGTCATCGACTGCGTGATTCCGGCTTTGATCCTCTGCTGAAAGAGATCGAAAAGGCGGCGTCCAAGTCGGGCGCCTCCTTCCTGTCGTCGGACCTGACCGTCGCGGAATCGCGCGCCCACTGGCTGAAGGTGTTCGGCCTGATGACCCATCTGGCCGCCCTGTCGCGCGCCATCGAGACCGCCAAACAGGACATGGGCCAGGGCACGGGCATCGACGCCCTGGTGCGGCTGAAGGCCGAGCGCGACGCCATCACCCGGTCGTTCGCGGCCCCGGACTTCTGGACCACCCTGGTCTGATACGCCCCGATTGGCGGGCTTCACGATCTGGAGTAGTCTCGCGCCATGGACGGTTCCCAACCTGTCAGGATCACGCGCGACGGCGACCACCAGGTCGTCCACCTGCCGAGCGGCGTCTCCGCCCCGGCCGACGCTGTGGTGCGCCAGGAGGGGGATCGGCTGATCATCGAACGGGCGGGGCCGTCCCGGCGGCAAAGACTGCTTGAGCGGCTCGCGACCCTTGAGCCCATAGAGGAAGACTTCGCACCTATAAGCGATCTCCCTTTGGGACCCGTTCGGTTTTGATCCTCTATCTGCTCGACACGAACGCGGTGTCGGATCTTGTACGAAACCCTCAAGGTCAGGTGGCGCAACAGTACAGCCTGCGTGCGGAAGACGCCGCCACCAGCATCATAGTTGCGGCAGAGCTGCGTTACGGGGCTGAAAGACGTGGGTCGTTAAAGTTGCGAGTGCAGTTGGACGCCGTCTTGGCGCACTTGCCAGCCTTGCCGTTCGATACGCCTGCGGACTTCGCGTATGCGCAAATCCGCAGCGCTTTGGAACGCACGGGCTCAACTATAAGCGCCAATGACCTGCTGATCGCCGCGCACGCCCTGGCGCTGGACTGTATCCTGGTGACCGACAATGAACGCGAATTCTCGCTTGTGCCCGGACTGCGGGTTGAGAACTGGCTGCGTCCTGGTTAGGCGGCCTTGACTCTGCGGGCGCGCGACGCCATCTGGCGCAATCGGATCATGATGCCTTAGTGCGCGAGGTCGAGAAGGCGGCGGCAAAGCCCGACGCGCCATTCCTGGCCGCAAATGCGCCCCTCGCCGAGGCAAGGGTCCGATGGTCGCAGGCGTTCGACGTTCCACCCTCCTGGTTTGGATGGGTTGGCGGGCGTCTCAGCTCAGGCGCGTGATGCGCCCGGGCGAGGATGAAGCGTTTCGCCGACGGAAGGTCGTGCGGAACATGCTTCGCCATGCGATCAAAGCCGGAATGACTTGGGAAGACAGCACGGGCGCGTAACCTTACGGCTCGTCAGGCATTGTATTTTTCGCCGGGGCGGATTGATCACCCCCTTCGGCTGGAGACAGACTGAATATGAACGCACAGACCGAGACGCAGGACGCCGAGGTTACGACCGACGGCCCCCTGCTCGATCTGACTGACGCCGGCGTCAAGAAATTCATCAAACAGGCCAAGGCTCGCGGCTATGTGACGATGGAGGAGCTGAACAAGGTCCTGCCGTCCGAAGAAGTCACGCCGGACGCCATTGAAGACACCCTGGCCATGTTGTCCGAGATGGGCGTCAACGTCGTCGAGGCCGAGGAGGACGCGCAGGAGCAGCAGTCCACCGACGTCGCCGCCGCCGCCGGAACCGCCGTCGCCGAGGCGCCCGCCAAGGCCGCCTATGACCGCACCGACGACCCCGTGCGGATGTATCTGCGCGAAATGGGTTCGGTCGAACTGCTGAGCCGCGAGGGCGAAATCGCCATCGCCAAGCGGATCGAAGCCGGCCGCGACGCCATGATCTCGGGTCTCTGCGAAAGCGCCCTGACCTTCGAGGCCATCATGGTGTGGCGCGACGAGCTTGAGAACAACCGCATCCTTCTGCGTGAAGTCATCGACCTGGACGCCACCTACGGCGTGCTGAACCCCTCGTCCCTCCCCGGCGCCGTCCAGCCCGAGGCGGAAGAGGCAGAAGAGGCCGAAGAAAAGCCGGCCGCTGAAGAAAAGCCCGAATCCGACGACGACGACGACGATGATTTCGACGACGGCGGCGGCATGTCCGTGTCGGCGCTGGAAGCCGAGCTGCGCGACGGGGTGATGGAGGTGCTGAACCTCATCGCCGCCGATTTCAGCGAATTCCGGAGCCTGCAGGACAAGCTGGTCCAGACCCGCCTGAAGGGCGAGGCGCTGAGCACCAAGGACTCCAAGGCCTATCAGACGCTGACGAAATCCATCTCGGATCGTCTGAAGACGATGAAGCTGAACAACAACCGTATCGAGGCCCTGGTCGAGCAGCTTTATGCGATCAACAAGCGCCTGATCGGTCTGGAAGGCCGTCTGCTGCGCTTAGCGGACAGCTACGGCATTTCGCGTCCTGAATTCCTGAAGGCCTATTTCGGCGCCGAACTGGACCCGACCTGGACCGAACGGATCAAGGAACAGGGCGTGCGCTGGACCAAGTTCAGCGATAACGAAGCCAGCCAGATCGCCACCATCCGCGCCGACGTCGCCGCCGTGGCCCTGGAAGCCGGCCTGCCGATCGACGACTATCGCCGCATCGTCCAGACCGTTCAGAAGGGCGAGCGCGAGGCCCGTCAGGCCAAGAAGGAAATGGTCGAGGCCAACCTGCGCCTCGTGATCTCCATCGCCAAGAAATACACCAACCGCGGCCTGCAGTTCCTGGACCTGATCCAGGAGGGCAACATCGGTCTGATGAAGGCGGTCGACAAGTTCGAGTACCGCCGCGGCTACAAGTTCTCGACCTACGCCACCT
>NZ_JAUSOE010000123.1 GCF_030656255.1 Brevundimonas sp. | reverse complement strand
ATCCGCTCGCGCGTGAAGCGCCAGATGGAGAAGACCCAGCGCGAATATTATCTGAACGAACAGATGAAGGCGATCCAGCGCGAGCTGGGCGAGACCGACGACGCGCGCGACGAGATCATGGATCTGGAGAAGCGCATCCGTAAGACGCGCCTGTCCAAGGAGGCTCGCACCAAGGCCGAGGCCGAGGTCAAGAAGCTGCGCAACATGTCGCCGATGTCGGCGGAATCGACGGTCGTGCGCAACTACCTCGACTGGCTGCTGTCCGTGCCGTGGGGCAAGGCCAAGCAGAAGCCCATCGATCTGGTCAAGGCCGAGGAGATCCTCGAGGAGGACCACTTCGGTCTGGAGAAGGTCAAGGAACGGATCATCGAATATCTGGCGGTCCAGGCCCGCACCGGCAGTCTGAAGGGGCCGATCCTGTGCCTCGTCGGCCCTCCCGGCGTCGGCAAGACCTCGCTGGCCAAGTCCATCGCCAAGGCGACGGGACGTGAATATGTCCGCATGTCCCTGGGCGGCGTGCGCGACGAAAGCGAGATCCGCGGCCACCGCCGGACCTATATCGGCTCCATGCCCGGCAAGATCATCCAGTCGATGAAGAAGGCCAAGACCACCAACGCCTTCGTCCTGCTGGACGAGATCGACAAGCTGGGGTCCGACTGGCGCGGCGACCCATCCTCGGCCCTGCTCGAGGTGCTGGATCCGGCTCAGAACTCGACCTTCGGCGACCACTATCTGGAGGTGGACTACGACCTGTCCCAGGTCATGTTCGTCACGACGGCCAACAGCCTGAACATGCCGCAGCCGCTGATGGACCGGATGGAGATCATCCGGGTGTCGGGCTACACCGAGGATGAGAAGGTCGAGATCGCCAAGCGGCACGTCCTGCCCAAGCAACTGACCGATCACGGGCTGAAGGCGGACGAACTGATCGTGCCGGAAGACACGATCCGCGACCTGATCCGTTACTACACCCGCGAGGCCGGGGTGCGGTCGCTTGAGCGCGCCCTGGGCGGTTTGGCCCGCAAGGCCGTGCGCGAGATGGCCAAGACCAAGGTCACATCGATCACGGTGGACGCCGAGAAGCTGGCCGAATACGCCGGCGTCCGGAAGTTCCGCTATGGCGAGACGGACGAGGAAGATCAGGTCGGCATCGTCACCGGTCTGGCCTGGACCGAGTTCGGCGGCGACATCCTGACCATCGAGGCCATCAAGATGCCGGGCCGCGGTCGCATGACCGTGACCGGCAACCTGAAGGACGTGATGAAGGAATCCATCTCGGCGGCGGCCTCCTATGTGCGGTCGCGGGCCCTGGCCTTCGGCGTCAAGCCGCCGGTGTTCGAGAAGACCGACATCCACGTCCACGTGCCGGACGGCGCCACGCCCAAGGACGGCCCGTCCGCCGGCGCCGCCATGACCGTGGCCATGGTCTCGGTCCTGACCGGCATCCCGATCCGCAAGGACATCGCCATGACCGGCGAGATCACCCTGCGCGGCCGGGTCACGGCCATCGGCGGTCTGAAGGAGAAGCTGCTCGCGGCCCTGCGGTCCGGCGTCAAGACGGTGCTGATCCCGCAGGAGAACGAGAAGGACCTGGCCGACGTGCCGGACAACGTCAAATCGGCGCTGGAGATCGTTCCGATTTCGACGGCGGACGAAGCCCTGCGCTGGGCTCTGACCGGTCCCCTGACGCCGGTCGAATGGGACGAGGCGACGGACCCTCTCCCCGCGCCTTTGCCTCCGCTTGACGGGGCTGCGGCGACCGTCAGCCACTGAACTGCGACCTAAGTCGCAGACGAAACGCCGCCGACAAGCCTGTCGGCGGCGTTTTCGCTTTTGACGCAACCGCCGATCCGCCCTTTACTGATTCGCTTGGGAGGATGACATGACCAAAGCCGAACTTATCGGCCGTATGGCGACGGCTGCGAACATCAGCCGCGATCAGGCCAAGACGGCGCTCGAAGCCTTCACCGACGGCGTGGTGGAGGCCCTGACCCATGGTCAAGACGTCAAACTGATCGGCTTCGGCAGTTTCACGCCCGTTGATCGCAAGGCCGGCGTCGCCCGCAACCCTCAGACAGGTCAGGCCGTGGCCCGGCCCGCCTCCCGCACCGCGCGCTTTCGTCCCGGCGAAGGCTTGAAAAGCGCCTTGAACGGTTGAAGCCCAACGGGCATAAGCCCGGCTCCGGTCCAAGGGCGGCTAGCTCAGCTGGTCAGAGCATCTCGTTTACACCGAGAGGGTCGGCGGTTCGAACCCGTCGCCGCCTACCACCGTTTTCACTGATCCAGTGCATTAGAAGATTGCTCTCAAACCCTTCGAATTTCGCGGACGCCTTGAGCATCTTTGGCTGGCGCCGACGACGCAATCATCAAGACACTCCTATCTAAACGCCGTGATGTGCATGTCGCCCGACAATTCGCAAAAGGACGCGTCTCCAAGTGCGCCGCTGTTCGAGTTCATCGTAAAGGAATCTAACGCGCCGTCTTATTGATGTCCTTCGATTAGGTCGACGCCCCAAGGCGAAAGCTGCAATGTGCCGGTAATTTTATTGCCATGCAGGACGCTGCTCTTGTCTCCAGTAATACTTATCGTCTTTTCTTCGCCGGTTGAGTTGACGTAAAGCGTGCGTCCATCAACGACACGAGCATAGACGCCATCCGGCGTAGTCGGTCCGCGATCAATGCCGAGTTCGGCATAGAGACTGCGATAAAGCGGCGTCATGACGGACGGTTGGGCGGGGGTGGCCAGATAGATGGCGCGGCCCTTTCCAAAGGTGTTGACCGTCGCCACGGGAGGTTTGCCGTCCACATTGTCGATGCGGCCCATCACGGTCGCCGTCGATGGTTCGAGCACTTCGTAGAAGTCGATGGTCGAGGTGAAGGCCTGTCCGGCGATGGTCCCGGTCAGCGGGCGGGATGCACGATTGAACTCGTTGGTCCGCAGGCCGAACACGTCGGACAGCCGCCCCGGCAGGGAGGTGTTGAACCACTGGTTTGTCTCGTCCACCTTGGCCGAAAAGGCGGTCATGATCACCGTGCCGCCATTCTGGACATAGGACCGGATGTTGGCGGCCGCCGCCTCGTTCATAAGATAGAGGCCCGGCACGACCACGAGCTTGTAGGGGCTCAGATCTTCATGTGCGACGTCGATGACAGCGGCGTCGATATTGTCTTTATAGATTGGCGCGAAGGCGTTGCGCTGCTGATCCATATAGGGCGTCGTAAAATACTGGCGCACCGTGTTGGTCGGCGAATGCGGGTCGGACGCCACTTCAGCCTCGAACGAATAGGCGAAGGCCACCTGCGGGTCGAGCTTGCGCGGGAAACCCATCGTTTCGAGCTTCTTGAATTCCGAGGCGATGACGCCCCACTCATCGAGCTTCCAGGACGGTGTGTTGTCGTGATCGATCAGGCCGAACAGGGCCTGTTCTTCTCCGCCGCGATGGCTGTTGAAAGTCCAGGCGAGGAAGCCCTGACCGCCGTTCAGCAACCCGAAATAGGCCCACATGCGTGATCGGCCGCGCGCGCCGTAATAGCCGCCGCCGCCGGCCTGGAACTCATTGAACCAGACCGGGGTGTCCAGAGCGCCGCGCATCTGCATGGTCTCATAGGCGCCGCCTATCGCATCACCGGCGTAATAGCCGAAGGCTCCGTGATCGGTGTAGCGTCGATAGCTGGACAGATAATCGAAGCCGCGTCGCCCCGATCCCGGCCAGAGGTTCGAGAGGGCGGGCATGCCGGGCATGTTGCGTTGGCGCACGGCGTCCAGTTCGGACAGGACGTCGATCGTCTCCTCGGACCAGTAACGGCGCAGATCGAGATAGCGTTCGAACGGGCCGGGCCCGTCGCCGTAGGGAAGCTGCACTTCGTCCCACGAACCGATCCGGCGTGACCAACGCTGCGTCGCCCATGCACGATTCAGCGTGTCCAGATCGCCGTACCGGGCGCGAAGCCAGGTCACGAACCGCTCACGATCCGCTTCGGAATACGACATGAAGCCGTTGCCGATTTCATTATTGTATCCCACGGCGATAACGGCGGGATGTTTGGCGTAACGCTTCGTCAGCGTATCGGCCATCCGATGCAGCAGCCGCCGGTAATCCGGATCGGCGATATCGTCCATATAGCGCTCGGCCGGATTCAGGCGCACGCCGTCCTGGTTGACCAGATCGACGCCGGGATAGCGGTGGTGCAACCATACCGGAGCGGGCTGACCGGGAATGTCGAGAATGACGCGAATGCCGTTGGCGTGCATTTCGTCCATCACCGCATCGAAGCGGTCGAAATCGAAATGGCCTTCGGTGGGTTCGAAATAGTCCCATGCCAGGTCGCCCATCCGGACGATGTTCAGGCCCGCGCGACGCATCAAGGCGATGTCCTGGTGAATCTCCTCAGGCGTGCGATCAACCGGTTGATAATTGGCGCCCACGAACAACCGATCCCCGGCGACGGCCGATCCGGCCCGGTCGATGGCGTCTTGCGCGCTGGCGCCGGTAGCGGCGGCGATCATCACGACGGCGCTGAGCAGAATAGCCTTCATCCCCCGCCGTCCCGCTATCGTCTTCACGGCGACGCCCACGTTCATGGTGCTGCTCATGTCTGATCCTTGCAACGAAACGGTTGACCGATGTGTTGGTAGCGCTAACATCATAGATGTGCCTATCTCGTCCTGCAACGTCCACTGCTCATCCCAATATTCGACTAGTCCTCGAGACGTCGCGGGCGGCGGGAACGTCAAACGGAGACAGCCATGGTGATGTTCAGCAAACGGAGCTTCCTCGGCGCCCCATTCGCTGCAGCCTTCGCCTCAAGCACCGTCCAAGCCGGGGCTCTGGCCGGAGGGGAAGGGGGCGCTGTCGCCCCCGGCCCGTTCAACGCCGATGTGGAGTCGTTGAAAGCCTATCAAACCCCCGACTGGTTCAGGGACGCCAAACTGGGTATCTGGGCGCACTGGGGACCGCAGGCTGTACCTCGCCAGGGCGACTGGTACGCACGTTGGATGTATGTGCCGGGCCATCCTCACTACGCCCACCACCTGGAGACCTACGGCCATCCATCGGAACACGGGTACAAGGACATCATCCCGCTATGGCGAGCGGAGCGCTTCGACCCTGAGGCGCTGATGGATCTCTATTCGGCGGCCGGTGCGAAGTATTTCGTCAGCATGGGCGTCCATCACGACAATTTCGATCTTTGGAACTCGCGCGGGCATCGCTGGAACGCCGTCGCCATGGGACCGAAGCGCGATATCGTCGGGGCGTTCAGAGATGCTGCGCGAAAGCGGGGCCTGCGTTTCGGCGTGTCGGAACATCTGGGGGCCAGTCATAACTGGTGGTATCCCAGCCATGCCTACGACCAGTTCTGGCCCAAGCTGGGCGTCCCATACGACGGGGCGGATCCTCGACTGAGCGATCTGTATCACCCCGCGCATAACGAGCCTTTTCGTGGTTCAATTGACAGCTGGTACACGCGCGATCCGGCGTTCCATAAGCTGTGGTTCGACCGCATTCGGGATCTGATCGATTCCTACGAGCCCGACCTGCTTTATTCGGACGGGGGTCTTCCCTTCGGCGCGGTCGGACGATCGCTGGTCGCCCATTTCTACAATAGCAGCATCGCGCGACACGGCCGGCTCGACGCCGTCTACAATTGCAAGGACGTGGGCTCGGGTGAGTTTCACCGCGAGACGTGCGTGCAGGATGTCGAGCGCGGCGTAATGAGCGGGATCAATGACCTGCCCTGGCAGACCGATACGTCCAACGGCGATTGGTTCTACGCCGATGATTATGTCTACAAGACCGGGCCAGAAGTCATCCACATGTTGGCGGATATCGTCAGCAAGAACGGAAACATGCTCTTGAATGTCGTGCTTTATCCGGACGGGTCGCTGCCGCCGGAATCGCAGGCGCTTCTGGCGGACCTAGCCGCCTGGATGAAAGTCAATTCGCAGGCGATCCACGGGACGCGGCCCTGGCGCACCCATGGCGAAGGCCCCACCGACACCGCCGCCGGCGCCTTTCAGGAAAAGGCGGCCTATACCGCCGCCGACATCCGTTTCACCGCACGCGGCGAGACGCTGTACGCCATCACCCTGGGCGAGCCGAGCAACAGCGTCGCGATCACGTCGCTGCGGCAGAACGGAAGCCTGGAGACCAAGCCCGTACGGAACGTCCGCCTGCTTGGCTATGGGCCTCTGGAGTTCAAGCAGAAAGATGAAGCGCTATTGATCGAATTGCCGGCAAACGCTCAGCCTCGTATCGCCGGAGCCTTCGAGATCCGTTTCTGAATAGAGACATTGAACCAAACAAGCGGCCTCCTCGGCCTGGGCGACGGATTTGTATTGGACCTGCCAGGGTCTTGAGTGTCCTCACGACGAGTCGCGGTGCAAAACCTTCCAAGGGTCGGCTTCTCGGCCATTCGCTGCAGCGGGATATCCACCATGACTGCGCTCGGGCCGGCAACCTCGAGGTTGTCATGGCGACGACGGCGATTTGGAGGCGGCCAAACCATAGCGATGATGTCTGTGGGGGTGACGACGCCGTCGATGATTTCGTCAGAGTTCAGAAAGCTGTGAATGGTTTCATAGGCGGTCTCGGCGGCGGCCGTTGTCCGGCGCATGCCGTCGTCCATTCGTGGCCCCAACCAATTGTCCATGCCGAAGCGGCTTGGGGGGGGGGGGGCGGACCGCGCGCAGCAGAGAAGACGCGCCTTACAAGAACGAGGACCACGCTCAAGATCGCCTAAGGCTCCCTTTTAGATAGACCAATTGGTATGCAGTAATGGTCTTTTAAGTCCGATAATTGGTCCGTTATCTGTATTGACACGTTGGTCTATTCCGGGCGACCGTCCTGGCAACAAGAATGAGGCTCAGGGAGGCCCGGGATGAAGCGTTCTATTGAGGCGCGTGGATCAGCACGTCTGCTACGCGGCGGAAAATACATACTGCTAGGCGGCGCCTCCGCCGTATCGCTAGCCGGTGCCGCGATGGCGCAGGACGCCGGTGAAGGCGCGACGGCGGTCGAGGAAGTCGTGGTGACCGGGACACGTCGGACGGTTCAGACCTCGATCGAGACTAAGCGCGGATCGGCGACGATCGTGGACGCCTTGACGGCGGATGAAATCGGGGACCTGCCCGCTTTATCGGTTGGCGAAGCCATCGAGACCATCACCGGCGCGGCGTCCCACCGCGAAAAAGGGGGCGCCTCCGAGGTGTCGATCCGCGGCCTGGGGCCTTTCCTTGGGGCCTCGACCTTCAATGGCCGGGAAGCGACGAACGGGAGCGGCGACCGCTCGGTCAATTTCAACCAGTTTCCGTCCGAGCTGATCAACCAGATCAAGGTTTACAAGACCCAACAGGCCGATCTGGTGGAGGGCGGCGTTTCCGGCCTCGTGGAATTGGGCACGTTGCGGCCGCTGGATTTCAACCGGCGGCGTATCCAGGTGGAAGGCAAGCTGAACTTCAATCCTTATGACGACCGTCTGCTCCAGCCCAATGGACCCGGCTACCGGGGGACCGTCAGTTATGTCGATCAGTTTGATGCCGGCTCTCTCGGCCGGATCGGCCTTTCGCTGGGTTTCCAGCGCAATGACGTCAGCAATCCCGAGGAAGTCTACAACGCCAGCAGCACCTGGTACGCCTGTAACGACGCCCAGACGACGACCGGAAACTGCACGGAGGTCACCCGCGACCAGGCGGCGGCCGGCACGCCCTTCTATCTTGTGCCGGGGAGCTACACTTTCCGGCAGATCCAGGAGGATGACACCCGTGACGCCTGGTTCGGGGCCCTGCAATGGCGTCCGAACGATCGACTGAACATCAACCTCGACTACCAGTACTCGGATCGGTCCTACAACGAGCGCCGCTCGGAGTTGGGTATTTCCGAGGCCCGCTATGGACTGACCAACCGGGTGGTGAACGCAGACCACGTCCTGGAGGCGGTCAGCGGCAACAGTTCGATTGAAGTCAATTCGACCTTCAAGAACCGCTCGGAGACCTATGAGGGCGCGGGGCTCAATATCGAGTATGACGTCACCGACGCCCTGACGATCAAGGCCGACGTTTCCTGGTCGCATACGCTCCGGAACGAGACGGATCGCAGCGTCCGCCTCAGGTCTGATCCGCTGGATATCTACGGCAACCGCACCGCTATGAATAATCAGCGGGTGCCCTACACCATGGATCTGCGCAACGGGTCGGTGCCGACCTTCACCATCGATCCGCGGTTCGATATCAACAACCATGATCTCTTCAGCGATGACGCGCGCATAAGGCGCGACCAGAGTCAGAGGGACCATGAGATCATGGCGGCGCGCTTCGACGCCACCTATCGCCCGGCGGCCGGACTGTTCACGGCCTTCGACGCCGGCGTCCGCTACTCCGAAATGACCTTCACCGATTTCGATAACCGCGTTGAATTCACCCAGGATGACCGCGCGGTCGATCGGGCTGCGAACCTGGCCTGTCGCCGCGCTTTCCCGCAACACGACTTCCTGAAGATCTCCGAGTCCAATAGCATCACCAGCTGGGCCTCGTTCGACGCGGTCTGTCTGTTCGAGGCCTACGCCGGCGTCCCAGACACAGGTCTGCCGCTCGATATCCGCGCGGTTGAGAACCGAAACGTCGCCGAAGACGTCCTGGCTGCTTACGGCATGGCCAGCTTCGAAACCGCGTTGGGCGGCTTGCCGGTCCGTGGTAATGTCGGGCTTCGCGTCGTCGACACCCAGGTGACGTCCAAGGGCCTGCGCGCCGACCTGGATGTCGTCAACAATCCGGACGGAACGATCAGTCTCGTCCCCACCGGCGCGTTCGACGAGGTGGTCATCGAGGCCGGTACGACCCGCTGGCTGCCGAGCCTCAACCTGACCTTCGAACTCAAGGAGGATCTGCTGCTGCGCGCGGGTGTCTTCCGCGCCATGTCGCGGCCTGCGCCGAGCGCCCTTGGCGCGGGCCGGATCATCACTGTGGACACCGGGACCGACTACGCCAGCGTCGAGGACGCGGTGCGCAACATCACCGCCAACGGCAGCCCGCGTCTTGAGCCGCTAATGTCGTGGAACGCCGACCTGTCGCTGGAATATTACGCCAACAAAGACTCGCTCTACAGCCTGGCGGTCTACGCCAAACAGTTCACCGGCGGCTTCCAGCCGGTCGCCTATGACGAGAGCTTCACGATCGACGGTCAGACCGTCGACGTTCCCGTGACCCAGACGGAGAACAGCGACGACGAAAGCACGCTTTTGGGCTTCGAAATCACCGCCGCTCACCGCTTCTCGAACCTGCCCGCGCCGTTCGATGGTCTGGGGACCAAGATCAGCTACAGCTACGCTGATCTTGATTTTGAAAATCAGGACGTCCGTCTGGGCGACATCGTCGACGCCGTTACGGGCGAAGTCACCGAGGGGATCATCCCGCCGGCAGGTCTGTCCGGCATGTCCAAGCACGTTCTGTCGGCACAGCTCTACTACCAGATCGGCAAGCTCGATCTGCAGGCCATCTACAAATATCGGTCCGACTATTATCAGGACTTCGTGGGTGGAAACGCACAGCTCCGCTATGTCCACGGCGTCGGCACGACCGACCTTCGCGCCAGCTACGCCATCAACCGCAACGCGCGCGTTCAGGTCGAGGCGGTCAATATCACTGACGAGCCGCGCATCGAGGACATGCCCGTATGGGGCAGCACGCGCGGCTATTACGCCTATGGCGCCAAATACTATGCCAGCCTGCGCTATCGATTCTGATAATCGATCGGGGGCGTCGGACCGATTGGCCCGACGCCCTGGTTCGGCTAAGCTGGGGTCATGAGGCAGACCCGTCTATTCCATTCCGTGGCCGAACAGATCGTCCAGTTGATCGCGACCGAAGGCCTCGGTCCAGGCGCGAAGCTTCCGGGCGAGCGTGAACTGGCTGATCGTTTCGGCGTCAGCAGGGTCACGGTGCGCGAGGCCGAGTTGGCCTTGCAGGCTCAGGGAAAGCTTTCGATCAAGACCGGTTCGGGCGTCTTCGTCTGTGCGGACCGAAGCCGTCCCGAGGGATTGCCGACGGTGAGCGCCTTCGAGGTGACGGAGGCCCGCTCGCTGTTCGAGTCCGAAGCCGCAGCCTTGGCGGCGGCGGTCATCCAGGACGAGGCGCTGGCGCGTCTCGACTATCTCGTCCAGGCGATGGACGGCAGCAATCCGGACCTGGATCCCGACACGGCGGATCGCGAATTCCATCATGTCATCGCCGCGTCGGCCAACAACGCCGCCGTGCTCCACACCATCGAAAACCTCTGGCGTATGAGGACCGAACAGCCTCACGTGATGGCGGCGCACAAGGCGGTTTGCGAGATCGACGATTCCTCGCGGGTCGCCGAACATACCGCCATTCTCGACGCCCTGAAGGCCCACGACAGCGCGGGGGCCCGACGCGCCATGCGCAACCACTTCAACCGGCTGCTCTCGGTCATGCTGGACGCGAGCGCGGCCTCGGCGATGCAGGAACTGGAACGTCAGATGGCCGCCAGCCGCGAGCGGTTCATGATTAGCACGCGAGGCTAATTTTCCAGACCAATTGGTATGAAAATAATCGCAAATTTCCACACCAAATGGTTGGACTTGTAGGGGTTCACTGGTAGCGTCTTCCTCGACCGGAAAGGTCTGAAGGAGTTCGGCGGTACAAGCCGGGCCGTGGGAGACGACCATGTTGGCAAGGCTGGCGGCGACTGCCGTCCTGTTCTGGTCCGGCGCCGCAACGGCGGAGACCTCGACCCTGGTGAAGACGCCGGCGGAATATCAGCGCGCGGTTCGAGTCGCCCAGCCGGGGGATACCATCCGTCTCGCAGACGGCGAGTGGCGCGACTTTCAAATTCTGTTCGAGGGCGAAGGGCGGCCGGATCGTCCCATCACCCTCACGGCGCAGACGCCGGGGCGCGTGATCCTGTCCGGCCAGTCCAATCTGCGTCTGTCCGGCCGCCAACTCGTCGTTTCCAATCTGGTGTTTCGCGACGGCTGGTCGCCGACCGGGGAGGTCGTCTCCTTCAGGCGGTCCCGCGACCGCAGGGCTGTCGAAAGCCGGGTGACCGGCGTGGTGATCGATGGTTTCAACAAGCCGGATCGCGCCGCCTCCGACAACTGGGTGGCCATGTACGGCCAGGACAATCGTTTCGATCACAATCATCTCGTCGGCAAGACCAACCTCGGCACGACCCTGGTGGTGGTGCGTGACGCGACCCAGGGGCTCGAAAACCGCCACCGCATCGACCACAACTATTTCGGCCCGCGGCCTAATCTCGGCTCCAACGGCGGTGAGACCCTGCGGATAGGAACCAGCGCGGATTCGCTGTCGGCTTCTCGCACCCTCGTTGAGAACAACTGGTTCGAGGGTTGCGACGGCGAGGTCGAGATCGTCTCCAACAAGTCCGGCGGCAATATCTATCGCGGCAATGTCTTCTTCCACTCGCGCGGCGCGCTGGTTCTGCGTCACGGCGACGGCAATCTGGTGGAGAACAACGTCTTTATCGGCGGGGGCAAACCCCACGCCGGCGGCGTGCGCATCATCAACCGCGACCAGACCGTCCGAAACAACTATATGCAAGGCTTGGCCGGCGAAGGTTTCGCGGCGGCCCTGAGCGTCATGTATGGCGTGCCGGACTCGCCGATCAACCGCTATCACCCCGTCGTCGGGGCGGTGATCGAGAACAATACCCTGATCGATGTGCGCAGCATCCTTCTCGGCGCCGGCATGGATGAGGAGCGTTCCGCCGCGCCGCGCCAGACGCGTTTTGCTGACAATCTCATCGTCGCGACCGCCGAGGGCGCGGACCCCGTGCGAGGCCGGGGCGATCTGTCGGGTTTCGCCTTCTCGGGCAATATCCAGAGCCCGACGGCTTCGGCGACGTTGGCCGATGGGGTGACTGGACGGCAGGTGCGTCTTGTCTCCGGCCCTAACGGCCTGATGATGCCGGAAGAGACCGTCGGCGTCGGGGCGGACGTCAGTCTCCGTCCGATCGCCAGGACCGAAGTCGGCGTGAGCTGGTACTCTAAGGACGCTGCGACGGTTCGGCTCGACAGCGGAAACGCCGTCCCGGTGCTGCCAGGGGAGGGGACGCTGGCTGCGGCGGCCGAGGCTGCGCGGCCCGGTGACCGACTGGCGCTTGCAGCGGGCCGGTACGAGGTCGATCGGACCCTCAGCCTGGACACACCTCTGACGGTCCAGGGGCCAACCGACGGCGTGGCCGAAATCACCTTCAGTCGGCCCGCGTTGTTTCAGATCGAGGCCGGGGGCTCGCTGAGGCTGTCGCGGGTGACTGTGTCCGGCCGGAACGCGCCGGACGAGGTCGGCAACGCCGTGATCCGCGTGCGGCCGGGATCGAACGCCGCCAACTATGAGCTGATCCTGGAAGACAGTCGTATCGAAGGGCTGACCGTCAATCGCGGGTTCGATGTGGTCTCGACGGGCAAGGGCAGCATGGCGGCCCTGATCGCGCTGCGGCGAGTGACGATTTCCGACGTGTCCGGCGCCGTCGTCGCGGCGGCTGCCGAGACCGACGACAAGGGCGCCTACAACGCCGAGCGGGTCGAGATCGAGGGCGGCGTGTTTCGGCAAGTCGGCGGCGGCGTCGTCGACCTCTATCGCGGCGGTACCGACGAAAGCACCTTTGGCCCGACGCTCACGGTGTCCGGCGCCCTGTTCGACCATGTGGGGTCGCCAGACCGCCCCGCTGTTCTGATGCGAGGCGTCCAGCACGCCGAACTGCGTGACAACCGCCTGATCGACAGCGGCCCCGTCCGCTTCACCCATACGGTCGGCGATCCCGTGCTTCTGGTTTCAAACAACCAGTTCGTGCGCACGCCTGACCTCCAATCCGACCTTGCTGCGGAGACCGCCCGATGATTCCTGGCCGCTCACTCGCCTTCATCTTGACTGTCGGCGTCGGCTTGGGCGCGATTGCGTCTGCTGCCCTGGCGCAGGCTCCGATGCCCGTCGTTCTATCCGGCGCCGTCCAGACCGCGTCCGCCGACGAGGCAGGCCCCGTGCTCGTTTCGCCGTCCGATTGGCGGACCATGGCCGAGACCGGCGCGCGCTATCCGCTGTTCGCCGCAGAACAGGCGCGCGTCGAACGCGCCGTCCGCGCCGCCATGGCGCGACCGATCAATGTGCCGATCCCCAAGGACCCCGGCGGGGGCTTCACTCACGAACAGCACAAGCGAAACTATCAGGCCATCTACAACGCCGGCGCCCTCTACCGCCTGACCGGCGACAAGGCCTATGCAGACCATGCGCGGGACGTCCTGCTGGAATACGCTAGGCTCTATCCGACGCTCGGCGCCCACCCTGCGGGACGAGGCCAGATCCCCGGTCGCCTGTTCTGGCAGACGCTAAACGACTCCGTCTGGCTGGTCTATGCGAGCCAAGGATACGACGCCATTCGCGACACCCTGTCGGCGGAAGATCGCAAGACCATCGACGACGACGTCTTTCGACGCATGGCGCGTTTCCTGTCGGACGAGACGCCGCAGAACTTCGACCGCATCCACAACCATGCGACCTGGGCCGTCGCCGGCGTGGGCATGACGGGGTATGTTCTGCGAGACTCGGACCTGACGGAAAAGGCGCTGACCGGCTTGGCGAAGACCGGGGAGGCGGGCTTCCTGCGTCAGATCGACCAGCTGTTTTCGCCTGACGGCTACTACGAAGAAGGGCCTTATTATCAGCGCTACGCCATGGCGCCCTTCATCATCTTCGCGCGCGCCATCGATCAGAACGAACCCGAACGCGGTATCTTCCGTCACCGGGACGGCGTGCTTCTGAAGGCGGTCGATACGCTGATACAGTCCAGCTACGCCGGCTATTTCATTCCGGTCAACGACGCCATTCTCGACAAGGGCCTGGACACCGAGGAACTCGTGGCCGGTGTCGCGGTCGCCTATGCCCGCACCGGAGAGCCGGGCCTCCTTTCGATCGCCGAGGCGCAGGGGCGCACCCTGCTGTCTCCGGACGGATTGAAGGTCGCCCAGGGGCTGGCTGAGGGCGCGCCGGAGCCCTTCGCCTTCCGGTCGGTCATGCTGCGCGACGGGCCCGACGGAGAAAGCGGTGGACTGGGCATCCTGCGATCCGGCGGTCCGGACGGGCAGGCGTTGGTTTTCAAGGCCACGGCCCAGGGCATGGGCCATGGTCATTTCGACAAGCTGAATTGGCTCTTCTACGACAACGGCCAAACGGTGGTGTCCGACTATGGCGCAGCGCGCTTCTTGAACATCGAAGCCAAGGCGGGTGGAACCTACCTGCCCGAGAACACCTCCTGGGCCAAACAGACCGTCGCCCACAACACCCTGGTGGTGAACGAGGCCAGCCATTTCGGCGGCGATTGGCGTGTCGGCGCGGCGCGGCCGCCTGAACGACTGGTGTTCGACACGGACGCAGACACCCAGATCGTGTCGGCGCGGCAGACGGGCGCCTACAAGGGCGTGGTCTTCACCCGCACCCAGGCTCTCGTACGACATCCCGAACTCGGTCGGCCGGTGGTCGTCGATCTGCTGCGCGTCAGCGGCGACCGACCCGCCCGGTACGACCTGCCGCTGCATTACAACGGTCACATCATGACGGTCGGGTTCGAGACGCAACGCGCCTTGGCCGTCCGTCCGGTCCTCGGCGCCGCCAACGGCTATCAGCATCTCTGGGTCGATGCGTCCTCCGAGCCGACGACGGAGGCGCGCAGCCTCACCTGGCTGCTGGACGGACGATTCTACACCTACCGGTTCGCGGCCGACGCCCCGTCGCGCGCCATTCTGGCCGAGAGCGGAGCCAACGACCCCAACTTCAACTTGAGGCGCGAACCGTCCCTGATCCAGCGCGTGGATGGTCAGAAGGATGTCAGCTTCGTCGGGGTTCTGGAATCGCACGGTCTCTACGACGGAACCGCCGAAACCGTCACCGGGGCGGCTAGCGGCGTGCAGTCGATCGGTCAGTCCCGTGGCGACGACGCGACCGTGGTTGTGCTCGTCCTACCGTCCGGCAAGCGGCTCGTGCTCGGCGTCGCCGACGACCCAGCGGAGGGCCGTTCGCACTCGGTTTCGGCCGACGGTCAGACTTACCAATGGACGGGCGCCTGGGCGCGCCTGGATCGATAGAGGCCGGCGCGTTGCGACCGACCCGAGACATGGGAGTGAAGATTATGCAGAAACCATCCGCCGTCCGGTGGGCCATCATTGCCCTGATCGCGGTGGCGACGGTGATCAACTACATCGACCGCAATGCGCTCGCGGTGATGTGGCCTGAGATCGCCGGCGAGATCGGCGCGACCAAGGAGGACTACGCCCTTCTCGTCACCATCTTCATGCTGTTCTACGCAGCGGGCCAGTTCGCCTTTGGCAGACTGTTCGATCGGATCGGCACCCGCCTGGGATTTGCCTGGTCGATCGGCGTCTGGTCGATCTCCATCGCCCTGCATTCGGTGGCCGGCTCCATTGCGGCATTCAGCGTCTTCCGCGCCATGCTGGGGATCAGCGAGGCCGGCGCCTGGCCGGGCGCGGTCAAGGCCAACGCGGAATGGTTTCCGCCTCGGGAACGGGCCTTCGCCCAAGGCATCTTCAACGCGGGGGCCTCCATCGGGGCCATCATCTCTGCGCCGCTAATCGCCTTCCTTTTTCTGTCGCTGGGATGGAAGGGCACCTTCCTCCTGATCGGCGCCTTCGGTTTCGTGTGGGTCTTGCCGTGGCTGGTCATCTACCGGGCCGGACCTGACCGCCACCCCTGGGTCAATGCTGCAGAACGCGCGCTTATTCTGGATGCGCCAGAAGAGACGGGGCAGGCCGCGGCGGCCGCCTATACGCCCACACTCAAACAGATGATGTCGCACCGCCAGTCCTGGGGCATCGTCATATCGCGCTTCTTCCTGGACCCGATCTGGTGGCTGTTCGTCTCCTGGCTGCCGATCTATCTGGCGGAAACCTTCGCCTTCGATATCAAGCAGATCGGCATCTTCGCCTGGGTGCCGTTTGTGGGCGCCATGTTCGGCAGCCTGTTCGGCGGATGGCTCTCAGGAAAACTCATCGGTTCCGGCTGGAGCATCGACCGCGCCCGTAAGTGGACGATCACCCTGGGCTGCGTGATCATGGGGCCCGCGCTGCTCGGCGCGGTCCTGGCCTCGGATCCGACCCTGGCGGTGCTCACGATCGCCGGCGTCCTGTTCGGGTTCCAGATCGCCATCGGCAATATTCAGACCCTTCCTGGCGATGTCTTCCACGGCAAATCCGTCGGTTCCCTGGCCGGTATTGGCGGGATGGCGGCGGTCGCCGGCACCCTGATCACCACCTGGCTCGTGCCCGTCATGACCAAGGTCTCCTACGCCCCGATCTTTATCCTGGTGGCGGCGCTCGTGCCGCTGTCGCTGGCGGCGATCTGGTTCGTCACTGGCCGGATCGAAAAGGTCGACGGACCGGCCGCCCCGGTTGTCGGCGACCAATCCTGACGCCCACCAGAGCTGACTTTTCAACCTCCCCCGTTCCAAAGGACAAGACAACCATGACCCTGAACAATAAGGTGGCCATCGTCACCGGCGGCGGCCGCGATATCGGCCGTGCGGTCTCGCTGAAGCTAGCCGCCGAAGGCGCCAAGGTCTGCATCAACTACGCCAATGACTCCGCCAGCGCCGAAGAGACCCTGCGCCTGATCGAGGCCGCTGGCGGCACGGCGATCGTTCACAAGGCCGACGTGACCGACGCGACGGCGGTCGACGGCCTCGTCGCCGCCACCCAGGCCGCGTTCGGCGACAGGATCGACATTTTGATCAACACCGCCGGCGGCATGGTCGCGCGCAAACCGCTCGCGGATATCGACGAGACCTTCTTCCATACCGTCATGGACCTGAACATGACCTCGGTGTTCCTGACCACGCGGGCGGTCGTGC
The DNA here is from genome assembly GCF_030656255.1 of Brevundimonas sp. Lineage (GTDB taxonomy): Bacteria > Pseudomonadota > Alphaproteobacteria > Caulobacterales > Caulobacteraceae > Brevundimonas. The sequence goes on along the minus strand of NZ_JAUSOE010000123.1, from coordinate 8,127 downwards.
CGCACATGGGCGAGGGCGCCGCCATCGTGAACTTCGCGTCTCTGGCCGGGCGCGACGGCGGCGGGCCGGGCGCAGCCATCTACGCCACCTCCAAGGCCGCCGTCATGACCTTCACCCGCGCCATGGCCAAGGAGCTGGGGCCCAAGGGCATCCGTGTGAACGCGCTGTGCTGCGGCATGATCTCGACGCGATTCCACGACGACTTCACCAAGCCCGAGGTGCGCGCGGCGGTGGCCGCAAGCGTTCCGCTTCGCCGCGAAGGCCGGCCCCAAGAGGCCGCTGAGACCGCAGTCTTCCTGGCTTCGGACGCGGCCGGCTACATCACTGGCGCCAACATTGATGTGAACGGCGGCGCGTCGTTCTCCTGATCCGCCCTGCTGGAGGGGACCTATGCTGAAACATCTGTTTGCGAGCGTCTGCGCCGCCGCCGCTCTGACGGCGGCGGGCGGTGCGGCGGCCGAGGTATGGGTTCCTCTGTGGACCGCATCGCCCGCTCCGGATCGCCGGGACGGCGCGCCGGAAGCGCCGCTTCAGTTCAACGCCGAAACGGTGCGCCAGGACATCCGGCTTGGCGCTTCTGCGGAAGCGCTCCGGTTCAGGATCAGCAATGAATTGGGCGATGCGCCCCTGCATGTGTCCCATCTCGCTGTGCAAAAGACTGGACAGGGCGGAGGCGCGCTTCCGGTCCTGTTCAACGGCCGGTCCGACATCGTCGTCCCCGTCGGGGCGGCTCTGATCAGCGATCCTGTGGCCCTGGCCGTCCCCGCCTTCGCCGACGTGGCGTTAAGCCTTTACTTCCCCGATCCGACGCGGCCGGCTGTTCGGCGCACGCCGGTGCGGGTGGTCACGGGCCTTGCGGAAGTGGGCGACGAGACGCCCCTCACGCGTCGCCAGAACGTGGTCTCCGCCGTCTATGGCGCGCGGGACAGCGCCCCGACCGTCGTCGTCGCGCTCGGCGATTCCATCACCGAAGGCGCGACCGCGACTCTCGGCGCTCATCTCGACTGGCCGTCGGTGCTGGCGCGACGCTTCGAGGAGACCTGTCCGGGACAGGTCCTGGTCCTCAACCAGGGCATCAGCGGCAACCGCCTCATGGATCATGGCCGCAGCCACAGCGCGTTGGCCCGGCTCGACCGGGATGTCCTCGCTCAGCCCGAGGTCGACTTCGTCATCCTGCTCGAAGGCATCAATGACATCCGCCACAGCGGCGCCCCCCTGATGCGCCCCGGCCGCGATGCTGCGGATATGGAGCTCGGCTATCGGCAGATCGTGGCGCGTCTGCATGACCACGGGATCAAGGTCGTCGGCGGCAGCCTGACGCCGTTCGAGGGATCGGAACGCTACGAGCCCGTCTCTGAGGCGACGCGCCAGACTCTCAATCATTTCATCCGCACAAGCGGCGCGTTCGACGCCGTCATCGACTTCGACGCCGCCACACGGGATCCGGCAAGGCCGGAAGGCTTTCTGCCGGAGGCCAGTCGCGACGACCGGTTGCATCCCAACGACGCCGGCTACGCCTTGATGGCCGAGGCGGTGGATTTGTCGATCTTCGGATGCGGTCAGAGTGACTGAGCCGATCCCGGCCTGGCCCATTCTTCCCGCCAAGGGCCGGCGATGGGATTGTCTGGCCCTCGGAGAAGTGATGCTCAGATTCGATCCGGGGGAAGACCGTGTGCGCAGCGCCCGGAGCTTCCGGGTCTGGGAGGGCGGCGGCGAATACAACGTCGCCCGGGGACTGAAAAAGACGTTCGGTCGCCGGACAGGGGTGCTCACGGCCTTGCCCGACAACGAACTCGGCGCCTTGGCCCTCGACCTGATTGGACAAGGCGGGGTGGACGCCTCCGAAATCCTCTGGCGAACCTATGATGGCGTTGGTCGATCCACACGGCTGGGCCTGAACTTCACCGAACGAGGCTTCGGTCTTCGCGGCGCGCTGGGCGTGTCGGACCGAGCGAACTCGGCCGCATCGCAGATCTCGATCGACGATTTCGATTGGGACCGCCTGTTCGGCGCAGATGGCGCGCGGTGGCTTCACACAGGCGGCATATTCGCGGCCCTTTCCGAGAAGACGGCCGAGGCCGCTGTGGCGGCTGTGCGGTCGGCCCGACGCCACGGCGTCATGGTATCTTATGACCTCAACTATCGGGCCAGCCTGTGGGACAGCCATCCGTCGCCGGACGCCGCGCGCCGGATCAATCAAGCCATCGTGGCGGAATGTGACCTGCTGTTCGGCGATGAGTTCGGTCTGGCGGCCTGTTTGGGCATGGACCTCGGCGCGCTGAAACCACGACGGACGCCCATGGACGACGGACCGCCACACGCTGCCGCCTCGACCGCCTTTGAAACCTTTCCCCAGCTGAGAGGCGTGGCCTATACGTTGCGCGAGTCTAGGTCTGCCTCGGTGAACGCTTGGCAGGGTGTGTTGGAGGCCCGATCAGGCCGTTGGCTCTCGGCGCTACGTCCGAATGTAGAGCTGCTCGACCGTGTCGGCGGCGGCGACGCCTTCGCTTCGGGGGTGATCCATGGGCTGCTGGAGGGTGCGGCGCCGCAGCGTGTGGTCGATCTGGGAGCGGCGCACGGCGCCCTGGCGATGACGACGCCGGGGGACAACGCCAATGTGTCGGCGGCGGAAGTGGAGACGGTGGTTCGTGGGGAGCAACCGTCAACGCGCCGATAGACGCCTGTGCGCCGGCGACATGCCAATCGAGCTGGGCTTTCAGGTCCGGACTCCGCTCGACGGCGCCGCGGGCTCGTCCAACGTGCCGGACGCAAATTGCGGGCGCGCCGTCGGTGGCCCGCCCACCGCCACCTTTCGCATCGCAGTCTCCTGGGGGACCGGTGAGCGGCGCGCCGCTGGGTATCAGGGTAGCGGTCGAGCAGCGCGCGGATCACGCCGTTGATCCACTCAAACCCTTATTGGAGCGCATATTCATAGTCGCCGCCGGTCGCCGCCTACCAAACAAAAAGGCCGCCCGATCGCTCCGGCGGCCTTTGTCTTTTGGCGATCGTCTTGATCAGAACCGGAAGCTGGCCCGCAGCAGAAGCGAATAGCGGACGTAATCCTCGAGAAGTTCCGCGTCGCCGGTCAGCGACAGCATGCCCAGGTCGTTGCCCAGGTTCATGCGGAAGCCCAGGATCAGGCCGCCGCCCTCGACCGCGTCAGGCGACAGGACGAAGCTGGGGCCGCCGCTGGCGAAGCGGGCGATGGTTTCGCCGGCGTCGACCGACAGGTTCTGGCGATAGCCGATGCGCAGTTCCGGACGGATCCAACCGTCCTTGCCGAAGCCGTAGCCCACATTCATCGCCGCGACGGCCGAGAAGATGTGGCTGTCGCGCGAGTCGATATCCAGATCGAAGCCGTCGCCGCCGCCGGATTCGGAGCGTGCGCCTTCCGACAGGTGGAAGTATTCGGCGTAGACCTCTGGCCGGACGTTCAGCCGGCCGTAGTTGCGCTCGTAGGACGCGCCGCCGGCCGCCGCAGCAGTCCAGCCGTGCCAGTCGGATTCGTTGTTCAGATAGACGCCGTCTGCGACCAGCGACCGGTCGGCGTTGAAGCTGGCGTAGCCGCCGGCCGCGCGCGCCCAGGTCGTCCAGTACTGTCCTTGAGCGCGCCAGTAGAGGCCCAATTCCAGCAGGTTGGCGGACAGGACTTCCTCGGCCTCGGATTCGGGATCCTTGATGTCCGAAGACGTGAAGGCTGCCGTCAGGCCGAAGGCGCCCACGCTGGTGCCCTTCTCGACGCCGCCCGCGACGCCGAAGCCTTCGGAACGGAAGCCGTAGGAATCGGTCTTGTCCTTGTCGGCGTAGAAGTTGATCTCCTGGACCCAGGCGCTGGTCTCGCCCGGCGCGGCCGAGGCGTTGCGGCCGGTCAGGGCGCGGGTGACGGCGTCGACGCCGGCCGACAGGGACATCAACGGCCCGCCGGAGTGGTCGGGCAGCATCTGCTCATAGGCGTCGATGAAGCCGTCGCGGTCCGTCTGGCTCAGGAACAGGTTCCGGATCGTCTCATTGTCGCCCAGGGCGGCATAGACCGCGTCGAAGGCCGAGGCCTCGACGGGGATCAGGTCGGCTTCCTGGGCGGTGCGGCGACGGGCGTCGATGTAGACTTCGCCCGCAGCTTGATCGACGCCCGCCTGAACAACGTAAAGATAGGGGGAATTATCGGCCAGGAGGCTCTGATTGATGTCGCCGACGTTCAGGGCGCCGGCCTTGATCACGCTGAACCGTTCCGGCCCCTCCAGCAGGGAGGAGAAACGAACGCCCAGTTGCGCGCCCGTGGCCAGGGTGGCGGCGCCGCTGACGTTGAATCCGCCGGCGCGATCACGCTGAGGGTCGACGGTAGTGATCAGGACGCCCTCTGCGCCGACGTTCAGGCTTGAAATCGAAGTGGCGGTCGCCTGGGTGGCGTTCAGGGTGCCCTTGGAGACATTGATGTCCAGAGCCCCGTCGCTGTCGGTGACGGCGCCGCTCACCGTCGCGCCGCCGCTGACGGACAGGCGGTCGGCGCCGGCGCCGAAGGACATGTCGCCGATGACCGTGCCGTTTTCGACGTTGAAGACATCTGCGCCGGAACCGAACTTGATCGCGCCGACGATGACGGGTTCGCTGGCGTCAGGAACCCCGTCCTTGTCCGTGTCGGTCGCCGTGCTGTCGGCGGCGGCGGGGATGCCGTACTGGCGAACCGTGGCGCCGCTGGTGTTGGCGGTCAGGTCAATGGCGGTCACCGTGCCGTCGACGGCCGTGGTGTCAGTGGAGTCCGCCGACAGCGAGCCGATGATGGAACCGGCGTTGTTCAGCTGGGTCAGGGTGCCGGACTGGTCGCGGATGACGGTCGCCGCGCCGTGGTTTCCACCGAACGAGGCCACGATATTGCCGGTGTTCGTCAGGGAACCGACATTGGCTCCGGCGCCGATAAGCACGCCGGTGGCCGTATGGGCCTGTTTGCCCGATGCGACGGCCTGGATGTTGCCCGTGTTCGAGATGGCGGGGGCGGTGACGCCGGCGCCGATCCAGATGGCGGTGGCGTTGGCGTCCACGGCGGTGGAGGCGATACCGCCTTCGTTACGCACGCCGCCTGCGACGGTGACGGTCTGGCCGCCGGTCACGCCCAGCTGCAGGGCGCGCGACTCGACGCCGGAATAGACGCCGGATCCGGTGATGGAGCCGCGGTTGATCAGGCCATAGGCGGCGTCGCCCGTGCCGACGGCGCCGAGGGTCACCGCATTGGTCGCGGAGCCGATAAGCAGGGCGGGCGCGCCGCCCACTGACGTCAATGCGGCGGTCGTCTCGCTGGCGTCAGGCACGCCGTCGCCGTCACGGTCCGTATCGTCGCGGTTCTTGACGCCGTCGCCGTCGTCATCCTCGTCGCCGTTCTTGACGCCGTCCTTGTCGTCGTCGCCGTCGATCCCGGCCGAGGAATAGGCCGGACCCGTATCCAGCAGGACGCCGCCGGCCACATTGGCGGCGACGCGCACAGCCGGACCACCCTGAAGCAGGTCGTCGGCGTCAAGCTCGTCCAGGAAGAGGGTCGAGGCGTTGTCGTAAGTGCCCGTCGTCGGGCGGACCGAAGGCGATGTGGTGTAGCGGTAGCCCGTGGTCGTTACGGCCGAATGGATTTTCAGTGCGCCGCCCACATCCCCCTCGATCGACACGCCCGATGCGCCGGCGCCGGTCGCGGACACCGAGCCTGCGAGGTCGACATTGCCCGAGATCGGACCGGTCGTACGGATGCCGACGCTGTTGTCGCCGACGACGCGCACGGTCCCCAGACTCTGCAGCTTGCCGGTCAGGGGGGCTTCGACCGCGAGGCCGTAGGAGTTGTTGCCTTCAACAGAGATCGAGCCGCTGGATTCGACCAGAACATTGCCGACGAAGGGCGAGGCGCCCGCGACCCGAACGCCGTAGCGGCCGGTTCCGGTCGCGAACGGCCCGTCAAGGTCGCCGTCGCCGTCCGTGTCCTTGATGTCCGCCGTTTCCTGGCTGTCCGTGATGTTGATCGTTCCGCCCATCGTGACGGAGCCGGTATTGCCGCCGTTCACCAGAACGCCCGTGGCGCCGTCGGCCGCCTTGGCCATGGTGATCGAGCCGCCGCTGTCGATATCGACCGTATTGTTCGAATCCAGCGTCATCGCTGCGCCGGAGGTGACTGCGATCGAGCCGCCGCTGGCGATGCGGACATTGTCCGCCGCCGTGCCGGTGGCGTTGGACGTCTGGATCGGCGTGGTGCGGGCGGTCGAGACGACGACCTCCGCCTGAGCGCCCGTAACAGCCAGCAAGGGGGCGATCGCCACGGCGGTCGCGAGTAGAATACGCATTCGGAAGAAAACCCCTGGTGGTCACGCGATCACGAAGTGGGCGCTCCTTTACAGGATCGACGCCGTATGTGCCCAAGTTTATCGAATTTGAGGCGAATGCAAGGCCGTGTCCAGTGTGTTGCGAGGTCGTGTCAGAACCGTCGCTCGACGAAGGGACTGATTTTGCGAGCTATTGCGTCGGGTGCGGAAGGTTTTCCGATGGAGCTATTGAGCTTTGCGACGCCGGGGGCTACGGGCGGAAGAACGGTCCAACGCGTTTCACCGCGACGCATCCAAACCACGCCCCCCGGCGTTGGCCAGCCCAGACCAGGCGAGACACTCTTCATGACATTGACCGATCTCGAAGTTCAGGAAAACGAAATCCGGCTGATTCCGGGGCTGGACGTCGAGGTCGCCGATACACTGAGGGCGCTGAAGCTGGCGTCGATGGACGAGCGGCCGCGGCTGGTCGACACCACCATGCTGTATGCGCCGCGCTCGGGCGGGGTGAAACGCTACCTGCTGTCGAAGAAGGCCTGGATCGAGGAGAATCGTCCGGGCGTCAGTCATTCGCTGATCGTGCCCGGCGCGCGTCACAAGGCGCGGGCTGACGGGATCGTGCAACTGCGGGCGACCAAGCTGCCGTTCGGCGACGGCTATCGTTGGCCCAGCTCCGTCAAGCGCTGGAGCGCCTGGGTCGCGGCGATGAAGCCGTCGATCATCGAGGCGGGAGACCCCTATACGCCGGGGCAGGGGGCGCTGGAGGCCGGCCAGCGGGTCGGGTGTCCGGTTGTCGGCTTCTGTCATTCGGATCCCGCCGGTCTTGCGGCGCTGCATTTCGGCGAATGGGCCAAGAAGCCGGTCGAGAAACGCTGGGCGCGCCTGTTCTCCCAGTTCGACCGCGTCGTCTCGCCCAGCCGTTTCATCGCGCGCCGGCTGGAAGAGGCGGGCGTCAGCAATATCGTCATCCGACCCCTGGGGGTGGAGATCGACACCTTCCGCCCTGAGCGTCGGGATCGGAAATGGCTGTTGAACGAACTGGGCCTGGGCGAGGACGCCCGGCTGCTGTGCTTCGCCGGCCGTCCCGCCAAGGAAAAGAACGTCGATATTCTGATCGAGGCGGTCCAGAAGCTGGGCGCGCCCTATCATCTGGTTCTGGTCGGCGCTGGATCGGGCATGCCGGCCGAGGATCGGGTGATCTCGATGCCCTATGAGAAGGATCCCCGCGCGGTGGCGCGGATCATCGCCAGCTGCGACGCCTTCGTCCATGCCAATGACAAGGAGCCCTTCGGCCTGATCGTTCTGGAGGCCATGGCCTGTGGCCGACCGGTCGTGGGCGTCAACGCCGGGGGCGTGGCCGAGACGGTCGATGAAACGGTCGGCCAATTGGCGACCAGCGCCGACGCCGACGCCTACGCCCAGGCGGTCGAGGCCCTGTTCGCCCGCGACATCGAGGCCATCGGCCGCGCCGCCCGCGAAAAGGCCGTCAGCCAGTTCGCCTGGAGCCGCGTATTCGAGGATTTGTGCATGGTTTACGGCGAACTGACGGGCGAAGCCGCCTTCGTTCAACCCGACGAGGCGTTCGCCGTCCACTGACGAGCGACGCCGCGATTTCCGTTCGACATCTCGAAGGAAAGACCGGCGTCGACGGCCTGTTACAAGATGGTGAGAAATGGGGGGGGGCGGCGCGCCACTTCTTCGTCTGGAAGAAGTGGCGCGAGTGACGGGGCTCGAACCCGCGACCTCCGGCGTGACAGGCCGGCACTCTAACCAACTGAGCTACACCCGCGTATCAGGTCGAAACTTTTGAGTTGTTTCGAAAACTATAAAGGAA
>NZ_JAUSOE010000114.1 GCF_030656255.1 Brevundimonas sp. | reverse complement strand
GAGACTGCGGTGGACGGCAAGCGCACCGCGATCGGCTATGCGCCCGGCTACTACCAGGCTGTGCTGGATTGGGCGCGGACGGGGCGGTTGGGCGGCGTTTATGGCGACGGGCGTCTGCTGGCGACGCCCAGGCCGTGAAATGGGTTCGAGGTCGCCCTGCGACATCATGCGCGGGGCGATCCTGAGAACGTTCTCAAAAATGGCTTGACGGTTCGCCGCCTCCCGTTCCTTAATCCGCGCCGAAGGGCGGCGGATCGATCGCTCGGGAGCAGACGCACAGGGTGAAGGGTCGGAACGTTGTCGTTCCGCCGCGCCTGTCCGCCTGTCTTCCGATCTGTCAGACGCACGTCCTCCTGGTTCATCCTGCGAGGAAATCCGATGCGCGCGACTGTGTCCCTGATGGTTCTGGCCTTGGCCGTGAGCGGCGGCGCGCCCGCCCTAGCTCAGACGGCGGCGGTTCCCGAGGCGGCGCGGGCCAATCCCGCGCTGTGGCCCCAGGCGGCGACCCCGGCGGCGATCAGCGACGCGCGGACCGAGGCCTTCGTCACCGAGCTGATGGCCAAGATGACGCTGGAGGAAAAGGTCGGGCAACTGATCCAGGCCGACATCGCCTCGATCACGCCGGACGATCTGAAGACCTATCCGCTGGGCTCGATCCTGGCGGGCGGCAGCTCCGGCCCGTGGGGCGACGACAAGGCGACGGCGCAGAAATGGCTGGACCTGGCCCGCGCCTTCCGCGCCGCCAATGAGGCGCGCGGAGGCACGACCATCCCGCTGATCTACGGCATCGACGCGGTGCACGGGCACAACAACGTCCCCGGCGCGACCATCTTCCCGCACAACATCGGCCTGGGCGCCGCGCGCGATCCGGACCTGATCCGGCGCATCGGCGCGGCGACGGCGCTGGAGGTGGCGGTCACGGGGGCGGAATGGACCTTCGGCCCGACCCTGGCCGTGCCGCGCGACGACCGCTGGGGCCGGTCCTATGAGGGCTATGCCGAGGACCCCGAGGTCCAGCGGTCCTACGCCGGGCCGATGACCCTGGGGCTTCAGGGCGAGTTGCAGCCGGGCCGGCCGCTGTCGCCGGGCCATATCGCCGGATCGGCCAAGCATTTCCTGGCCGACGGCGGCACCTTCGAGGGCGAGGACCAGGGCGATTTCCGGGGCACGGAGCAGGAGCTGATCGACGTCCACCTGGGCGGTTATGTCCAGGCTATCGACGCCGGCGTGCTGTCGATCATGGCCAGTTTCTCGGGCTGGAACGGCTACAAGCACTCGGGCAATCCGACCCTGCTGACCGACGTGCTGCGCGGGCCGCTGGGGTTCAAGGGCTTCGTGGTGTCCGACTGGAACGCCCATGGGCAGCTGCCGGGCTGCACCAATGAGAGCTGCGCCCTGGCGGTCAATGCGGGCATCGACATGCTGATGGCGCCCGACAGCTGGAAGCCGCTGTACGCCTCGACCCTGGCCCAGGCCAAGTCGGGCGAGATCCCGGCGGCACGGGTGGATGAGGCGGTGCGTCGCATCCTGGTCGCCAAGGTCAAGACCGGCCTGTTCGAGCCGACGCGGCCGATGGAAGGCCGGTTCGAGGAACTGGCCTCGCCCGCGCACCGGGCCCTGGCGCGCGAGGCGGTGCGCAAGTCCCTGGTGCTGCTGAAGAACGACGGCGTCCTGCCGGTCCGGGCCAATGCGCGGGTCCTGGTGGCGGGGACGGCGGCCGACGACATCGGCCAGGCCTCGGGCGGTTGGACCCTGAGCTGGCAGGGGACGGGCAACTCCAACGCCGACTTCCCGCAGGGCCAGTCGATCTGGGGCGGCGTCGAAGAGGCCGTCAAGGCCGGCGGCGGGACCGCGACCCTGAGCGCGGACGGGAGCTTCACCGACAAGCCCGATGTCGCCATCGTCGTGTTCGGCGAGACGCCCTATGCCGAGTTCCAGGGCGACGTGGACAATCTGGACTATGTGCCCAGCGCGCCGCTGGAGACGCTGAAGCGGCTGAAGGCGGCGGGGATACCGACCGTGTCGGTCTTCCTGTCCGGGCGGCCGATGTGGACCAATCCGGAGCTCAATGCGTCCGACGCCTTCGTGGCCGCCTGGCTGCCGGGGACCGAGGGCGGCGGAGTCGCCGACCTGCTGGTGGGCGGGGCCGACGGCAAGCCGCGTAACGACTTCACCGGCAAGCTGTCGTTCAGCTGGCCCAAGGATGCGACGGGGACGCCTCTGAACCACGGCCAGCCGGGCTATGACCCGCAGTTCGCCTATGGCTACGGCCTCAGCTACGCCGCCCCGGCGACGGTGGGGATGCTGTCGGAAGAGAGCGGGGTCTCGGCCCAGGCGACCAATCTGGACCGGTATTTCGTCGACGGTCGGTTCGTCTCGCCCTGGAGCCTGCTGCTGAACGACGCGGGCGGGCAGACCCGGCCCGGCACGGCCAAGACGGCGTCCAGCCCGCGCAGCGGCGTCGCCTCGCGCCCGGTCGACGACCTGGCCCAGGAAAGCGGCCAACAGTTCGTCTTCGCCGGAACCGGCGCCGCCAGCGTCGAGATCTGGGGCACGCCCGTCGATCTGACGCGTCAAGCCAATGGGGCGGTGGCCCTGGGCTTCCGCTACCGCGTGGACGCCGTGCCGAGCGCGCCGGTGGCCTTCAAGCTGGGCGGCGGGGCCGTCGACCTGACCGGCCTGCTGCGCTCGGCCCCCGTCGGCCAATGGCGTGAGGCCCGCATCCCCCTGACCTGTTTCCGCACCGACGGCGGGGATCTGTCGAAGGTCGAGGTGCCGTTCCACATGGCGACCAGCGGGACGCTGACGGTGTCGGTGTCGGAGATCAAGCTGGACGCCAGCCAGACGGAGACGCGCTGTCCGGGGTGAGGACTGGTTGGGAGCCGTCAAGGCGTGGCGGCGCCCAACTCGGCGAGATGCCGCGCTGCGCTGGTGTTGGTGGGATCGAGCGCCAGGGCGCGCCGATAGTGGATGGCCGCGCCGGCGTTGTCGCCATTGACGAGGAACGCCTGGGCCAGGCTGTCGTTCGCATTGGCGCTGTCGGGATAGTGGCTCGCGACCAGCTTGAATACCTCAAGCGCGTCTCGGGCCCGTCCGGTGCTTAGCAGACGATAGCCCCAATCGTTCAGCTCCGCTTCCGGCCAGACGAGGCCGGGGTGGTTCCGTTCTATCGTGGCGGCGGCGGCTGATGCGTGATCATAACCCTGCTCCTCGAGAGCGATACGGAGAGCGGGGACGCCGGACAGGTCCAGGCCGGGCGAATAGATGGAGGCGATCTTGTCGATCATGTCTTCCGGAAAGGAGCCGGTGAGATTCGTCAGGATGACGACGCCCACTCCATCTTCAGGATACAGGAAGACGGCGGCTCGGCCGCCGCCGGTCATGCCGACTGCTCGGTGATCGCCACGCGACAGAATTTGCCATCCCAGGCCCCATTGTCCTTTCTGTCCGTCGTTGAAAGCGACTGGAGTCCAAAGGGTTTCGAGGCTCTGCTCGTTCAGGATTCGCCCATCCTGGATGGCGATCATCCATCGCGCCATGTCGCCGACGGTGCTGTTCATGCCCGAAGAGGCGCGCCTGAAAGGCAGAAACCGCTCTGAGGTTGCGGTCAGAGTGCTGGGCGTGGTGGACGCCGCCGCGCGATAGCCGGTGATCATCGGTCCGCCGAGCGTCCAGCGATAGGTCGGAGCCCTGTTCGCAATGACGGCGTAGGCGTCGCCATAGTGAGTGTCGGCCATCCCCGCGATCGCCAGTTGCGCCTCGGCCAGCGGCGCCTCCGGCGCCCGGCCCTCGATCTGGTTCACCACACGCTGGATCAGGGTGTAGTTGGTCTGGCAGTAGTGGAAACCTTGTCCAGGGGGAAAGCGGACCGGCTGGGCCAGGACCCAGGTCCAGGCCGCCGCCGCGTCGGTTTCGACCGTGGGCGCGCGCATGACGTCCGGCAGGCCGGACATGTGGCTGAGCAACTGCCGAATGGTCACGGATCGCCACGCTTCAGGCAGGTCCGTCAGATAGCGCCCGACCGGCGCCGACAAATCCAGCCGGCCTTCCTCGACCAGACGCATGGCGGCGACGCCGGTGAAGGCCTTGGTCACGGAGTTGATGGCGAAGACGGTGTCTGATGTGACCGGGGCGCCGAATTCGACGCTGGCGGTTCCGTAATGGCGTTCCAGAATCAGCCGGCCATCCTTCGCCACCGCGACGGCGAGGCCGGGGATCTGGAGCCGTTGCATCTGCATCTGAAGATAGCGATCAACCTGTTCCATCTCGCCGCCCCGTCCGACGGCGATCGGATCGGGGCGCGCCTCAGCACCGGCCGAGACCGGCAAGGCCAGAGACACGGCGATGAAGGCGATCAAAAGAATGCGCATCACGCGCAAGGATTCAGCCGGGCGGAATCCGCCCGTCGATTGGGTTTGCATGGTCATTGTCCTGAGCAGGCGGACCGCCGGGAGGTGTGGTCAGACTTGGCGGCGAGCGGAGTACTGGCGGCGGTCTTGGCGGGAAGCTGTGATTGCAAAGGTAGTCAGGGTGGTTGGCCGCATGCCAGTTAAATCGCGGTCATGGTTGGAGGAGGGGCCGCCTGAGATGGCCGCCTCCGTTTCTGCTCAGCGACGACGCCGGCGGCCAAAACACGCCCAGCGGCGGTGGCCCTGGGCTTCCGCTACAGGTGGACGCCGCGCCGTCCGGGCCAGTGCGCTTCTCTCTGTGCGGCGTGGCGGTCGACCTGACGGGGCTGCTGCGTTCGGCCTCGCGCGCTCAGACCGGCGTCTGCAGCGGGTCGAGGGGGAAGGCGATTTCGACGACCAGTCCGTCGGGCGCCCATTGGCGGGTCAGGACGCCGCCCAGCTGACGGACCACACTGGCCTTCAGGGAGGATCCGAAGCCTTCCCGGGTCGGCGGGACGACCGGCGGGCCGCCGGCTTCGCGCCACTGGAGCGTCACCTGACCCGAATTCAGCGTCCAGGTCACCGAGACACGGCCGCCGCCCTTGCTGCAGGCCCCGTATTTGTTGGCGTTGGTCGCCAGTTCGTGGAGCAGCATGCTGAGGGGCTGAACCTGTTCCGGGGAGAGGCTGACGTCCGGGCCTTGAGTCTCCACGGTGTCCTTGGGGCACAGCGCCTCCAGTTCTTCCCGGATCACATCCTCCAGTCGCCCGCCTTCCCAACGTCGACTGGCCAGGGAGGTCTGGGCGCGCGCCAGGGCGCCGATCCGTCCGGCGAGGATGTCCTTGTAGCTTTCGAGGTCGTCGGCGCGGGTCAGTCGGGTGAGCGACTGGACGACGGACAGGACGTTGCGCGCCCTGTGATCGACCTCGTTCATCAGCAACTGGCGGGCTTCCTCGCTGCGCCTCTGCTCGCTGATGTCACGCGCTTCGATGACGGTGCCGACCACCTTCGCCGCGCCGTCGTAGATCGGGCTGGCGGTGAAGGCGACGGGGTAGAAGGAGCCGTTCTTGTGAACGAAAATCTCTTCGCCTTGCGTTCCGGCCTTCTCGGGAAAGGCGCGGTCGATGGCGCACTCGGAGATGGGAAACGGAGAACCGTCCGGGTAGGTGTGATGGATGACGTCGTGAAGGGGGCGTCCGGTCGTTTCCTCAAAGGCGTAGCCGGTGAGTTTTTCCGCCGCCCTGTTCATGAATATACAGTGCTGCCGCTCATCCATGAGGAAGACGGCCATCGTCGTGTTGCTTAATATGACATCCAGCCGGGTGGCTGTTTCTCGCAGTGCAGCCTCGACGCGCTGATAGTCTGTGGTGTCTTTGATGGCGGCGTAGAAGACCGCGTCACCGCCTTCGTCAAAGAGCTGAATTTTGACGGACACATTGTATGTGCTGCCGTTCTTGCGCTTGTGGAGGGTGTCGAAGTCTAGTCTGTCGATCTCGCCGGATTGGAGAGGTTTGATCAGGCTCAGAAAATCTTCACGACTGATATGCGGCTTCAGATCCCAAGGCGTCAGGCGGGAGAGTTCTTCTGAATTGTAGCCGAGATTGTCGCGGGCGCCCTTGTTAACAAGGCGAAAGTAGAAATCTTTTGCACCGAATATATAAACTTCGCTTGCAGCTTCTTCGACGATGCGTCCAAGGCGCTCGCTGGTCACGCCAATAGATTTATTCATGACCAAATCTGCTTCCGACGGGCACACGACCTTAGATAGTCGCTCGGTCGGTGGCAATGGGCCGATGCGACCAGCAATGGCCAAGCTTTCGTCTAAAGCCGGTGATCAAGCGAGAGGGAAGTAAACGCCTCTGCGCGATCGAACTGTCCGAACAACGCCGGCCCTGTGGTCTCACCCCGCGTCGGCGATGAAGGTCAGGGTGTGGGTGTAACTGCGGTAGGGGGTGGGGGCGCCCTCCGGGGCGGGGGTGCGGTGGCGGACCTGGGTCATGTAGGCGCCGGGGGTCGAGACGCGCAGGGTCAGGACGCCCGAGGCGTCGGTGGCGGTTTCGGCCTCGATCTTCTTGCCGTCGTAAAGGCCAGCTTCGCGGAAGACGGTGACGGGGGTGTTCGCCAGAGGCTGGCCGTCGAACAGCAGGCGGAAGCTCGCGTCCTCGCCGGCGACGATCTCGTTTGGCTGGATCAGGGGCTGGAGTTCAAGACCCTGGCCGGTGGGTTTAAGGGCCGCGTCGTCGGGGGCGCCGCGCACCACATAGACCTCGGCGACGGTGATGCTCTGGACATCGACCAGTTCGGCGCCGGGCGGGGGCGGCGCATCCTCCTCGCCGACCATCTTCCAGCCGGAGGGGGTGTTGTACATCTTGGCCGCGCGGCCGGCGCGGGGGCCGGACGACAGGCGGTAGAGGCCGTCCACCGGGGTCGGGGCCTCGAACACCGCAAGGTCACGCAGATAGGTGACGGCGCTGATCGGCGTATCGCCATTGGGGCCGACGACGTGGAAGCTGTCGGAGCGCATGACCACCTCGGCGTTGAAGACATCCTCGGTGAAGGCGGCCTCGACCGTGACGTGGTCGCGCCGACCGGCGTCGAACAGGTTCGGCCGCAGATAGGGGGAGTGGGCCTGGGCCGCCCCGGCGCTCCAGACCGCCAGGACGGAGGCCAGCAGGCCGGCGTGGATGGTGGGGCGAGTCATGGGGGCGTCCTCCGCTTTCGGGCGGGGAGATAATAAGATTGAGAGTCGTTTGCAAATCATTTCAGCTTGCACGACCGATGCTTGGACGGGCAGGCTGGCGGTTCAGACATTCCCGCTTTTGAGGTTTCCATGCCCGTGAAGACCGTCGCCGAGTTCGTCGCCGCTTATAAGGAGAAGGACGTCAGCCCCGACGCCTTCGAACTGGAGAATCAATATCTGCTGGAGGTGCGGCTGAACGGGTCGGTGTGGGCCAAGGCCGGGACCATGGTGGCGCGGACCGGTCAGGTGAAGTTCACGCGTCAGGGCCTGATGGAGCAGGGCCTCGGCAACCTGCTGAAGAAGGCGGTCAGCGGCGAGGGCATGGTGCTGATGAAGGTGGAGGGCCAGGGGCGGGTCTATCTGGCCGATACGGGCAAGAAGATCACCCTGCTGCGGCTCGCTGACGAGACCATCTTCGCCAACGGCAATGACGTGCTGGCGCTGGAGACCGGCGTCAGCAACCAGATCACCATGATGAAGCGGGTCGCGGGGATGATGTCCGGCGGCCTGTTCAATGTGAAGCTGAGCGGCAGCGGCATCGTCGCCATCACCTCCCACTATGATCCGCTGATCCTCAAGGTCAGCGCGGCGACCGGACCGGTGTTCACCGATCCGAACGCCACCGTAGCCTGGTCAGGCGGCCTGTCGCCGGAGATCGCCACCGACATATCGTTCAAGACCCTGATGGGCCGGGGCTCGGGCGAGAGCATCCAGATGAAGTTCGCCGGCGAGGGCTGGGTCGTGGTCCAGCCCTATGAGGAGACCTATATGCAGGCCAGCAGCGGCGGCTGACAGCGACGCGGGCTGTCTTCGGCAGGGTCGTTATTGTTTGAGAGCGATCTTGTCGTGGCCGTCCTGATGAATCATCAGCCCGGTGACGGCCCCCGAGGCGCTGCGGATGAAGGTCACTTCGCCGCCGTCGTTTTGGCGGAAGACGTCCGCGGATGTCGGGCTCAGCGTCGAGACCGTCTCGCCCGTCAACTGACCGGTCAGCGTGTCGTTCGTCGCCGATACGGTGATCGATGAGGTCGGCGTCAGCTCATAGACGCCCACATAGGTTTGCAGGACTTCAGGCGCGACCGTGATCACCGGGTTGCTCTGGCCGCTCCCTTCGCGTGAGAGGGCGAGCAGGGCGGCGCCCAGCGCGTCCGGCGCGGGTCCGTTCAGATTGCCCAGGACGATCACCGTCATGCGGCGGTCCGGGTCATGGGCCATATAGGTGTTGAAGCCGTCGAGACCGCCCGAGTGGGCGATGGTCGTATTGCCCTGGGCCTTGGCCGCGAACACGCCGAACGCATACTGGTCACGCACGGGCGTCGTCAGCAGGGCGAGTGAGGCGGGGCTCAGCAAGCGGCCGCCGAACAGTCCCTGTTCCCACTTCAGCAGATCATGGGTTGTTGAATAGAGGCCGCCTGCGCCCTGCGGAATGCTCATGTCCCAATAGTCAGCGTTGACCACGCCCTTTGCCGATGGCGCATAACCCGAGGCCCGGCGCGGCAGGATGACGGCATTGCTGTCGTAGCCGCTCTCGCTCATCCCGAGCGGGGTGAAGAGGTTTTCGTCGAGGAAGTCGGCATAGGATTGGCCGCTGGCCTTCTCGATGACGGCGGTCAGCAGGACATAGCCGGAGTTCGAGTATTTCCGCCCTTCGCCCGGCTGGAAGTCCAGCGGATGGTCACGGAAGCGCACGATCAGGCCGTCCAACGTGACCGGCAGGGTCTTACTCGCCTGAAAGTCGTCAAAGCTGGTGAAGTTCGGCACGCCTGCCGTATGGGCCAGCAGTCGGCGCACCGTCACCTGATCCCAGGCCGGGGGCGCGTCCTGCACCCAGGTCTTCACCGGCGCGTCCAGATCCACCAGGCCCCGTTCGTTCAGAATCATGATGGCGACGGCGGTGAATTGTTTGGTCAGCGATCCCAGGCGGAACTTGGTGTCGCTCTCGTTTGGGATGAGCCACTCGCGATTGGCCAGGCCATAGCCTCGATCCAGCACGACCTGGCCGTCGCGCGCGACCAGCACCGATCCCGAGAAGGCGTCTGCGTCAGCGGAAGCCTGAACCAGCCGGTCCATGCGAGCGGCGTCCTGAGCCTGAACCGGGCCGGCAAGGGCGACGAGGGCGAGCAGGCCCGCAAGCGCGAGAGGCGCACCGGGGCGGTTGAGGGGCTTGAACACTGTTGGAACACTCCACGACGGGTCCGCCACGCCGTGACAGAAGGAGAACGCCATCTGCCGCAAGGACCGCCAAGCGTCACCTTAAGGATCGGCAACCTCCGCCTAACCGCGCTCCAGCCCATACAGGGCCTCGACGATGTCTTCGGCCTTCTGCTGGACCAGTTGCTGGGCGTCGTGGACGCCGCGATTGTAGAAGGCGCTGCCGATCTCCTTGCCGATGAAGTCCAGCAGCATCTCGGCGGGGAGCTGGCCCAGTTCCTGATCGAGTTCGCGGGCGAGGGCTGGGTCGTAGTCCAGCCCTATGAGGAACCTATATGCAGGCCAGCAGCGGCGGCTGACGATCGTCAGGGCGTGACGGGCGAGACTTCCAGGCTCAGTCTGTAGTCAGGCGCGCCGGTCACCATCCTGGCCTGTCCGCCGCGCCGGAAGGTCATGGTCGGCGACGACTTCAGATGATCGCCATGATCGATATTGATGAAGAGACCGAGTTTGGAGTCAGTGCCGTCTTCTTCAACAACCGTCAGTTCGGCGTTCAGCAGGAAGAATCCCTGGCCGTCGGACACCGATATTTCCGTCTGTCCGTCTTCCTGGATCAGGCTGCGGGCGGCGACCGTCTCGACGCCGTCGCTGACCACGGAAACTTCCAAGGCGTATCGCGCCGTTGACGGCGTCTTCACATCGGCGGGCGCCGCGACGGTGCTGAGGATGGCAAGAAGCGTGGCGAGCATGGCTGATTCCCCCGACTGATACCGACGATATAGGATGGCGGCATCACGTCGGAGTCAATGTTCACGCCACCTCGGCGAGCGCCTCTTCCGCAGCGACCCAGGCGGCTTCGGCCGTTGCGAGGTCGGCCTCGGTCTTGGCGCGAGCGCGGGTCAGGCCTTCCAGGGCCTTGGGATTGTTGATCGAGGCGGTGGCCATGTCGTCGTCGATGCGGGCGATCTCGGCGGTCAGACGGGCCATGGTCTCTTCCGCCTTCTTGACCGCGTGACGCAGGGTGGAGGGGGAGGGGCCGGATTTGCGGTCGTTTTTCTTGTCCTTGTTGTTCTGGGCGGCGGGAGCCGCCGCAGCCTCTTCCTTCTTGATCTGGCTGGGCTTGGAGACGGCGGCCTTGGCGCGGTCGAGGACGAATTTGGCGTAGTCGTCCATGTCGCCGTCATAGGGTTTCACCGTGCCGTCGGCGGCCAGCCACAGGCGGTCGGCGACCATCTCCATCAGCGACCGGTCGTGGGTGATCAGGATGACGGCGCCCGAATATTCGTTCAGCGCGTCCAGCAGGGCGCGGCGGCTGTCGATGTCCAGGTGGTTGGTCGGTTCGTCGAGGATCAGGACGTGGGGCGCATCCATCGCCACCATGTTCAGCAGCAGGCGGGCGCGCTCTCCCCCCGACAGGCTGTCGACCGTGGTCTCCTGCTTTTCATAGCCCAGGCCGAACTGGGCCAGTTTGGAGCGGCGGGCGCTTTCGGGGGCGACCGGCATGGCGCGGCGGATTATCTCAAGCGGCGTGTCGGTGGGGTCCATCGCCTCAATCTGGTTCTGGTGGAACCAGCCGACACGCATCTTCTTGTCGCGGTGCAGTTCGCCCTCGGACACGTTCAGGGCGCCGGCGATCATCTTGGCGAAGGTGGACTTGCCGGCGCCGTTGACGCCCAGCAGGCCGATGCGGTCGTCCAGGTCCATCCGCAGGTTCAGATTGCGCAGGATCGGCTTGCCCACGTCATAGCCGACATTGGCCCGCTCCAGCCGGATCAGCGGCGGCGCCAGCGGGCGCGGCGGCGAGGGCAGGGTGAAGGGGGCGACGCGCTCCTCGATGGTGGTGGCCACCGGCTGCATCTTCTCCAGCCGCTTCATGCGCGACTGGGCCTGGGCGGCCTTGGAGGCCTTGGCCTTGAACCGGTCGACGAAGGACTGAAGGTGGGCGCGTTCGGCGTCCTGCTTGGCCTTGGCGGACAACTGCAGCCGGGCCTTCTCGGCGCGGGCCTTTTCGAAGGCGTCGTAGTTGCCGGTGTAGAGGGTCAGGGTGTGGTTCGTGAGGTGCAGGATATGGGTGCAGACCTCGTTCAGCATCTCGCGGTCGTGGGAGATGATCAGGGCTGTGTGCGGGTATTTCTTCAGCCGCGCCTCCAGCCACAGGGCGCCTTCGAGGTCGAGGTAGTTGGTCGGTTCGTCGAGCAGCAGCATGTCCGGCTCGGCGAACAGGGCGGCGGCCAGGGCGACGCGCATGCGCCAGCCGCCCGAGAACTCGGACATGGGCCGGGCCTGGTTCTCCTGGTCGAAGCCCAGACCGACCAGGATTTCGGCGGCGCGCGCAGGCGCGGCGTCGGCGTCGATCTCGATCAGGCGGGCCCAGATGTCGCCCATCTCCTCGGGCTCGGCCGTCTCGAGCCGGCCCAGCAGGGTGTGGCGCTCGACGTCAGCCTCTAGAATAGTGTCGATGACGCTGACGGGGGTGGCCGGGTGTTCCTGATCGACCGAGCCGATCCGCGCGGTCTTGGGCAGGCTGATCTCGTCGCCGCCGGCCTGGAGCTCGCCCAGGATCAGTTTGAACAGGGTCGATTTGCCGATGCCGTTGCGGCCGACCAGACCGACCTTGGCGCCGGGCGGCAGGCTTACGGAGGCGTCCACGAGGAATTTGCGGCCCCAGGCGTTGAAGGTCAGGTCGGTGATCTGGAGCATGGGAGGCGCAATGGACTTTCTGACTGGTCATCTCTATATGACCAGTCATGACGTATGATCTTGTAAGCGGCGAGGTCGTCATAACGGCCACGGA
This sequence comes from Brevundimonas sp., assembly GCF_030656255.1. GTDB lineage: Bacteria > Pseudomonadota > Alphaproteobacteria > Caulobacterales > Caulobacteraceae > Brevundimonas. The sequence continues at coordinate 6,360 of NZ_JAUSOE010000114.1, read as the reverse complement.
GTTCAAGGCCAAGTGCCTGGACCTGCTGGATCGCGTGAACTCGGGCGAGATCCGCAGGGTTCGCATCACCAAGCGCGGCAAGGAAGTGGCGGTAGTGGCGGGTTCTGCTGCGCCAGCGGATAGAGGCGACTTCATCGGCTGGCAGGCCGGGAGCGTCAATCTGCCGGACGATCTGGACATCGATGGTCCCATCTACGACCCCGAAGTGGATGGCGTCTGTGATCCGATGAGCGGTCTGCGTTGAGCTTGAGGCCGACAATGGCCGTGGGGCGAGGGCTGGGGGCTCTGTCCAAGGCGGGGCAGGCCCAAGCTGCAATTCTGTTGGACACCAATGCGATCATTCGGGCGCAACTGGATCGCGACCTGGGATCGGAGGCGCGGGCCGCAATACAGGCCGCGCAGGCCGAAGACGGAATCCTCGTGTCTGTGGTCTCCGCATGGGAGATCGGACTGCTGGCGCGCAATCGGCAAAGCCCGACAGGGCGATTGTTTCAACCCGACGCCGCGAGATGGTTCGACAATGTCCTCAGCGCGCCGGGGGTTCGGATCGCTCCGATGAGCCACCAGATCGCGTTTGCGGCGTGGAGCCTGCCGGAGCCGATCCATGGCGATCCGGCGGATCGGCTGATGATCGCCATAGCGCGCGAACTGGATGTGCCTCTCGTCACCCGCGACCGCGCCATTCTGGACTATGCGGCCGCCGGTCACGTGCGCGCCATCGCCTGCTGATAAGACGGGCTTGGCGCGGGGGCGGGGCGTCGCTATAAGCCCGCGACCTTATTCTCCCTAACAAGAAGTCAACTCCCATGACCGAACGCACCTTCTCGATCATCAAGCCCGACGCGACCCGCCGTAACCTGACCGGCGCGATCAACGCCGTGATCGAAGGCGCCGGCCTGCGCATCGTGGCCCAGCGTCGCGTCAAGCTGTCGACCGACCAGGCCAAGAAGTTCTACGAAGTTCACGCTGAGCGTCCGTTCTACGGCGAACTGGTCGAGCAGATGACCGCCGAGCCGGTGGTCGTGCAGGTGCTGGAAGGCGAAAACGCCGTCGCCGCCTATCGTGAAATCATGGGGGCCACCAACCCCGAACAGGCCGCTGAAGGCACGATCCGCAAGCTGTTCGCCCTGTCGATCGGCGAGAACTCGGTCCACGGTTCGGACAGCCAGGACAACGCCAAGATCGAGATCGCCCAGTTCTTCACCGACGACCAGATCGTCGGCTAAGGCGCTCAAGTCGCGAGACAGCTGTTCTCGCATAGCGTGACTATATGGCCCGCGTCCGGAACCGGACGCGGGCCATTTCGTTGGGTCTGCATCGTATCTCGTAGCCTCCCCCGGAGAAGACCCATGAAGACCATCCTGAAACTGACCCCCGTCATCGGCGCCGTGGCCCTGCTGGCCGCTTGCGGCCAGACCATGGAACAACGCGCCGCCACCGGCGCCCTGGGCGGCGCCGTCGCCGGCCAGGTGGTCGGCGGCAACACCGGTTCGACCGTGGCCGGCGCCGCGATCGGCGCCGTCGCCGGTGCTGCGACCACGCCTAAGTAAGACCTTCAGTCCCAGGCTGAACAAGAAAGGCCCGGAGCGATGCTCCGGGCCTTTTTCGTTCGGGCTGTGCGACCGCCTACCAGATGCGGGCGCGGGCCTCGGGGGCGATGTACGCCTTCTGGTCGGGCGAGACGCCGAAGGCGGCGTACCAGGCGTCGATGTTGCGCGGCGAGGTGGCGGCGCGGACCGAACCCGGCGAGTGGGGATCGGTGGTCAGCTGTTCCTTCAGCGCCGCCTCGCGCGACTTCTCGCGCCAGACCTGGGCCCAGCCCAGGAAGACGCGTTGGTCGCCGGACAGGCCGTCGATCACCGGGGCCGGCTGGCCGTTCAGCGACTTGTGATAGGCGTCCAGCGCCAGCAGCAGGCCGCCCAGATCGGCGATGTTCTCGCCCATGGTCAGGTCGCCGTTGACGTGAACGCCGGGCAGGGGCTCCAGCGAGTTGTAGATGTCGCCCAGCACCTTGGCGCGCGCTTCGAACCGGGCGGCGTCTTCGGGCGTCCACCAGTCGCGCAGTACGCCGTCGCCGTCGGACTTGCGGCCCTGGTCGTCGAAGCCGTGGGTGATCTCGTGGCCGATGACCGCGCCGATGCCGCCGTAGTTGACCGCTGGGTCCGCGTTCGGATCGAAGAAGGGCGCCTGAAGGATGGCGGCAGGGAAGACGATCTCGTTGCGCGGCGGGTTGTAATAGGCGTTCACCGTCTGGGGCGTCATGCCCCATTCCAGCGGATCGACCGGCTGGCCGATCTTGCCGCGCTGATACGCCCATTCGAACGCCGAGGAGCGTTCGACATTGCCGTACAGGTCGTCGGCGGTCAGTTCGAGACCGTCATAGGACCGCCACTTGTCGGGATAGCCGATCTTCACCCCGAACTTCGACATCTTGTAGAGGGCCTGCTCGCGGGTCGGCTCGCTCATCCAGTCCAGAGTCTTCAGCCGTTCGGTCATGGCCGCGCGGATGTTGTCGACCAGGGTCTCCATCTGGGCCTTGGACGAGGCGGGGAAGTGCAGGCGCACATATTCCTGGGCCAGGACCTCGCCCAGCTGGCCGTCGACCAGGGCCACGCCGCGGTTCCAGCGCGGACGGTTCTCGGGTTGGCCGCGCAGGGTCTTGCCGCGGAACTCGAAGCGGGCGTCGACGAAGGCCTTGGACAGATAGGGGCTGGCCTGATCAACGATCTGGGTGGCTTCCCACGCCTTCAAGGTCTCGATCGGGGTGTCGGCGAAGACCTGGGCGATGCCTGGGATTGCCGTGTTCTCCATCAGGATCAGGGTGTCGAGGTTTCCGACCTGGGCGCCGTCGAGGAAGGCGCTCCAGTCGAAGCCGGGGGCCAGGGTGGCCAGGTCGGCGACCTTGCTGGGGTTATAGAGCTTGTCGATCTGGCGACGCTCGACCGTGGTCCAGTGCTTCTCGGCGACCTTGGTCTCGAAGGCCAGGATGTCGGCGGCGCTCTGGGCCGGGTCGGTCCAGCCGATGGCGGTCAAGGTCTGGGTCAGATAGGCCAGATAGGCTTCGCGCTGGGCGGCGAAGTCCGGCTTCAGATAATAGTCGCGGTCGGGCAGGCCCAGGCCGCCCTGGGCCAGATAGGCCGAGTTGATGTTCGGGTTCTGCAGGTCCTCAAACACGGCGACGCCGAACAGGGAACCGCCGAAGCCCGAATGGCTGGCGCCCATCAGGCGGGCCATGGCGGCGTGGTCGGAGACGGCCTTCACGGCGGCCAGGTCGGCGGCCATGGGCGCGGCGCCCAGCTGTTCGACGCGGGCCTCGTCCATGAAGCTGGCGTAGAGGGCGCCGACCTTCTGGGCGTTGGCGTTGGTCGGATTGGCGGCGCTGGTCTCGATGATCGACTTCAGTTGGGCCTGGGCGGTCTCGTACAGGACGTCGAACGGACCGAAGCGCGACTTGTCGGCCGGGATCTCGGTGGTGCGGAGGTATGTGCCGTTCGCGTATTCGTTGAAGTCGTCGCCCGGCTTGACGCTGGTGTCGCGACCGGCGAGGTCGAAGCCCCAGGCGCCGAAGGAGGCGGGGGCGCCGTGCGCCCCATGCGAATGGTCCTGGGCTGAGGCGCCGCCTGTCAGGGCGACCATGATACAGGCCGAGCAGGCGGCCATCAGACGAATACGTTGCATGAAGAGGATGGGTCCGGTTTGAATCGGCCGCACCTTCGCGCCGGTGCGACGCGCTGTCGCATGACGTTTTTGTAATCTTCGCCACATCAATTCCGCTCATCCCCGCGAAAGCGGGGACCCAGTGCTTTAGGCGCACCGAAGCGTCCATCTAGCAAACACAGGCATCCGCTCTCATGACAGAACTGGGTCCCCGCTTTCGCGGGGATGAGCGGGAAAAGGCAGCGGGTTAGGCCCGCCCCAACTCGCGGCAGAACGCGCCCAGCACCTGCGGATAAAGCCGATGCTCCGCCGTCTTGACCCGTTCGGCCAGGCTGGCGGGCGTGTCGCCGTCGATGATCGGCACGCGGGCCTGGCCCAGGATCGGGCCTTCGTCGACGCCTTCGGTGACCAGGTGAACGGTGCAGCCGGCCTCGGCGTCGCCGGCGGCAATGGCGCGGGCGTGGGTGTCGAGGCCGGGATAGAGGGGCAGCAGGCTGGGGTGGATGTTCAGCATCCGGCCGTCCCATGCGCGCACCAGCCAGGGCGTCAGAATTCGCATATAGCCGGCCAGGGCGATGACTTCGACGCGCGCGGCGCGCAGGGCCTCGTCCACCGCCCGCTCGTGTGCCTCGCGGTCCTTGCCGAACGGCTTGTGCGGGATGGAGACCGTTTGGACGCCCTTGGCCGCCGCGATGGCCAGGCCGCCGGCGCCGTCGATGTTCGACAGGACCAGGGCGACTTCATAGCCGCTGTCGGCGACCTGACCGGCGTCGATCAAGGCGGCCATGTTGGAGCCGGTCCCGGAGATCAGGACAGCGACGCGGACGTGAGAAGCGGCTGGGGACGACATGGCCGCCCCCATGGCGGGGCAGGCGACGCTTGGCAAGGATCAAACACGATCCGCTCTTGTTGTCCGCCGTGTTCGGACGTTACCGTGTAACGCCGCCCATCCGACGAGGGGTCCTGAGGGGCGGCGCGTACAGGGGATTATCGCATGAAGAGATTGATCTGCCTCGCGGCCATGGCCGCGATGCTGGGCGCGCCCGTGGCGTCCTTCGCTCAGGAGAGCGGTTCGAACAACGGCGCCAGCGGCGGCGGCGCGATGCGCTCGGCGACCGACCGGTTCCGCAACGCCAACGCCGAGGCGATCGAGAAGGACTGGGCGCGCGCGCCGGTCGAGGAGGCCGAGGTCACGACGGCCCATTCGGTCAACGCCCATGGCAAGACCTTGCGGTACCACGCGACGGCGGGGACCCTGACGATCCGCGACGACGCGGGCATGCCGACCGCCAGCCTGTTCTACACCGCCTATACGCTGGACGGTCAGCCGCTGGGGACGCGGCCTGTGACCTATCTCTATAACGGCGGGCCGGGCTCGCCGACGGTGTGGCTGCACATGGGGTCATTCGGGCCGATGCGGGTTCAGACCGATGAGCCGACGGTGGTGCGGCCCGCGCCCTTCGCTTTTGGCCCCAACGACATGACCTTGCTGGACCAGACGGACCTCGTCTTCATCGATATGGTAGGGGCGGGCTTCTCGCGGCCTTTGGGCGAGACGCCGGGTTCGGCCTTCTGGGGCGTGGACCAGGACGCAGACGCCTTCGCCCGCGCCATCATGCGCTACACGACCAAGTTCAGCCGCTGGTCCAGCCCGAAATACATCATCGGCGAATCCTACGGCACCCTGCGGACCGGCGCCGTGGCCTTCCAATTGGAAGATCGGGGCATGTCGCTGAACGGGGTGGTGCTGCTGTCCTCGATCATGAACTACGGCGTGCGCCAGCCGGGCTATCCGCAGAATTTCGTGACGCTGCTGCCGACCTATGCGGCGACGGCCTGGTATCACCGCAAGCTGGCCCATCCGGCGGCGACGGTGGAGGAACAAGTTCAGCGGGCGCGCGACTTCGCGCTTGGTCCCTACGCCTCTGCCCTGGCCAAGGGACATATGATCACGGACGCCGAACGCGCCGACATCGTGCGTCAGATGAGCGAACTGACCGGCCTGTCGCCCACCTTCATCGACAACGCCAATATGCGGGTCGAGCTGAGCAGTTTCCGCAAGGAGCTGCTGCGTGACCGGCGCCAGACCATCGGGCGGCTGGACACCCGCTATCTGGGCCTGGACGACGACGCCTCAGGCGACTCGCCCGAGGACGATCCGTCCAGCTCGGCCGTGACGGGGGCCTATTTCGGCATCTTCCGCGACTATGTGGCCAATGAGCTGAAGTACGACACCGATGTCGAATACCGGATGTCGGCGCGAGGCCTGCCGGGCTTCAACTGGAACTGGAGCCACCGTCCGCCGGTCGGCGGCCCGCAGACGACGCCGAACACAGCGGTCGATCTGGCCACGGCGATGCGGCGCAATCCCTATCTGAAGGTGATGGCGCTGAACGGCTATTACGACGCCGCGACGCCCTTCTTCTCGACCGAGTTCGACCTGGCGCAGATGATGCTGGAGCCCAGCCTGAGGCCGAATCTGGAGTTCACCTACTACGAGGGCGGGCACATGATGTACCTGAGTCATGAGGCCCTGGTGAAACTGCACGCCGACCTGTCGCGCTTCTACAGCGAAACGGCGAACGGCGGGGTGCGGTAAAGCAATCCACTCGTCACCCTCGGGACAAGCCCGAGGGTGACGGGTTGGGATCAGGCCGCTTCGAGCTGTCCGCAGACGAAGGCGACTTCGCCCGCGTTGAGAAG
>NZ_JAUSOE010000112.1 GCF_030656255.1 Brevundimonas sp. | reverse complement strand
TGGTGGCGAAGATGAATTTGGCGTGGGGCGGCGGCTCCTCCAGCGTCTTCAGCAGGGCGTTGAACGCCTGCGTCGACAGCATGTGGACCTCGTCCAGCACATAGACCTTGTAGCGCGCCTCGACCGGCGCATACCGGACGCTCTCCAGGATGTCGCGGATGTCGTTGACGCCGGTGTGGGACGCGGCGTCCATCTCCATCACGTCCATATGCTGGCCGGCCATGATGGCGGCGTCGTGCCGGCCGTGGGCGGTCAGGGTCAGGGACGGCCGGTCGATGACGTCGGTCTCGTTGTTCAGGGCGCGAGCCAGCAGGCGGGCGGTGGTCGTCTTGCCGACCCCCCGCACTCCGGTCAGCATGAAGGCGTGGGCGATGCGGCCGGTGGCGAAGGCGTTGGTCAGGGTGCGCACCATCGCCTCCTGCCCGATCAGATCCTCGAAGGTGCGCGGCCGGTATTTGCGCGCCAGCACCTGATAGGCGGACCCGTCGTCGGCATGGGCCTCGACCCCAGCGTGGGCGACGGCGGGGACGGTGACGGTCGGCGCCGGGGCGGCGGGTTCGGGCGCTGCGGGTTCGGGCGGGGCGGCCGGCGCGCCGAACATGTCGTCGGTGTTCTCGTCGCGCGCGAGGACCTCGTCCTCTTCCCAGGGCGGGCCGTCGAGATTCGGGTCGTTGTCCGTCATGGGAGAAGTCTTACAGCGGGTCAGCGGCGGGAAGAAGGGATTCTCGGCTCTCAAGCCGCACGAGCGGGGCTAACCTCTTCTTTCGTCATTCCGGGCGAAGCGTAGCGGAGACCCGGAACCCGGCGGCGTCGAAGGCGAAATCTATCCGCCGTAGGATGCCGAAAGACAGAATCCGCGACAGGTTCGCGCTCTCGCGCGCCGCTGGGTTCCGGGTCTTCGGGCCAAGGGGCCTTACGCCCGGAATGACGAAAGGGGAGGGGAGCGATACGCGCTCAAGGCGCGAGCGACCGCGTCGCGAGCGTAGCGCACCAACAATGTTATGAAGTAGAGACCGCGCGACCCGAAGGGGAATTCGTTGTGGCTGCTGCCTTCCGGCCCTGACCAGGTTGGCGAAGCCTTCGCCCGCGCGATCTCCGAGAGGGGATATGACGGGTGCGGCGAACGGAATCAAGGGTTACAAGGCCGCATGGCTCATCAGAACATCTTCTCCGGCAACCCGCTCGACCGCGCCGGCGACCTGCGCAACGATTCCGAATGGTTGGCCGAGCAGGAGGCCAACCCCGAGGCCAAGGCCATGGTCCTGTGGGAAGGCCGACCCCTGGTCGAGGAGACGGCGGAGGGACCGCGCCTGACCTGGCTGTCGTTGAAACATGCGCGCGACATCGTGCCGGACCGGGATGTCTTCCTGGGTCTGTGGAAGGAGGCGCCGGTCTTCGCCATCGAGTTCGAGGGCTCCATCGACCCGACCGACGGGCCGCTGGGCGGGCTGGGCGTCTTTCACGAGATGCGCGGCGCGGCGGCGATTCTGCCGGCGGGGGATGCGGCCATGGCGGGCGGGGCCAAGAGCCTGTTCGACTGGCGACGCAAACACGGCTTCTGCGCCAACTGCGGCACGCTGAGCGAGACGACCTCGGGCGGGTGGAAACGGCGCTGTCCGGCCTGCGGGACCGAACATTTCCCGCGCGTGGATCCGGTCACCATCATGCTGCCGGTCTATAAGGGAGGGCCTGAGCCGATCTGCCTGCTGGGGCGCCAAGCGGCCTGGCCCGTCGGGCGAATGTCGGCCCTGGCTGGATTTCTGGAGCCCGGCGAATCCATCGAGGAGGCCTGCGCGCGCGAGGTCAAGGAAGAGGCCGGCCTGACCGTGATCGATACGGCCTATCACTCCAGCCAGCCCTGGCCCTTCCCGTCGCAACTGATGATCGGCCTGATCGCCGAGGTGTCGGATGATCAGGCCCGGCCCGATCAGACCGAGCTGGAATCGGTGGCCTGGCTGACGCGGGCCGAGGCGCGGGCGGTGCTGACCGGCGACCACCCGACCATCCAGGCCCCGCCGTCCTTCGCCATCGCCCACAGCCTGATCAAGGCCTGGGCGGAGGAGGAGTAATCTCCCTCCCCATGAAGGGGAGGGAGAATCGTCACGCCAGCGCCCGCGCCGCCTCCAGGTCCGCAGGATTGTCGACCGACAGGGGGGCTTCGTCGATGACGGCGGCCCAGATCTGCATCCCCATCTCCAGCGCCCGCAGCTGTTCCAGCTTCTCGCGCTTCTCCAGCGGCGATTGGGGCGCGGCACAGAAGCGGTTCAGGGCTGCGCGGCGATAGCCGTAGACGCCGATATGACGCCAGATCGGCGCGTCGCCGTACAGGGTCGAGCGGGTGAAATAGAGGGTGCGGGCCTGGCGCTCGTTCTCGCCCAGGGCCAGGACCGCCTTGACCACGTCGGGATTGGTGCGGTCCGAAACATCGGCCTCGGCGGCGACCAGGGTGGCGATGTCGCAGGTGGGTTCGCCATGCAGTATGGCGGCGCAGGCCACGGCCAAGCCGGGACTGGCGAAGGGCATGTCGCCCTGGACGTTGATCACGGCGTCAAAATCGCCTTCAGGATCGATGGCGTCCACGGCGGCGCGGATACGGTCCGAGCCCGAGGGCAGGTCGGGATCGGTCAGAATGGCCCGACCGCCGATGGCCTCGATGGCGGCGACGATCTCGGGATCGCCGGCGGCGACCGCGACCGGCAGGCCCGAGGCCTCGGCCTGTTGATAGGCCCGCACGATCATGGGCTTGCCGCCGATATCGGCCAAAGGCTTGTTCGGCAGACGGGTCGCCGCCATGCGAGCGGGTATCAATATCAACGGATTCATGAGTCTACTCGGAGCCTGCCTGGAGCAGCCGCCGCTCTTGGAGCGTTCGCGCCGGTTGCGAACCCCGCGCTACCGTGTAAGACCTGATCAGGCAAGGAAGGCTTCGCTGCGTAAGACAGCGGAGGTGGGAAACCTTAGGGACGGGATGAGACGACGCGCATGAGCGGCGATCTGAAATGGAACAAGATCTTCGGTGCGGCCTTGGGGACGGCGTTCGTCATCCTGGTCGTGCAACAGGCGTCGGGCCTGATCTATCATTCCGCACCGCCGGAAAAGATGGGCTATTTCGTCGATGCGCCCGATGAGGCCGCCGGCGCGGAACAGGCCGAGCTGCCGCCGGATTGGGGCACGGTCCTGCCGGCTGCGGATATGGCCGCCGGCGAAGCGGCCTTCGCGCGCTGCCAGGCCTGCCACAATGTGACGCAAGGCGGGGCGGACGGCATCGGTCCGAACCTGTACGGCGTCGTCGGCGGGCCGGTGATGCACCGGGCGGGCTTCGCCTATTCGGACGCCATGGCCAAGCACAAGGCCGAGGCGCCGACCTGGGGCTATGACGAACTGAACAGCTTCATCACCGCCCCGGCCCGCTATGTGCCGGGCACCAAGATGTCCTTCGCCGGCATCCGCGACACCCAGACCCGGATCAATCTGATCGCCTGGCTGCGGACCCAGGGTTCGGGCGGCTTCGCCATTCCCGCCTCCGATCCGGCCCGTCAGCCGGGCGCTGCGGCCCCGGCCGAAGGAGAGGCGCCGCCTGCCGAGGGCGCGCCTGCGACCGAGGCGACCGGCGAGACCCCGGCTGTCGGCGCGGCGCCCACGACGCAGCAGACCCCGGCTGCTCCGCCCGCTGCGACCAGCGCGGCGCCGCCGAACAACTGATCGATCCAAGATCACCGAATTGAATCGGGGCGGCCTGCGAAGGCCGCCCCGTTTTTCTTGGGTGGTTGCGCGGGATCAGAGGATCTTTGCGGCCTCGTCGAACGACAGGCGCGGCGAGCGCGGGAACAGGTTCTCGTCCGTGCCGTAACCCAGGTTGAGGATATAGTTCGGCTCGACATGGCTGTCGGGGAAGAACTCGGCCTTCACCGCCGCGGCGTCGAAACCGGACATGGGGCCGACGTCCAGACCCAGTGCGCGGGCGGCGATGGTCAGGTAGCCGCCCTGAAGCGAGGCGTTGCGGAAGGCGCTCTCGCGACGCCCGGCCTCGTCGGCGAACCAGGCCTTGGCGCCGGGCGCGTGCGGGAACAGGGCGTCCAGATGCTCGTGGAAGTCGATGTCCTGACCGATGATCAGGTTCACCGGCGCCTGCTGGGTCTTGGCGCGATTGCCCTCGCTCATCAGCGGGATCAGGCGCGCCTTGGCCTCGGGCGAGGTGACGAAGACGAAACGGGCCGGGCTGGCGTTGACGGCCGTGGGGCCGAACTTGGTCAGGTCGTACAGTTGGCGCAGCAGTTCCGGCGCGACGGGGCGGTCGCTCCAGGCGTTGCGGGTGCGCGCCTCGGTGAAGAGTTGCGACAGGGCGGCGTCCGACAGCGGGGCGTCGCGTTGGGTGATGGCGTCATAGGCCATGGGAGAGCGTCCTGATTACGAAAAGCAACAAGTGCAGGTGCTGATTTAGTCGCTTCAGCAACTGCTTCAAGTGCGAATGTCGCAATCCATCGTTTCCAAAGGCGTGTTCGTCGTCATGGCGAAACACCCCTGTCGCACCGCCCGGCTTCGTCTTATCTAGGGGGCATGAAAGACCTTACCCAACTGATGCAGCAGGCCCAGGCGATGCAGCAAAAGCTGCAGGACGCCCAGGCCAGGATGGCCGAAACCACCGCCGAGGGTTCCTCCGGCGGCGGCCTTGTGACCGTGTCGCTCAAGGGCGCCGGCGAGATCACCGCGATCAAGATCGACGACAGCCTGTTGTCGCCCGGCGAGGGCGAGATTCTGGCCGACCTGATCGTGGCCGCCCACGCCGACGCCAAGCGCAAGCTGGACGAGGTCAACAACGCCCTGATGCGTGAGGCCGCAGGGCCCATGGCCGGGATGAATATTCCCGGAATGCCGAAACTGTTCTGATGGCCGCCTCCGCCGGGCCGGAGATCGAACGGCTGATCTCCCTTCTCGCCAAGCTTCCGGGCCTGGGCCCGCGCTCGGCCCGGCGCGCGGCCCTGGCCCTGCTGAAGCGACGCGAGCAGCTGCTTGTGCCGCTGGCGGCGTCGCTGGCCGAGACGGCCGAGAAGGTCGTGTCCTGCTCGGTCTGCGGCGCGCCCGACACCCGCGACCCCTGCGCCATCTGTTCGGATGGATCGCGCGACAACGGCCTGATCTGCGTGGTCGAGGAGGCCGGCGCGCTGTGGGCCATGGAGCGGTCTGGCGCCTTCCGCGGCAAATATCATGTGCTGGGCGGCCTGTTGTCGGCCCTCGACGGGGTCGGCCCCGAACATCTGCGCATCGCCGAACTGGTCGGCAGGGTGAGGGGAGGGGCCGTGCGCGAGGTCGTCCTGGCCCTGCCCGCCACCGTCGACGGCCAGACCACCGCCCACTATGTCGCCGAACGCATCTCGGGGCCGGACGTCCAGGTCACCTCCCTGGCGCGCGGCGTGCCGGTGGGCGGCGAACTGGACTGGCTGGACGACGGCACCATCGTTCAAGCCATGCGGGCGCGCCGGCCGGCGTGACGATCCGCCGGGATTGATCCCGGTCTCGAAACGCGCTGTGGTGGTCGTCAGGTGTTCGTGGGGGCGAAGAATGGGGCGTGAGGTCAAGGTGGCGCTGGGCGCTACGGCGGGAATCGCCGCCCTGGTGATCGGGTTCATCTTTCTGGTCCGGTTCGCCGTGCCCCTGATCCTGGAAGCGCATTTCGCCGGCAGTCTGATCACCGCCGCGGTGGTCGGGATCGCCGGCATTCTGGCCCTGTGCTGGGCGGCGTGGCGACTTTTCGCCTGGGCGTCGCGGGCGTTGGGCGTATCTGACAATGTCTCGGGGGGAGACCAATGAGCTTTGGAACCGGCGGGATAAAACCGCCCAGCCTGCGGGGCGGGTCCGTGACGCGCACCGTCCTCATGATCTCAGCCATACTGGGGCTGATCGTGGTCGCCTCGATCAGCGTCTCGTCGTGCAGCGTCACGGTCGAGAGCGGCTACATGGGCATCAAGACCACCAAGTTCGGGCCGAACCCCGGCGTCCAGAAGGAAGAGCTTGGCCCTGGCTTCCACTGGGAGGGGATCGGCGAGAAGATCCGCACCTATCAGACCCTGCAACGCACCTATTCCTACACGCGCGAGCCGAACGCCGACGGACGCGAGAACGAGGAGATCATGTTCTCCGACGTGCTGGGCCTGCCCATGACCGCCGACGTGGCCCTGACCTTCAAGGTGCGCGAGGATCGGGCGGCCGACCTCTACGCCACCTGGCGCCAGGAGTTCGACGCCTTCATCGACGGCCCGTTGCGCACCTCGGTGCGCGCCGCCATCGCCCGTGAGACGGAAAAGCTTCCGGTCGCCTGCAACGCCCAGCAATCGACAGTCCCGGTCGTCGCCCCCGTGGCGGCCCCCGGCGCGCCTGTCGTTCCCGTCGGCACCCAGGACGCCGAGGATTGCCCCGGCCAACTGATCGGCCCGGGCCGCCAGATCGTGCTTCAAAAAGCGATGCAGGCCCTGCAACGCGAATGGGCGCCCCAGGGGCTGGACATCATCCGCATGGAGTGGGTCGGGTCGATCCGCTATCCCGAGAGCGTCGTCGCCGCCATCCAGTCGCGCACCACGGCCGAGCAGAACACGCGCGCGGCCCTGGAGCGGGTCAATCTGGAACGCGCCAACGCCGAGGCCCGCATCGCCCAGGCCCGCGGCCAGGCCGAGGCCAACCGGCTGCTGGCGGAATCGATCCGGTCCAACCCCGAGGTGGTCCGTCTGCGCGAGGTCGAACGCACCCTGGGCGTCTGCCCGCTGGATGCGGAAACCTGCGTCGTCGGCTCCGGCATCGACGTCTCGGCCCTGATCGCATCGCGCAACGCGGCGTCGGGCGCGGATCGTTAAAGCCCTTCCCGGAAGGTCGGTCGCGGATCGGCTTTTCCGGGAGGGCGACTCCCGCTAGGAACGGAGCATGAACATGCTCGCGCCGATCCTCGCCGTCCTCGCCGCCGCCTTCGGGGGCGGGTTCCTGTGGGCCTATATGGGCTGGCAGAGGGCGCAGGGGGAGCTGTCGGCGGCCCTGGCGCGGATCGATCTGGTCGAGCAGAGCCGGGTCACCATGGGCGAGCTGCTGAAAGCCCAGGCGGCCCAGTCGGCCCATGTGGTGGCGGACCAGATGGTCAGCCGCGCGACCGAGACCTTCCGCGCTCAGGACGAGCTGGCGCGCGAGCGGATGGCGGCCCAGCTGAAGCCGGTGGCCGACACCCTGACGAAGTTTCAGGAACATGTGGCGGCGCTGGAAAAGACCCGCGCCGAGGAGACTGGCGGTCTCAAGGAACAGCTGACCCAGTTGATGGCCGCCTCGTCGGCGACGCGGGATGAGGCGCGCAAACTGACCGAGGCCCTGCGCGGCAACACCGGCCGGCGCGGTCGCTGGGGCGAACAGACCTGCCGCAATGTGCTGGAGGCCGCCGGCATGGCCGGGCGGTTCGACTTCACCGAACAGACCTCCAGCGCCGACGACGAGGGGCGGCAGAACCGGCCGGACTTCCTGGTGCGCCTGCCGGGCGGCGGCCTGTTCGTGATCGACGCCAAGGTGCCGCTGGCCTTTGACGACGAGGAGGGCGACGAAGAGGCGCGCGCCCGCTCGGTCGGTCTGCGCATCGCCGCCAGTCTGAAGACCCACGTCCGCCAGCTGTCGTCCAAGGCCTATCAGGACCAGTTCAAGCCCAGCCCGGATTTCGTCGTCCTGTTCGTGCCGGGCGACAGCTTCCTGGCCTCCGCCCTGGACCATGCGCCGGACCTGTTGTCCGACGCGATGGAATCGCGGGTCGTCATCGCCACTCCCTCCACCCTGTTCGCCCTGTGCAAGGCCGTCGCCTACGGCTGGCGGGCCGAGGAACAGGCGGCCAACGCCGACAAGGTCGCGGCCCTGGGACGCGAACTCTACAAGCGGCTGTCGGTCATGGGCGGCCACGCCTCGGCGGTGGGTCGGGCGCTGGATCAGGCCGTCGGCAAATATAACCAGTTCGTCGGCTCGCTGGAGAGCCAGGTCATGGTCTCCGCCCGCCGGTTCGAGGATTTGCAGGTGGACCACGAGGGCAAGGAGATCCTGGCCCTGCAACCGGTTGAGACCCTGCCGCGCACCATCACCCGCCCTGAACTGACGGGGCCGGCAGACAACTGACCTTGTCTCTTTGACAAGGGTGCTTGACAGGCGCGGCGGCGGAGGTAAAGTGACCTTGTCATAAAGACAAGGAGGGGCGACATGAGCCCGCGTTCGAAGTCCGTACTGTTTTACCTCGGGGGCATGCTGGTGCTCGGCTTCGTCGCCGGCCTCGCCGGCGGATGGGTGGGCCATCTTGAAGCCTCCGATCCGGCGCTCGCTGCGCAGATCGCGCCCTTCGAGCTGGTCGGCATCGCCGTCTTGGGCGTGGCGGGCATGGTCTTCGCTCTGGTGGTGAGCGTGCGCTGGATGCGCGTGATCGACGAGGCGGCGCGGGAAGCGCACAAGTCCGCCTGGTTCTGGGGCGGATCCGTCGGTCTGCTCGCCGCCATGCCCATCCTGATGATGGCGGTCTTGCCGCAAACCGCCGACTGGCGTCTGCCCGATTGGTTCTTCGGTCGTACAGATCCGATGGCCTATGCGGCCATGGGGGCCTGGGCGCTGATCAGCCTCATGCTGCTCGGTTATGGCGTCGCCTGGGCCGTCTGGTGGTTGCAGCGCCGGTGAGGGCTGAACCATGAACAACCGCCTCAAGGTGCTGCGGGCCGAACGCGACTGGTCCCAGGCCCATCTCGCCGAACTGCTGGGCGTGTCGCGCCAGACGGTCAATGCGCTGGAAACCGGCCGCTACGACCCCTCCCTGCCGCTGGCCTTCAAGATCGCCCGCGTCTTCGACCAACCCATCGAATCCATCTTCTCGGAATAGAGATAGCCATGAGCAATCGCTTGTTCTCGACCTGGCCGGGCTGGGCCCGGAAAGTCGCCAAGATGGTCGTTTTCGGCCTGTTCGGCGTGGTGTTCGGCTACGGCGTCGGCTGGCTTTTGACGGCCAAGATCTTTCCCGGCGCGCCGTCGCCGTCTGATCTGAGCCTGCGCTGGTCCGATGTTCTCGCCGGCCTGGTCGCCTTCGGCCTGGTCTTCGGGGCGGCGTCGGTGCTGATCGCCAGTCTGGACGCCCGCCGCATGGGGCAAATGTATGGGCTGGAGGGCGCGGCCTCGCCGTCCGAGATCGCCCAGGCCCGGCTTCAGGCCTTCGTGATGGGGTTTTCGGGCTTCATCCTGGTCCTGCCGGTGGTGTTCAGCCTGGCAGGGGGCTCCCCTGTACTGGGCGTCGGCATCATCGGCCTGCTGCTGGTCTTGCACACGCTGATGAACTTCAAGGTCTATCGCCAGGCGGACGAACTGCTGCGCCGCGCGGTTCTGGAAACCGCCACCGCGACCTTCTTCCTCGGCCAGGGGCTGCTGTTCGCCTGGGCCGTCGCCGAACGGCTGGGCGTGGCCCCGCCGATCACCGCCTGGGACATCTACGCTGTCCTGATGACCCTCTACCTCGCCGTTTCCGTGACCGTCAGCGTCCGGCGCGGCCTGGCCTGACCCTTTTCTTCACCTCACTCTTCTTCAAACCAAGGACCAAGATCATGACCCTTTCCAAGCGCCTGAAATCCTCCGTCTCCAATCTTGCTCAGGGCGTCGTCGGCGTCGCCGCCGGCCTGGCCCTGGTCTTCGCCATCGCCGGCGCCCCCGGCGAGGCTTTCGCCCAGGCCGCTGTTGCGCAAACCGCCCCGGCGGCCGCCCCCGCCATCCAGGGACAGGGCCCGGCCCTGTGGGTGGTCAAGGACGCGGACTCGACCCTGTATCTGTTCGGCACGGTCCATGTGCTGCGCCCGACCACCGGCTGGGCCAGCCCGCGCGTCAACGCCGCCTTCGACAGCGCCTCGGACATCTGGTTCGAGATCAGCAATCCGGACGACCAGGCGGCGGTCGTACCCCTGGTTCAGCAATACGGCCTGTCGCCGGAAACCCCGCTCTCCAGCCGCCTGACCGCCGAAGAACTGGCCCAGCTGGACGTCGCCGCCCAGAGCATCGGCGCCTCGGCCGCCCAGCTGGAACCGATGAAGCCCTGGCTGGTCGCCCTGTCCCTGTCGGTCGCCCCCGTGCTGAAGGCCGGCTATGATCCCAAGTCCGGCGTCGAGCCGTCGTTGAAGGCGCGCGCCGAGGCGGCCGGCAAGCCGGTCCACGGCCTGGAGACCATCGAGGATCAGATCGGCATGCTGGCGACCCTGCCGGACGACGTCCAGCTGGAGCTGCTGCGCGAGACGCTGAAGGATTATGATCAGGCCGTGACCCTGCTCGATTCCATGGTCGAAGCCTGGTCCAAGGGCGACGTCGAGGCCCTGGATGAACTGGTGGTCGAAGACATGAAGGCCGATGCGCCTGAACTGTATAAGGTGCTGCTGGTCGACCGGAACACCGACTGGGCGAACCAGATCCAGACCCAGCTCCAGGGCTCCGGCACCGCCTTCATCGCCGTGGGCGCCGCCCACCTGGCCGGCGACGACAGCGTCCAGGCCATCCTGAAGTCGCGCGGCGTCGCCGTCGAAAGCGTCGAATAGAAGAACGGAAAAGCGGCGGCGCTCA
Source organism: Brevundimonas sp. (assembly GCF_030656255.1). Taxonomy (GTDB): domain Bacteria; phylum Pseudomonadota; class Alphaproteobacteria; order Caulobacterales; family Caulobacteraceae; genus Brevundimonas. The sequence continues at coordinate 6,445 of NZ_JAUSOE010000112.1, read as the reverse complement.
GGCCTGATTGACGCCCCAGGCGAAGATCACCCAGGACGCCGCCGCGATCCCCGCCGCCAGGATCGCGACCGCCAGACAGCCGAAGCCGAGCCCCTCCAGCCCGCGCCTGTCCTCGCCCCGCCTCATCCGCCCGCTCCGCGCCACAACAGTCCCCGCAACCTTGCCCTGCCGTCTTGAGCCGCGCCAGCGCTGCGTCTAAGGAAGGCGTCGCGCGGGCGTAGTTCAGAGGTAGAACGTCAGCTTCCCAAGCTGAATGTCGTGGGTTCGATTCCCATCGCCCGCTCCAGACACCCGCCCTCGTCTTGACGATCAGCGCAGAGGCGCGGGACGGAGCCTGGCCGAACGGCCGGAGGCGCCTCGCTCCGCGCTGAAACGGCACAGATAGCGGCGGAACAGTTCGCCCTGTTCGTAGGCGGTTTCTTTCGTCGTCGTGTCGCCGGTCACGGCCGCTTCGCCGTCGTCGCCCAGCACGCGCCAGTTCCACAGGCCGGGGCGGACCTCGGCCAGAAGCAAGGCGAAATCGGTGTGTTGCGCGGCCATGCCCCATCCGTCCCAAAGCGAGAAGCTGGTCCGGTAAGACGCAAGTCTGCGGCCACGCCTTGGCCGATGCCGCCTCGGCTCAGCGCGGGGCGCGCTTGGCCAGGATGCGTTGCAGGGTGCGGCGGTGCATGCCCAGGCGACGCGCGGTCTCCGAGACATTGTGGTCGCACAGCTCGTAGACGCGCTGGATATGTTCCCAGCGCACCCGGTCGGCGCTCATCGGATTGTCCGGCGGCTCGGGCGCCTCGTCGGCGGTGGCCAGCAGGGCCTTTACCACGTCGTCGGCGTCGGCGGGTTTGGACAGATAGTCGACCGCCCCGGCCTTGACCGCCTCCACGGCCGTGGCGATTGCGCCGTAGACGGTCAGCATGACGATGCGGGCGTCCTCACGCCGGTCGCGCACCGCCTCGACGACCTTCAGGCCGTTGCCGTCTTCCAGCCGCATGTCCAGCACGGCGAAGGCCGGCGCCTTGTCGCGCAGCAACTGAGTGGCCTCGGCGACCGACTCGGCGGTGGTCACCTCAAAGCCGCGCGCCTCCAGCGCCCGCCCCATTCGGGTGCGAAGGGCCTGGTCGTCGTCCAGCAGCAGCAGGGACTTGTCGGGCAGGGCGGCGATACGGGCGTCTATCTCGGGCATAGGTCTCTCCTGCCGCTTCAAGTCGGGACCGGTAGCGCGCAGGTCAAGGCCAAGGTTCCCCCTGCGACGCTTCGACCCAACCGGCGACTTGATCTGCGACCGGACGATGTCACGCCGCCACCTCCAGCGCCGGCCGGGCCCAGCGCACCGCCACACGGGCCCCGCGCGCCGGCGAACGGGTCTCGGACGCAGTCTCGGACCGGGGCAGGCCCTGGCCCACGCTGACCACGCCGCCGGTCCGTTCCAGCAGGGTCCGGGCGATGAAGAAGCCCAGGCCCATGCCGCCCTGGCTGGGGGCGATGGGCGTCTCGGGCCTGGCGTCGCGGCGCTTGGACGTGGCGGCGGCGATCTGGGCGGCCAGGGCCAGGCGCGCCTTGCCCTGGGGCCGGCTGGTCACATAGGGCTCGCCCAGCCGGGGCAGGATGTCGCTGGCGAAGCCGGGGCCGTCGTCCAGTATGGCGATCTCGATCCAGCCGGCGTCGACCAGGGCCTGGACCCGCACGGTGGAGGCAGCGAAGTCGGCGGCGTTCTCGACCAGGGTGGACAGGCCGTGGACCACCTCGGGCATCCGACGCACGCGCGGCGCGGGTTGGCCCGGCGGCGTCTTGACCAGGACCTCGAAGTTCAGATCGAAGCCCCGGTGCGGCTCCACCACCTCTTCCAGCAGGGCCTTCAGCGCCACATCGGCGTACAGGGCGTCGTCGCCCTCGGGCTGTTGCGAAAGTTGGGTCAGGATGCCCCGGCACCGCTCGGCCTGTTGCAGGATCAGGGCGGCGTCCTCGGCCGCCTCGCTGTCGGGGGCCGATGCGCGCTGAAGCTCCTTGGCCACGACCTGGATGGTGGCCAGCGGCGTGCCCAACTCGTGCGCCGCCGCCGCCGCCAGCCCGCCCAGGGCCGCCAGACGCTGCTCGCGTTGCAGCACGTCCTGGGTCGTGGCCAGGGCCAGCTCCAGTTTCTCGGCGTCGGCCGCCACGCGCCAGGCGTAGCCGGCGGTGAAGACCACCCCCGTCACCAGGGCCATGGCCATGCCCAGCCGATAGAGCAGCGGCAGATGGAAATTCTCGTGTGCGCGCCAGGGCAGGGGTTCGGACCAGAAGAACAGCACGCCCACCGCGATCAGGGCCAGCACCCCCAGCGCCAGGGCCTGGCGCGCGGGCAGGGCCGCCGCCGCGATCGTCACCGGCGCGACCAGCAACAGGCAGAAGGGGTTCTCCAACCCGCCGGTCAGGCCCAGCAGGACGCCCAGTTGGAAGATGTCGAATCCCAGATGGAGGGCCGTCTGGCGTCCGTCGGGCAGGCTGGCCTCCAGCCGCCGCACCCGCGCCATGGCCCCCACATTCACCGCCGCGCTGACGGCGATGACGATCAGGCAGGGCCACAGGGGCAGGGGAAAGTGCAGCCCCTGCGACGCCGTCAGGATCGCCGCGCTCTGGCCCAGGATCGTCAGCCAGCGCAGCACGATCAGGGTCCGCAGCGAAAAGCCCCGGCCCCGGCGAGGCGCCTCGCGCCAGCCGGCTTCCGACAACGGGGTGGGCGCATGCGGCGCGATGCGGTCTTCTGTCGAGGTCACGGGCCTTCTATAGACCGGGTCCGAGGTTTTCGTCAGAGGTCGTCATGCCGCGTCGTTCCATCCTGCTGTTCGCGGGCGCCTGTATCGCCATCGCCGCCGCCCTGGCCATCGTCACCGTGGTGGTGGTCGGCGGTCGCGCGGCCCCGACCAACGGCGAGATCGGCTCCACCGGCCAGCCCCTGATCGGCGGCGACTTCCAGCTGGTCAACCAGGATGGCGCGACCGTCGATCAGACGATGCTGAACGGCAAATGGAGCCTGGTCTTCTTCGGCTTCACCTACTGCCCCGAGTTCTGCCCCACCACCCTGGCCGAGATGGCGGCGGTGCAGCAGCGGCTGGGGGACAAGGCGGATGATCTTCAGATCGTCTTCGTCAGCATCGACCCGGAACGCGACACGCCCCAGCAGTTGAAGGACTATCTGTCATCCGACGGCTTCCCCAAGGGGACCATCGGCCTGACGGGCACGCCGGACCAGGTGGCCCAGGCCGCCAAGGCCTATCGCGCCTATTACGAGAAGGTGGGCGAGGGCGCAGACTATACGATGAACCACTCGCTGGCCGTCTATCTGATGGGACCGGACGGCAAGTTCCGCACCAGCATCTCCTATGGTCTCGGCCCCGACAAATCGACCAAGATCATTGAAGACGCGATGGCGCGGGGCTAACCCCGCTCACGGGTCTTGGTGAAGGCGATCTTGGGGAAGCGTTCGCCGACATAGCCGGTCTCCCAGCTCGACTTGGCCAGGAAGACGGGCGCCTGGTCGATGTCGCGGGCCATCTGGGGGCGGTACTTGCCCGAGAAGTCCTCGATGTCCGCATCTGAACCGTTGACCCAGCGGGCCTCCGCATAGGGGGAGGGTTCGAAGATCACGTCCAGGCCGTATTCCTCGCCCAGCCGGTCGGCCATGACCTCGAACTGCAGCTGGCCGACGGCGCCGACGATGAAGTCCGAGCCGATCTCGGGGCGGAACAACTGGGTCACGCCCTCTTCGGCCAGGCCGTCCAGCGCTTTCTTCAGGTGTTTGGCCTTCAACGGATCCTTGACCCGGACCCGTTGCAGGATTTCGGGCGCGAAGTTCGGCAGGCCGGCGAACCGGACCATCCCGCTCTCCGAAAGGCTGTCGCCGACGCGCAGCACCCCGTGGTTCGGAATGCCGATCACGTCGCCCGCGAAGGCGTCGTCGGCCAGTTCCCGGTCGCTGGCGAAGAACATGATCGGCGCATTGACCGACAGGGACTTGCCCGTGTTCTGCACCTTCAGCTTCATGCCGCGCTTGAAGGCGCCCGAGGCCATGCGGAACATGGCGATCCGGTCGCGGTGGTTGGGGTCCATATTGGCCTGGACCTTGAAGACGAAGCCGGTGACCTCGTCGGCGCCGGGCTCGACCACCGTATCGACGGGGGCGGGGGCGTTGCGGGTCTCGGGCGGGGATTCCTTGCGGGCCTTCATCACCTTGGGCGCCGGGGCCCAGTCGCCGATGGCCTTCAGCAGTTCGTCGATGCCGAAGTGGCGCAGGGCCGAACCCCACAGCACCGGCGTCATATGGCCCTCCAGGAAGGCCTGACGGTCAAAGGCCGGATAGCCGCCCTCGACCAGTTCGACCGCCTCGGCCAGATTGTTCTGCTCGCCCGCCTCGAAATACTGGGTCGCCTGGTCCAGCGGCAGGGCGGCGGGGTGTTCGGGATCCTCGGCGGAGCCGGCGATCTTGCGGGTATAGGGCTGGAACCGGCCGGTGCCGACCTCGACCATGCCGCGCAGGCGATTGCCGCTCTCGGCCGGCCACCAGATCGGCGCAGGGTCCAGCTGCAGCCGCGATGCGATGTCGTCCAGCAGCGTCATCGGGTCCTGGGCTTCACGGTCCAGCTTGTTGATGAAGGTGATGATCGGAATGTCGCGCAGGCGGCAGACTTCGAACAGCTTCAGCGTCTGCGGCTCGATCCCCTTGGCGGCGTCCAGCACCATGATGGCGCAGTCGGCGGCGGTCAGGGTGCGATAGGTGTCTTCGGAGAAGTCCTCGTGCCCCGGCGTGTCCAGCAGGTTGAACATCTTGCCGTCGTGCTCGAACGTCATGACCGAGGCGCTGACGGAAATCCCGCGCTCCTTCTCGATCTTCATCCAGTCGGACCGCGTCCGCCGGTTCTCGCCACGCGCCCGCACGGCGCCGGCCGCACGAATGGCCCCGCCCGCCAGCAGGATATGCTCGGTCAGGGTCGTCTTGCCCGCATCCGGGTGGGCGATGATGGCGAAGGTCCGGCGGCGGGCCGCCTCCTCGGGCAGTGTCAGTGTCATGGCGCGCGACTAGCGCGCCCGGCCGAGAAAGTCACTCGCTGGCGGGCGCCGGCGGCGATTCCGGGCTGTCTTCGGGCGCATCGCCCGGTTCGTCGTCCGGTTCGCCCTCGCTGATCTGCGCGGCCTCAGCCTCCTCCGTCAGGGCCGGAAGGGCTCGCCCGGCCTCTAAGGCCGCGATCATTCGTTCGGCGAACTCCGAAGCGCCGCCGCCGTGAGGATTGTTGGTCAGGGGGCGCAGCACGGCTATGGCCTCGGCTGTTTGGTTGCGCTCCGCAAGGCCTCCGGCATAGCTGAACCGCACGCTGGCCAACTGCGGCGCTCGGTCCATGGCCAGGCCGAGCGTCAGCAAGTCGTTGTCGGTTGGGAAATCCGGGCGGCCCCTGCGCAATTCGATCAGCAAGGCCAAGGTCTGGTAGTCGTTGTCGCCGGCCGCATAGGCGCGCGCCAGATAGCCGCGCGCTTCCAGCTTCAGGGCTGTTTCCTGCGCCTCGTCTTCGGCGTCACGCGCCTGCCGCAGCTTTTCCTGCGCGAGGAACTGCAAGGCTTCGACGTGGTTCGGGTCGATCTCGATCAACCGCAGCAGGGCGCGTTCGCCCGCCGGTCGGTCGCCGAAGTGAAGCCCGGCGTGTCCCGCCGCCAGAAGGGCCAGGGGATCGTCGCCATGGCGGGCGGCGATGCGCGCCACTTCTCGACCGAGAGCTTCCCGATCTTCGTCCGGCACCCCCACCTTCAGCCTTTGATTGAGCAGCAGTAGATCGTTCGCTGACGGGGGCAGGCGCGTGACAGTCACCGGGACTTCGGGGAACTGGCCGGTGATCTTCGTGGCGGCCAGCCTTTCGCGCGTGTAGCGGCGCAGGGCGGCCCGCAGGTCGTTCAGCGTCATTCCCGTGGCCTCTTCCATGGCCTGCACAGGGTCGGCGCCGTCAGCGACAGCATTGATGTAGGTTTGCAGCTGAGCGGCCCGCTCCGGGTCGCTCATGAACCAATGGGTCAGAAGCCAGGCTATGGGATAATAGGTGTCGCGCTGGCTGCTCGACTTGACCTCGGCGGGATGCGACCGGAGCAGGGTTTCCAGCGGAATCCAACTCGCGTTCATGATCCAGTAGGCGCGGTTTTGGTTGAACCCGCCGAGAATGACGTCGTTCTCCTTGATCTCCGCAGTCATGTAATATTCGGCGAACCCCTCCACGAACCTGGAGGGATTGGCGCCGGTCATGTTGCCCAGCATGATATTGTTGGGGTACTCGTGCAGCATCTCGTCGTCCCGGGTCATGTCGTCGCCGTTTCCGCGCCGAATGGCGACAGCGAAAATATCCTCTTCCGTCGGCAGATAGATGCCGATGACGTGCTCCGCCGCCGAGGGGCGCACCTTCAACAGCCCGGACCTGTTTCCGACCAGGTAGATAGG
>NZ_JAUSOE010000011.1 GCF_030656255.1 Brevundimonas sp. | reverse complement strand
ATGGCCTGGCTCTCGTGCCAGGCCATGGCCATCTGGCCGTCCGGCCCGGCGACGCGCGCGCCCTGCGCATCCGCGACATAGCCGGTCTTCACCGAATGGACGCCGAGGCGTTCATACAGTGCCATCGCCGGTTCGAGCTGCTGTTCGTAGTGGAAGGCGTTGCCGCCGGTTTCGTGGTGGCCGATCAGTTGCACACCCTTGGATCGGGCGTGGGCGCAGACCGCCTCGATGTCGAAATCGGGGTAGGCCTCGGTGAAGCTGAAGTCCGAACCATTGGCGAACCACTGGCCGTCCCAGCCCTTGTTCCAGCCCTCGACCAAGACGCCGCCGAAGCCGTGCTGGGCCGCAAAGTCGATGTGCTTGATCGTGTTTTCGGTGGTCGCCCCATGCTTGGGGCCGGCGTTCCAGCTCTTCAGCTCCAGGTGCATTTCCCACCAGACGCCGACGTATTTCATCGGCTTGAACCACGACACGTCGCCCAGTTTGTTGGGCTCGTTCAGGTTCAGGATCAGGCTGGAATCGATCAGACCCGCCGCGCTGTCCGAGATCTGCAGCGTGCGCCACGGGGTGTTGAACGGGGCCTCGCGCACCACGGCGGCGTTGGTCAGGCCGGGCGTCAGTTGGGCGCGGAAGTTCGTGCCCTCGGAGCGGCGCAGGTTCATGCCGGCGTAGTCGATGCAGGCGGCCTCGTGGATCGAGACGTGCAGGCCCGACTGGCCCTTGACCGTCATCGGGGTCTGGGCGCTGCCCACCGCGTCGATCGGCGTGCGGCTGTAGAGGTATTCCTCGCGGTTCCATTCCCAGGCCGGGCACCACAGGGCCTCGCCGTTTTCGGCCAAGTTGAACTCGGTGATTTCCGACCCGATGCGGACGGTTTTCAGCGCGGCCTGGTCCGGGAACTCGTAGCGGAAGCCCAGGCCGTCGTCGTGCAGGCGGAACACCACGTCCACGCGGCGTTGCAGGCCGCCGGTTTCGGTATAGGCGACGCGCCATTCATTGTAGTGGTTGCGGATGAAGCGGCGTTCGCCCCACGGCTGTTCCCAGGTCTCGTCCACCGTCACGGGCTGACCGGCGGTGATCGCCAGGCCGCGCTCCAGCGCCGGGGCGTCGGTCAGCAGGAAACCCAGCTTCGACGGCGCCACGACCATCCGGCCCTGACGCAGGACAGCGTACATCGGCCGGCCGTCGTTGTCGGTGAAGGCCTCGACCGTCAGGACGCCGCCGGGCGAGCTGGCGCGGGCGTGGGTCGGCGTGGTCTGGGCGCGAACGCCCGTCGCGCCAAAGGCCAGGATCGAGGCGCCGCCGAGGGCCAGGAAGGATCTGCGCTGCATCATGTGAACTCCGTTACGCCGCCTCTTGCCAACCGCCGCGAACGGTGGCTGAAATGTTTGCAGAAAAATTTGCAGTCGGACCAGACTGTGCCGGGGACCCGCGACCTTGAGCCGCAAGACCACTCGACTTGAAGACATCGCGCGCCTGGCCGGGGTTTCCGTCGCCACCACCTCGCGCGCCCTGAACGACAGTCCCGCCGTCAACGACCGCACCAAACAACTGATCTGGAAGCTGGCGAAGGAGCACGACTATCCGTTCCGCCGTTACATGCCCGCCGGCCCGATCGGGGCCCAGGGCACCATCGCCCTGGTGACGCCGCGTCCGCAGGGGCGGGAGGGGCGGATTTCCGATCCCTTCTTCCTGGAGCTGCTGGCCGGGGTGGGCGAGGCGGCGCGCGAACGCGGTTGCGACCTGCTGATGAGCCATATCTCGCCGGCCACCTATGACGAGCTGGCGGCGGCGATGAACACCAGTCGCGCCGACGGGGTGATCTTCCTGGGCCAGTCCAGCCTGCACGGCGCCTTCAACCGGCTGGCGGCCGGCGATCATCGGTTCGTGGTCTGGGGCGCCGATCTGCCGGAACAGGACTACTGCTCCATCGGCTCCGACAACTTCTCGGGCGGCCGGCGCGCGACCTCGCATCTGGCGCGGCTGGGGCGCACGCGGATCGTGTTCTTGGGCGATCTGGATCCGCCCGAGGCGATGCAGCGGCACCGGGGCTATCTGGAGGCGCTGGAGGCGGCGGGTCTGTCGGTCGAGGCCGAGCTGATCGTGCCCGCCCATTTCGAGGTCGAGTCCGCCGAGGCGGCCGTCGACGCCCTGGTGCGTCGGGGCGTGAAGTTCGACGGCGTGGTGGCGGCGTCCGACCAGATCGCCCTGGGCGCGGTGCGGGCGCTGGAGCACGCTGGCCTGACCGTGCCCGGCGACGTCTCGGTGATCGGTTTCGACAATGTGCCCTTCAGCCGCTACTCGCGCCCGGCCCTGTCCACCATCGCCCAGGACACGATGAAGGCCGGTCGACTGATGGTTTCCAAACTGCTGGACCACGGGGGCGCGACCGCCGGTCGGTCGGAACGTGTTCCTACCGATCTGATCGTGCGCGAGACCTGTGGCGGCTGATCGGCTCATGCCAGTCTGAAGACCAGTCCGGCGAGCGGGGGCAGGGTGGCGCCGTCGGCCTCGGTCCAGTTGATCGCCTCGATCCGCGTCGCCTCGACGGGCGGACGCCAGTCGACAGGATCGTGGCCCAGGTTGAAGACGCACAGAAGCCGCTCTCCGCTCCCGCCGCGCTCCTGCCGTTCGAACACCAGCAGGTGCGAGGTCTCGATCGGCGCCATGCCGCCATAGCGCAGGGCCGGATGCTGATGACGCAGCCGGATCATCCGGCGCGCGACCTGCAGGGTCGAGGCCGGATCGGCCTCCTGCGCATCCACCGCCAGCGGCAGATGGCGCGCATCGACCGGCAGCCAGGGCTCCACAGTCGAGAAGCCGGCGTTGGCCTGGTCCGCATGCCAGGGCATGGGGGTGCGGGCGCCGTCGCGGCCCAGGGTCTCGGGCCAGTTGGCGATGGCCTCGGGGTCCACCAGCCGTTCGAACGGCACTTCGGCCTGGGGCAGGCCCAATTCCTCGCCCTGGTAGACGAAGACATTGCCGCGCAGGCAGACCAGCAGCATCAGCGCCATCTCGGCGAAGGCCTTGCGATCCCGCCCTTGCGCCCAACGCGACACGGCGCGCGGCGCATCGTGGTTGGAGAAGGTCCAGGACGGCCAGCCTTCGCCCTGCTGATCCGGCCACATGGTCTCGCCCTGGGCGACCAGTTCGCTCTTCAGCGTATCGGCGTACAGATACAGGAAGCCATAGGCCGAGTGCAGGCGGTCGGTCCCGGCGGTGTATTCCTTCATCTCGCGGTCCGCGTGGTCGCCGCCCACTTCGGCGACGGTGAACCGGCCCTCGTAGCTGTCGGTCAGGGCGCGGATCCGGTTCAGGAAGCCGATGATCTCGGGCTGGCTCTGATTGTTGATCTTATCCTGGAAGTCGAACGGGCGGGTGCGCTTCTTGCCGTCGTGGATCGGCGGATTATCGGTCAGCTTCAGATCGTGGATGGAGAAGTTGATGGCGTCCAGCCGGAAGCCGTCCACCCCTCGGTCCAGCCAGAAGCGCGCCGCCGCGATCAGGGCGTCCTGAACCTCGGGGTTCCGCACGTTCAACTGCGGCTGGGAGGCCAGGAAGTTGTGCATATAGTACTGGCCGCGCCGGGCGTTCCAGGTCCAGGCCGGACCGCCGAACACCGACTGCCCGTTCGACGGCGGCGAGCCGTCCGGCTTGGCGTCGGCCCAGACGTACCAGTCGGCGTGCGGCCCGCTGCGCGACGCGCGGCTGTCCAGGAACCAGGGGTGTTCGTCGGAGGTGTGCGAGAAGACCTGATCGATCACCACCTTCAGGCCCAGCGCATGGGCGCGGGCCACCAGGGCGTCGAAGTCGGCCAGGGTTCCGAAGATCGGATCGACGTCGCAATAGTCGGCGACGTCATAGCCGAAGTCCTTCATCGGCGAGGTGAAGAAGGGCGACAGCCAGATCCCGTCCACGCCGAGCGAGGCGACATGGTCCAGATGCTGGGTGATCCCCTTCAGGTCGCCCACCCCGTCGTTGTTCGCATCGGCGAAGCTGCGGGGGTAGATCTGGTACAACACTGCACCCCGCCACCATTCAGTGTGGGCGGTCGCCGGCTGGGCGGCGGTCGCGAGGTCGAGGGTGTGGGCGTTCACTGGGGCGTGCTCTTGCAGATCAGATAGTCGAGAGGGGCGAGGCGGACGGCGTAGCTGGCCGGGGCCGAGGCCTCGGCCGCGCAGTCGCCGCGAACAGCTTGCCACCGCTGGGAGGCGGGCTCCACCTCAACCTGTGCAGTGACGGCGGTGGTCGAGGTGTTGAACAGAACCAGGGTCTCCCCGCCGGCTTCGTCGAGGCGGGACATGGCGAATAGGCCCGGCGTGTCGCCAGCGGCGCGGACGACTTGACGGCCGTGGCGCAGGGCCGGTTCGGCGGCGCGGATCCGGGCCATCTCGGCAATGGCCGTATAGAGGGGCGCTTCGGTCGAATAGGCGCGCTGGCGTCCGCCGATGGGCTGCTCCGCCGCATAGACGGCCGTCTGGCTGGCGAACATGTCCTGTCGCGAGTTCCCATAGCCGCCGGCTCCGGCGAAGCCCTGTTCATCGCCGTAGTACAGGGTCGGCACGCCGCGGCTGAACATCATCAGGGCGTGGGCCAGTTTCACCCGGGCCAGGATCTCGGCCTCGTCGGCCTCGGGCTTGGCCTGATTCACGAAGAAGCCAACCCGGCCCATGTCGTGGTTGCCCAGGAAGGTCGGCAGGATAGCGGCCGTGTCCGCCCCCTTGGCGTAGACGGCGTCGGCGGCGAACAACTTGGCCAGGGCGTCGGTCCCTGTCTTGCCCGAGGCGACGTCCACCGCCGTTTTCTGGAAGGGGAAGTCCAGCACGGCGGGATAGGCGTCCACCCGCGTGAACCGCGCCGTGACCGCCGGGTCATGGTCGTAGACCTCGCCGAAGATGTGGAAGTTCGGGATCCCCTTGGCCCGCGCCCGCTCCAGCATGGCGGGGATGAAGGCCTGCCAGAACTCCGGGTTCACATGGCGGGCGGTGTCGATGCGGTAGCCGTCGATCCCGTACTTGTCGATCCAGCCGCCGAAGATGTCGATCATGCCCTGGATCACGACCGGATCCTCGGTCAGCAGGTCGTCCAGGCCGGCGAAGTCCCCGTCCAGCGAGCTTTCGCCCGCAAAAGTGCTGTCGCCCCGGTTATGATAGTGGATCGGGTCGTTCAGCCAGGCCGGAACCTTGGCGTTTTCCTCACCCGCTGGGACATAGGGCGTATAGGCGTAATCGGGCCGGGTCAGGCGCGAGAAGTCCCTCCCGTCGAAGCCCGCATTGATCGCCGCCCCGTCCACCCCGCCGCGACGGGTGTAGGGATAGTCGGCCCTGCTGCGGTATTCGCATGGCCGGTCGGGACACTCGCGGTAACGGATCACGTCGGCGGTGTGGTTGGCGACGATGTCCAGATAGACCTTCATGCCCCGCGCATGGGCCGCATCGACCAGGGCGCGCATCGCCGCCTCGTCGCCGAAATGCGGATCGACCGCCGTGAAGTCGGTGATCCAATAGCCATGGTGCGCCGCACCCGTGTAGTTGCCGTGCGACTGGACCGGCTTGTTCTTGAAGATGGGCGCAAGCCACACCGCCGTCGCGCCCAGGCCCTGGATATAGTCCAGCCGCTGGGTCACGCCGGCCAGATCGCCGCCGTGATAGAAGTCGGTGTCGGACGGATCGAAGCCGCTCTTCAGCCGCTCGGGCGCATAGCCGCCGTGGTCGTTCGACGGATCGCCGTTGGCGAAACGGTCGGGCAGCAGGAAATAGATCACCTCGTCCTGCGGCGGGCGTTGGCGCAAGGCGGTCAGGACGTCCGGCGCGACTGTCTGGGCCTGGACGGGCAGGGGAGACGTCGAGGCGAACAGCGCCGCCGCCGCGATCATGGCGCGCGCCGGGGTCTTCCAGTGTCGGGCGAGGGTCATCCGGTCGTTCTCCCTGTCCGGAAAGTGCAAAGCCTTCCAGATCGATTTGCAAGATTTTGCAGTCCAGACGTCGCCTGTCAACGCGGATTAGAATGCTGCATTGCAGCAAGTAATCAGCATGACTCTCCTGCCAAGCTAGGGTTTGCGGGCTTTTTGCGGTGGTTCGGGTGGGGCGAAATTGCGCCCTTCGCATTAACTGCTTGCAAGAATGCCGGATGTTTGCATATTTTTGCGTAGGCTCCGGCCGCGACATTCAGAATCGCGGCAGCCTCAGGGAGGATGACAATGTCTCAACGTCTTAATCGGCGCGTGCGCCTGCTGTCGGGCGCCGCATTCGGCGCCGCCGCGCTCATGGCCGTCAGCAGCGCCCAGGCGCAAACCGCCGCAGCGACCCAGGCCGACGAACAGCCTGCAGAGGTCGGCGAAATCGTCGTCACCGGCATTCGCCGCTCGATCGAGGCCTCGATCTCGGCCAAGGCCAACAACACCTCGATCGTCGAAGTCATTTCGGCCGAAGACATCGGTAAGCTGCCGGACGTCTCCATCGCCGAATCCCTGGCCCGCCTGCCGGGCGTGACCTCGCAGCGCCTCGACGGCCGCAGCCAGGCCATCTCGATCCGCGGTCTCGGCCCCGACTTCACCACCGCCCTGCTGAACGGTCGCGAACTGGTTTCGACCGGCGACAACCGCGGCGTCGAGTTCGACCAGTTCCCGTCTGAACTGCTGGGCAGCGTCGTCGTCTACAAGACCCCGGATTCGGCCCTGATCGGCCAGGGCTTGGGCGGCACCGTCGATCTGCGCACTGTTCGTCCTCTGGCCTATGGCCGCCAGGCGATCGCCGTGAACTATCGTCACGAGTGGAACGACATCGGCGCCCTGAACTCGGGCACGACCGACAGCGGCGACCGCTACACCATCTCCTACATCGACCAGTTCATGGACGGCACCCTGGGCGTCGCCCTGGGCTATGCTCACATGAGCTCGCCGTATCAGTCCGAGCGGTTCAACAGCTGGGGCTATCCGACCTATTCCGACGGCAATCTGCTGACCGGCGGCGTCAAACCCTATGTCATGTCGTCCGAGCTTGAGCGCGACGGCTATATGGGCGTGCTGGAATGGCGCCCGAACGATCGCATCCACTCGACGATCGACGCCTTCTATTCCGAGTTCAAGAACACCCAGGTCCTGCGCGGCATCGAGTTCCCGCTGGCCTGGGGCGGTTCGGCCGGGGACTGCACCGTCAACGTGGCCTCGTCGCTCTGCCGCCCGGCCCCCTCACTGCGCTCCGGCTACACCGTCGAGGACGGTCTGATCGTCGCCGGCACCTGGGACAACATCAAGGGCGTCGTCCGCAACGACGTGAACAAGCGCGACAGCAACATCACGGCCCTGGGCTGGAACACCGAGTTCGTCGCCAACGACGACTGGACGCTGGCTCTCGACGTCAACTATTCGAAGGTCGAGCGGAACGACATCATCCTCGAGACCAACGCGGGCACGGGCCGCAACATCAACGGAGCCCTGGACACCCTCGGCTTCGAACTGACTGACGACGGCGTCACCCGTTTCACCAGCCAGCTCGACTACGCCGACCCGACCCTGATCCGCATCACCTCGGCCCAGGGCTGGGGCGGGGACGTCATTCCGGGCGGCCAGGTCGGCTATATGAACACCCCGTCCATCGAGGACGAAATCAAGGCTGTCCGCCTGACCGCGAACCGCCAACTGCACCAGAGCCCGTTCAAGTCGATCGACTTCGGCGTCAACTATTCGGAGCGTAACAAGAGCTTCGTCAACGACCAGTATTACATCGGCGTCCCCGGCGGCGGCGATCTGATCGTGCCAGACGAATATCTGCTGGAGCCGACCGACCTGGGTTATCTCGGCATCTCGGAGGTGCTCAGCTATGACGCCCTGGGCCTGGTCAACAGCGGGCTGCTGGAACTGGTCCGCAACCCCAACGCGGATGTCGCCGCCGGCAACTGGGAAGTGACGGAAAAGGTCTCGACCGCCTATGTCCGCGCCAACATCGATCATGAGCTGTTCGGACGCCCGCTGACCGGCAACGTCGGCATGCAGTTCGTCTACACCGACCAGATGTCCAGCGGCTTCTCGGCCCGTCAGGTCAGCGCCGGCGTGTCGGAAACCGTCGCCGTCAGCGGCGGTGTCGACTATCTGGAAATCCTGCCCAGCTCGAACTTCATCCTGGAAGTCGGCGACGATCTGTTCGCCCGCTTCGCCGTCGCCCGGACCCTGGCCCGCCCGCGGATGGACGACATGCGCGCCTCGCAGAACTATTCGTTCAGCGTGGCCAACAATATCCCCACCGCCCAGCCGGACAACCAGTCCCCCTGGAGCGCCAGCGGCGGCAATCCCGAACTGCGGCCCTACATCGCTGATGTGGCGGACATCTCGCTTGAGAAGTATTTCGCCAACCGCAAGGGCTATGTCTCGGTCGCCGCCTACTACAAACATCTTGAAAGCTATGTTTACACCCGCAACGAGATCGTCGACTTCACCGGCTATCCGACGGGCGGCGTGACGCCGGTGATTAACCAAGGTCTGTCGTCGCGGCCGGACAACGGCGACGGCGGCTGGATCAAGGGCGTGGAGTTCTCGGTGTCGGCGCCGTTCGACATCATCCATCCCGCCCTGGAAGGCTTCGGCGCCCTGTTCAGCGCCTCGGCCACGGACAGCGAGGTCCGGCCGAACCCGAACGAGGCCCCGACCACCATGCCGGGCCTGTCGGAGACCGTCATGAACGGCACGCTCTACTATGAGCGCTACGGCTTCCAGACCCGCGTCTCGGCCCGTTACCGTTCGGACTATCTGGGCGAGGTCGCCGGCTTCGGCAACGGCCGCACCCTGCGTTCGGTCGCCGCCGAAACCGTGGTCGACGCCCAGGTCGGTTACGAGTTCCAGTCGGGCCCGCTGGAAGGCCTGTCGATCCTGGCCCAGGTCAACAACCTGACCGACGAGCCGTTCAAGACCTTCCAGAACGGCGATGAGCGTCAGACCATCGATTATCAGAGCTACGGCCGGACCTTCGCGGTGGGCATGAACTACCGCTTCTGATTTCTCCCCTGAGCAAACTTGGGCCGCCCCGGAAACGAGGCGGCCCTTTCTTTTTGGCCCGGGCGTTCGCACCCGCCCCGGGTCGCTGCCGCCAAAGTTTGGTTACAGCCGGCGTTTTTCCGCTGGACGGCGCGTCCGGGATGCCCGAACCAAGGCGACCAGAACCGCGCGGGCAAAGCGCGGCCGTCCTTAGTTTTTCCGCAGGGGGAATCCATGTCCGCTCCAGAGGCTCCAAAGCGCCAGGGCACAGCCCTCGCCTTCGCCTATGTCACCACGCTCTTCTTCGCCTGGGGCTTCGCCACCTCGCTGATCGATCCGCTGATCGCGGCGGTGAAACGGGTGTTCGACCTGAACAACGCCGAAGCCTTCCTGACGACCTTCGCCTGGTTCATCGCCTATGGGCTGATGTCCCTGCCGGCGGCGGCGGTGCTGGGCCGGCTGGGCTATAGCCGGTCGATCATCGGCGCCCTGGTCGTCATGGTGGCGGGCTGTCTGATCGTGCCGGCCGCCACGGCCGCCGACTGGTATCCGGGCGTGCTGATCGCCCTGTTCGTCATCGCCTCAGGCGTCACCCTGCTTCAGGTCGCCGCCAATCCGCTGGTCGCCGAACTGGGCAGCCGCAAGGGCGCGTCCAGCCGTCTGAACCTGTCCCAGGCCTTCAACTCCCTGGGTACCACTATTGGTCCTTGGCTGGGGTCGCACGTCCTGCTGACGGGGGGCGTCTTCGCCGCGGGCGCCGTGGTCACGGTCGCGACCCGCACCCAGTCGCTGCGCAGCATCGACATGGCCTTCCTCAGCATGGGCGCCTTCTTCGCCGTGGTGGCCTTCTTCATCTTCACCGCGCGTAAGAAGATCAATGCGGCGGCCCCCGCCGCGACCGAGGCGGTCTCGCCGCTGAAGGCCCTGTCCTCGCCCTGGGCGATCTTCGGCGCCCTGGCCATCTTCCTCTATGTCGGTTCGGAAGTGGCCATCGGCGGCATGCTGACCAACTTCCTGGAAAGCCCCGAAATCCTGAACGCCCCGATCGAGACGGCGGGCAAGATGGTCGCCCTGTACTGGGGCGGCGCCATGGTCGGCCGGTTCATCGGCTCGTGGGTTCTGTCGCGGGTCTCGCCCGGCGTGGTCCTGGCCTGCTGCACCGTCGCCGCTGCGGCCCTGTGCCTGCTGGTCAGCCAGATCGGCGGACCGACGGCGGCCTATGCCGTCCTGTCCATCGGCCTGTTCAACTCGATCATGTTCCCGACCATCTTCACCCTGACGCTGGAGCGCTCTACGGCGCCGACTTCGGCGACCTCGGGCCTGCTGGTCTTCGGCATCATCGGCGGCGCCCTGCTGCCGCAGGTGGCGGCGCGTATCGCCGACGCCGCCGGCGCGCTTCAGCCGGCCTTCCTGGTGCCGATGGCGGGCTATGTCGGCCTGACCGTCTTCGCCATCGCCTGCGCCCGCACAAAGGCCAAGGCTGAAGTGACCTCGACCGCGTCGCACTGAGGCCGGTCGTCGGACAAGACAAAGGGCGCGGAGGGAAACCTCCGCGCCCTTTCGCATTTCCGCCCCGTGTCAGCCCTCGATCAGGGACTGAAGAATGGGCGCCAGTCGGTCGCGCATCCGTTCGCATTCTTCGGGTTCGATATTGAAGCTGCCGCCGCCCAGTTCACGGCTGATCGACATGCCCATGATGAAGCCCGCCAGCAGCCGGGCGCGCACGGTGGCGTCGGGGCCGCTGAGCCAGTCCTCAAGAGGGCCGAAGAAGCGCTGGGTGCAGCTGGACTGCACCATTTCCGCCGCCTTGGCCGAGCCGATCGAGCGCAGCATGATCGACATGCCCTTGAGCTTTTCGGCCTTCTTGGGTTCGAACACGATCTCCTGGGCCACGCGCCGGCCGAAATCGGCCTTCTCGCCCTGCATCAGGGCGCTGCCGTCGCCGCAGCTGTCCAGCGCGGCCAGGAACAGATCGTCCTTGGAGCCGAAATACCGGCTGATCAGGGCCGCATCGACGCCGACGTCGCGGGCGATGTCGCTCATGCCCACGTCGTCATAGCTCTCGGCCGCGAATCTTTCGCGTGCTGCGTCGAGAATGGCCGTGCGCGTCGCAGCGGCGTTCCTCGGGCGTGGGCCGGGACATAACAAGGGGATGACACTCCACAGAACAATAACCGTAGACACCATATGGCTTTGTCAACGCGTGTTGACAAGCGTCACGATGCCCACCATTAAGTCACCACGCGTTGACAAAGGCCGACTCCCCATCGGCCACTGTCCGCACGACTGGGATTTACCTCCGACAGGGAGATTGCGCAGATGCGCGGGCTGAAGATTGCGGCCGTGTCCGTCATGGTGACGGGTGCGCTATATGGTTGTTCCCCCAAGGCTGAGGGCCAGGCGCCCGGCGGCGCCCCGCCTGTGACAGTGGCCACGCCGCTGCAGCAGAAGGTGGTGGACTGGGATGAATTCACGGGCCGCTTCGAGGCGGTCGAGAGCGTGGACGTTCGCGCCCGCGTCGGCGGCTATGTCCAGGCCGTCCACTTCCGCGACGGTCAGATGGTCCAGCGCGGCCAGTTGCTGTTCACCCTGGACCCGCGTCCGGCCCAGGCCGCTCTGGCCCAGGCCCAGGCCCAGGTCGCGCAGATGCAGTCGCAGCTGACCCTGGCCCGCGCCAACCTGGCCCGCAGCGAGACCCTGCTGGCCTCGCAGGCGGTGTCCAAGGCCGAATATGATTCCAACAAGGCCGCCGTCGATGCGGCGGTCGCCAATATCGCCGCCGCCAACGCCGCCGTGCGCACGGCGCGGCTGGATCTGGAATATACGCGGGTCACTGCACCGACCTCGGGCCGCGTCTCTGATCGCCGCGTCGATCCGGGCAATCTGGTCGCCGGCGGTTCGTCTGCGGGCGACATCCTGACCACCATCATCTCGGGCGGCCCGATCCACTTCGTCTTCGACGGTTCGGAAGCGGTCCTGCTGAAATATCTGCGCGACGGCGGCGCCGCCAACGGCGCCCCGGTTCGCATCCGTCTGCAGGACGAGAGCGGCTATACCCGCACCGGCCGTCTGGACTTCTCGGACAATGCGCTGGACACGTCGTCGGGCGTCATCCGCATGCGCGCCATCGTGCCGAACGCCGACGGCTTCCTGCGTCCCGGCCTGTTCGGCCGCGCCCAGGTCGCGGGCGCCGGCTCCTATGACGCCCTTCTGGTCCCGGATTCCGCCATCGGCACGGATCAGTCGCGCCGCGTCGTCTCGGTCGTCAACGCCGACGGCTCGGTCACGGCCAAGGCCGTCCAGCTGGGTCCGATCGTCCAGGGTCTGCGCGTGATCAAGTCGGGCCTGGCCCCGAACGACCGCGTGATCATCGCCGGTCTCCAGCGCGCCGCCCAGCCGGGTTCCAAGGTCACGCCCAAGAACGGCCGTATCGCCCCCGTCGCCGAACAGCCGTCGGACGCTCCGGTCACCCAGGCGGCTCCGGCCTCGACCGGTTCGTTCGCCAACAGCCTCTCCACCGGCGACTAAGCCATGAACATATCCCGTTTCTTCATCGACCGGCCGATCTTCGCGGCCGTGATCTCGGTGGTGATCACCATCATCGGCGTCTTCGCCTATCCGTTGCTGCCCCTGTCGCAGTATCCGGAGATCGCACCGCCGACGATCACCATCACCGCCTCCTATCCCGGCGCCTCGGCCGAGACCCTGGCCGAAACCGTCGCCGCCCCCATCGAGCAGGAGGTGAACGGCGTCGAGGACATGCTCTACATCACCTCCTCGTCCACCTCGGACGGCGCGGTGTCGATCACCGTCACCTTCCAGCCCGGCACCGATCTCGACGCTGCCCAGGTGCTGGTCCAGAACCGTGTGTCCCTGGCTGAACCCCGTCTTCCCGACGCGGTCCGCCAGACCGGCGTCGTGGTCAACAAGGCCGAGAGCGGCTTCCTGATGGTGCTGGGCCTGACCTCGCCCGACGGCTCGCTCAGCAACGACTATGTCGGCAACTACGGCAACTCGACGCTGCGGGATCGCCTGCTGCGGCTCGAAGGCGTGGGCGCGGTCCAGGTCTTCGGCGGCGGCAACTATGCGATGCGGATCTGGATCGACCCGGCCAAGGCGGCCGAGCGCGGCCTGACCGGGCCGGACATCGTCGCCGCCCTTCAGGCCCAGAACGTCCAGGCCGCGGCCGGTTCGATCGGCCAGCCGCCGTTCCCGACCAGCGCCTCGGCCTTCCAGCTGCCGATCCAGGTTCAGGGGCGTCTGACCGATCCCGACCAGTTCTCCAACGTCGTCCTGAAGACCGACAACGAAGGTCGCGTCACCTATCTGCGCGACGTGGCGCGGATTGAACTGGGCGCCCAGGATTACGGCATTCGCGGCTTCTTCGACGGCCAGCGCGGCGTCGGTCTGGCCATCGTTCAGCAGCCGGGGGCCAACGCCCTGGGCACCGCCGAACGCGTCCTGGCCGAGGTCGAGGCCGTCAAGGCCGAACTGCCCGCCGGCATGGACCTGTCCGTGCCCTACAATCCGACGGAGTTCGTCGCCGCCTCGGTGGAGTCGGTTCAGCATACCCTGATCGAGGCCGTCATCCTGGTCGTGATCGTGGTCATGATCTTCCTTCAGACCTGGCGCGCGGCGATCATCCCGATCGTGGCCATCCCGGTCGCCCTGGTCGGCACCTTCGCGGTGCAGCTGGCCCTGGGTTATTCGATCAACTCCCTGTCCCTGTTCGCCCTGGTCCTCGCGGTCGGCATCGTCGTCGATGACGCCATCGTCGTGGTCGAGAACGTGGAGCGGGCCATCAGCGAGGGGCTGACGCCCAAGGAGGCCGCCTATCGTTCGATGCAGGAGGTCTCTGGCGCCCTGATCGCCATCGGCCTGGTGCTGGTCTCGGTGTTCGTGCCCACCATGTTCGTTCCGGGCATTCCCGGCATCTTCTACCGCCAGTTCGCGGTCGTGATCGCCTCGGCCTCGGTCATCTCGCTGTTCGTGTCGCTGACCCTGTCGCCGGCCATGGCCGCCTTGCTGCTGAAGCCGCACAAGAAGGACCACGAGAACGCGCGCAAGCCGGGCGTCCTGGGTTCGGTCGTCTATTACGGCGGCTGGGGTGGGCGTAAGTTCAACGAAGGCTTCGACTGGCTGTCGGATCGCTACGGCCGTCTGACCGCGCGACTGGTGCGCACCGTCGGCCTGGTTCTGATCATCTACGCCGGTCTGCTGGGCCTCACCGCCTGGCGTCTGGTGGACACACCCTCGGGCTTCATTCCCGAGCAGGATCAGGGCTTCCTGATCGGCGTCATCCAACTGCCCGCCGGCGCCTCGCTGGATCGCACCGAGGCGATCATGCAGCGCGCCAGCCAGATCATCCGCGACACCAATGGGGTCGACGGCACCGTGGCCTTCGCCGGCCTCGACGGCGCCAGCTTCTCGTTCGGCTCCAACGCCGCCACCATCTTCGTGCGTCTGAGCCCCTTCGAGGACCGGACCAAGGAAGAGGCGGCCGCTGCTCTGGCCGGGGCCATCACCCAGGCCACGGGTCAGATCGAGGACGCGCAGATCTTCGTCATCGCGCCTCCGGCGGTCCAGGGTCTGGGCAACGGCAACGGCTTCAAGATGATGATCCAGGACACCTCGGGCGCCGGTTACCGCGCGCTGGAGGGGGCGACCTTCGCCATGATGGGCGCCGCCGCCCAGGCCCCGGATCAGGTCAGCCAGGTCTTCTCGACCTACAACACCGGCTCGCCCCGCATCTCGGCCGACGTGGATCGTGACAAGGCGTTGATGATGGGCGTCCAGCCCGGCGACGTGTTCAATACGCTGGGGGTCTATCTGGGCTCGTCCTATGTGAACGACTTCAACATGCTGGGCCGCACCTATCGGGTGACGGCGCAGGCGGAGCCCCAGTACCGCGACGACATCGCCGATATCGCCAACCTGAAGACCCGCTCGTCCAGCGGGGCCATGGTGCCGATCGGTTCGGTGGCCAACCTGATCAATGACTCGGGTCCGTCGCGCGTGGTCCGCTACAACCTGTTCCCGGCGTCCGAACTGCAGGGCAATCCCGCGATGGGCGTGTCCTCCGGCCAGGCGCTGGGCATCATGGAGCAGATGGCGACCAGCACCCTGCCGCAAGGCTTCACCTACGAGTGGACCGAGCTGGCCTACCAGCAGAAGGCGGCTGGATCGGGCGCGACCATGATCTTCCTGATGGCCGTGGTCTTCGTGTTCCTGGTGCTGGCGGCTCAGTATGAAGCCTTCACGCTTCCGCTGGCGGTCATCCTGATCGTGCCGATGTGTCTGCTCGCGGCCATCGTCGGCGTGAACCTGCGGGGTCTGGACAACAACATCCTGGTCCAGATCGGCCTGGTCGTTCTGATCGCCCTGGCGGCCAAGAACGCCATCCTGATCGTCGAGTTCGCCAAACAGGCGGAAGAAGACGAGGGCATGAACCGGTTCGACGCCGCCGTGGCTGCGGCCCGGACCCGCCTGCGTCCGATCCTGATGACCTCCTTCGCCTTCATCCTCGGCGTCGTGCCGCTGATGCTGGCGACCGGTCCCGGCGCAGAGATGCGCCAGTCGCTGGGCACGGCGGTCTTCTCCGGCATGCTGGGGGTGACCTTCTTCGGCCTGATCTTCACGCCGGTCTTCTATGTCGTGACCCGTTGGATGTCGTCCAAACTGCCGCAAGGCAAGAAGCCGACGCCGAACAAGACTGAAGCCGTCCGTTACGACCAAACTTCCAGCCTGACCGATCCCGATGCGCCGGCTCCGGCCACCGGGCGGGGAGGGGACATCTGATGACCCGCACCAAGACCCTCAGCTTCCTGACCGCCGCAGCCGCCAGCGCCTTGCTCGCCGCCTGCGCGGTCGGGCCCCAGGCGCCCGCCGCCGACCTGCCTGTGGCGGGGACGGGCGCCTTCATCGGCTCCGCCTCGACCACGGTCTCGACCGCTCAGGCGCGGGACGACTGGTGGCGGCTGTACGACGACCCGACGCTGGACGGCCTGATCCGTCAGGCCTTCGCCGAGAACAACGAGCTGGAGGCGGCCTTCGCCAACCTGCGCGCTGTTCGGGCGTCGCTGTCCGAGGCGCGCGTGGGCCGCTTCCCGACCACGACCACCAGCGCCCAGGCCCAGCGCAGCCGCGCCTCGGCCGCCACGGTCACCGGCCTGCCCGCCGGTCAGGATGCGCCCGAGATCGACACCTATGACGTCGGTCTGTCGGCCAGCTACGAAGTCGATCTGTTCGGCCGGGTGGAATCGACCATCCGCGCCGCCCGCGCCGACGCCCGCGCGGCCGAGGCCGCCCTGGCGACGGTCCAGGTCTCGGTCGCGGCCGAGACGACCCGCGCCTATGCCGACACCTGCTCGGCCAACGCCCAGATCGCGGTGGCCGAACGGACGCTGGAGCTGCAGCGCAACACCTCCAACCTGACCCAGACCCTGCTCGACGGCGGGGCGGGCACCGGCCTGGACGTGGCCAGCGCTCGCGCGGCCCTGG
This sequence comes from Brevundimonas sp., assembly GCF_030656255.1. Classification (GTDB taxonomy): domain Bacteria; phylum Pseudomonadota; class Alphaproteobacteria; order Caulobacterales; family Caulobacteraceae; genus Brevundimonas. The sequence goes on along the minus strand of NZ_JAUSOE010000011.1, from coordinate 5,756 downwards.
CCCAGACGGCGGCCACCCTGCCGACGCTGCGCGCCTCTCGCAACGAGGCCCTGTTCCGGCTGGCGACCCTGACGGGCGTCACCCCGGCCGAGGCCAGCCAGGCCGCCGCCGCCTGCGTCCGGCCGCCGCAACTCAGCCAGCCGATCCCGGTCGGCGACGGTGCGGCCCTGTTGGCGCGTCGTCCCGACGTGCGCCAGGCCGAGGCGAACCTCGCCGCCGCCGCCGCCCGCGTGAATGTGGCGACCGCCAACCTCTATCCGCAGATCAGCCTGGGCGGCTCCATCGGCTCCACGGCCCTGGACTCCAGCGAGCTGGGCGACGACCAGAATTTCCGCTTCAGCTTCGGTCCGCTGATCAGCTGGTCCTTCCCCAACGTCTTCGCCGCCCGCGCCCAGATCAAGGCCGCCGACGCCCGCTCCGACGCCGCCCTGGCCACCTTCGACCAGACGGTGCTCACGGCCCTGCAAGAGACCGAGACGGCGCTCAGCAACTACGCCAACGAGCTGGACCGCCGCGCCGCCCTGACCGAGGCCCGCGACCAGGCCGCCCGCGCCGCCGACCTGTCGCGTCAGCGTTTCAACGCCGGCGCCGACAGCTTCCTGCTGGTGCTCGACGCCGAACGCACCCAGGCCGCCGCCGACGCCGCCCTGGCCCAGTCGGACGCCCTGGTCACCACCTACCAGATCGCCCTGTTCCGCGCCCTCGCCGGCGGCTGGCAGGCCGACAGCTGATTGAGAGCCCGTCCCTCGCGCAGGCGGGGGGCGGGGCCGCCTACGTCCTCTTTCCTTTCGTCATTCCGGGCGGAGCGCAGCGGAGACCCGGAACCCAGCGGCGCCGAAGGCGAAATGGTTCAGCCGCACGATGCTGGCCCACCGAGTCCGCGACAGTTTCGCGCTCCCGCGCGCCGCTGGGTTCCGGGTCTACGGGCCAAGCGGCCCTTCGCCCGGAATGACGAAAGGAAGCGGACAATCCGAAGGGCTGTTCGACATGGAGAGCAGCCTCTCGCCAACAGGGCGGTTGAGCCCGTAGCGGCCCAAGTTGACATCATACCTGTCGGTCCCGAGGAATAATGTCGCCGCGGGAACTATCTGCGTTCTCGTTTCAGCGCAGCGAGAGGAGAGGCCGTGCTCAAGAAGGTGGTTATGGCATTGGGAACGTGGGCGGGTGCGGCTTCGCTTGCGCTGCTCGCTAGTTCAACCATGGCTCAGACACTGAGCCCGGCGACAGAAGAAGCCATCGACCTCGCCATGCGGGCTTCTGTCGATAGTGGATGGACGGCCGGCGGGGCCGTCGCTGTGATGCGGAACGGTGTGGTGGTGTTCGCTCGTGGGTATGGCATGTCGAACCTGGAGACCGGCACACGCGCGACACCTGACAGCGTCTTCCGCGTCGGCTCACTGACAAAACAGTTTACGGCCGTCTCGCTGTTGCTTTTGGCACAGGACGGTAAGCTCTCGCTGGACGATCGAGCGGGTCTTTATCTGCCGCAGATTTCAGGCGACGACCCGACCACGATCCGTCAACTTTTGAACCACACTGCAGGCTTCCGCGACTATGTGGGCGGGCAAGACTTTGACCGCATTAAATGGTTGCCCCTGACGTCGGAAGAGTTGGTCTCCCATGTCTTGGCATTGAACTCCGCCCGGCAGTTCACTCCCGGAACTGGTTGGGCCTATTCCAGCTCCAATTATGCTTTGGCGGGAGCCATCGTAGAGAAAGTGTCGGGCAAACCGCTCCGTGAGTTCATGGCAGAACGGCTTTTCGGTCCGTTGGGCATGACCCACACAGCGCTGGACGACGACGGCGCTGTCGCGCCCGGCCGCGCCTCGGGTTACGATCGGTTGGTCGTAGAGCAACCTGGCTATCGGAACGCCCTCACGGTGAGTCTGAACACTCCCTTCGCGGCTGGTGCATTACGCTCGACGGTCAAAGACTTGCTCATATGGAGCAATGCACTCACCCACGACGGCGTCCTGGACCCCGAAAGCTATCGAGAAATGCTGACAACGGCCCGGTTAAACGACGGGTCGCAGGCAACTTACGAAGATGAAAAGGGTGAATCTCATCCGATACAGTATGCCTTGGGCATTGGCGTAACGGGCGATCCGGCGGAGCCCGAACTGAGTCACGATGGAGCGATCGACGGGTTCACCAGCACGCTGACGGTCTTTACCGGTCCGAATCTGGCGGTAGCGATCCTTGTCAATACATCGCCCAGTCAGCACCTGCCGTTCGAAGGCGTGATGACCGCGATCCGCGCGGATCCCGCAATCGAGAACTGAGGCGGGCACTCGACCTGCCGCTGAACAGACCGGATCAAGGTCCGCAACGGGTCGATTTGCGAAATGGACGTCAGGCCCGGGAGCCGAAATTCGCGCCAAGAGCGGAATGTCGTCTTTTAGGTCAATCGGAATGACGGGATTCTGGTCCCAGCGCTTGCCGGACCCTTGTCGGCCGGACGCCGATCCACTTCCCCTCCGACCAACGACTATCCCGCCGTCCGGGCGCAACGACGCTGGTGCGCGATGCCCTTGAGAAAGCCCCGGCGCACCAAGCCTGCGCGGATCGCCGCCTGAACCTCCCGATCATGGGCCGCGGCGCCCGACAGACGCCGCACCCAGCTCCTGAGCGGGATGAAATCCGTGGCGGTGTCGCGAACCATGTCGAGCGCGGCGTTGGCGGCCTGGTCGCCGGTGCCGGTCGCCGGCGACGGCTGATCGACATCGGGGCCGAGGGCCTCGTCCAAGGCGTCGATCTGGGCGATGACGGCCGAGCAGCGCTGCAGACCCGCCGTCGCATAGGGGGCGCGACGCGCCGTGATCAGAATCTCGGGCACCTCCTGTCGCCGCAGGTTGAGATCGTCCAGTGGAGCCGTCGCCGCCTGGCCCACGCCATCGCCGAAAGTCTTTCCGCCCTGGGACGCTTGATCCCGGTTCAGCTGTACGCCCGATAGGCCAGGCATGGAGGCGCAGGCCCCGAGGCCGGACAGACCCAAGGCCAGGATTGGCAGGACGACGAGGCGACGGGCGAATTTCAAAGGGCTATTCCAGGCGTGACGATAGCTGGAACAGCGTTCGGATCGCCGGACAGTTCCGGCGCCGCCCTGATCGACGCGAACTAGGCCCGCATCCGATCCTCGGGTCAAGCCCGAGGATGACGGGTGAATCTAGCTCACCCCGTCGCCGTCGATCACACGCTCGCGCCCAATCTCACCCCACCGCCCCCTAGAACAGGAAGGTCGCGCGCAGCAGGAAGCTGTAGCGGACATAGTCCTCCAGCAACTGGGCGTCGCCGGAGAGGGTCAGGGAGCTCAGGCCGTTGGCCATGGTCATGCCCAGGCCCAGCACCGGACCGCCGCCGCTGATCGGTTCGCCGGTCAGGCTGAAGCTGTCGCCGCCGCTGATGTAGCGGGCGGTGGTCTCGTCATAGTCGGCGGACAGGATTTCCTTCCAGCCCAGTTTCAGCTCCGGCCTGAACATCTGGTCCCGGCCCAGGCCGTAACCGATCTTCAGCGCGGCGGTGGCGCTGGCGATATGGCCGGTGCGGCCGTCGATCTCCAGGTCGAAGGCGTCTCCGCCGCCCGACTCGCGGCGCGATCCTTCCGTCAGACTGAAGTACTCGGCATAGACTTCCGGCCGCAACGACAGCCGTCCGAACCGGTGCTCGTAAGAGACGCCGCCCGCCGCCGACAGCGTGTAGCCGTCCCAGTCGGCGTCGGTGCTCAGATAGACGTCGTCGCCGACCAGGGTGCGGGTGCTGTTGAACGACGCATAGCCGACCGCCCCCCGCGCCCAGCCGTTCCAGCCATGCCCCTGGGCGCGCCAGTACAGGCCCAGCTCCAGCAGGTTGGACGACAGCTCCTCCTCGGCCTCCGACTCCGGGTCCTGGATGTCCGAAGAGGCAAGGGCCACCGAGACGCCGACGGCGCCGGCGCCGGTCATCTTCTCCACCCCGCCGGCGACGCCGAAGCCCTCCGAGCGGTAGCCGTAGGTGTCGGTCTTGTCCTTGTCCTCGTAGAAGTTGATCTCCTGGACCCAGCCGCTGACCTCGCCGACGGCGGCGGTGTTGTTGCGGTTCGCCAGGGCCTGGGTCACGGCTTCTACACCGCTGGACAACGACATCAGCGTGCCGCCCGAATGGTCCGGCAGGGTCTGCTCGTACAGGTTCATGAAGTCGTCGCGCGTGGACTGCTCCAGGAAGGCGTCCATCACGTCTTCGTCGCGGCTCAAGGCGCTGTAGAAGGCCTCGTAGGCCGCCGTTTCGACGCCGGACAGCGACATTTCCGTGGTGGTGCGCTTGCGCAGGTTCACGTCGATCGTCCCCGCCGCTTCGTCGGCGGAAAGGCTGGACACGATCATATAGGGCGAGCTGCCGGTCAGGTCGGTTCCCAGGACGTCCCCGTAGGACAGCGACCCGGCCGTCAGCAGCCGATAGGTCTCGCCGTCGGTATCGACCAGCGAATCGAGGTGAACGCTGATCGTCGCCCCGTCCTCGAACACGGCCGCGCCGGACACGACATAGTCGCCTGCCGTGTTGGCGTCAGGGTCAACCGTGAAGTACAGTTCGCCGCTTTCGCCGACCGTCAGGCTGCTCAGGTTCAGGGTTTCGCCCTGAAGCCCCTGCAGAACCCCGTCGATGATGTGGATGTCCAGCAGGCCGTCTGAGTCCGACAGGGCGCCCTGGTAGGTTGCGCCGCCGTCGATCGACAGGCTGTCCGAACCCGACCCGAAGGCGATGTCGCCGACGACATAGCCGTTCTGGATATCGACGACGTCATTGCCCGAGCCCAGCAGGATGTCGCCGACGATATAGGGTTCAGCCGTGTCGGCGACGCCGTCGTTGTCGTCGTCGTTGTCGTCGTCGTCCTCTGCGTCCAGGATCCCGTCGTCGTCGTCATCGGTATCCTCGTCGTCGTACAGGCCGTCGCCGTCATAGTCGGACAGGGGATCGTTCGCCGCCGCCGATTGGGTGATGGTTACGCCGGTGGTGTTGGCCAAGAAGTCGATGGCGATGGTCGCCCCCGTGATCTCCTCGTCGTCCGTCTCGTCGTCATCGTCATTGTCGGTGGCGACGATGTAGCCGTAAATGCCGCCGGTGTTGGTCAGGCTGGTCACCGAACCGCTGGCGTCGCGAATGGCGACGGCGTCGCCCGCCTCGCCGTAGATGTAGGACGAGATGGTCCCGCTGTTGACGATGCTGGTCAGCGAGGCGTCAGCGTCGATCTGCAGGGCGGTGGAGGTGTCCGCAGCTTCGGTGGTCGCGCTTGCGGTGATCGATCCGCTGTTGACCAGGGTCGGCGTGACGGCGCCGGACGCGAGACGCAGGGCGACGACGTCGGCCTCGCTGGAGCTGCCGCTGATCGAACCGTCGTTTCGGATGCCGCCCTCGATCAGGGTCGAGCCGGTTCCCCCGCCGATAAGGACGGCGGTCGTGGCGATGTCGTCAAAGATGCCGGAGGCCGAAATCGACCCCTCATTGATCAGGCCGTAGGCGTCATCGCCCTCGCCATAGACGCCGAGCACGATGTCGCCGGTCGTCGCGCCGATGGCCAGGGCCGGGGCGGCGCCATAGGTGGTGATGGACGACGTGCCCTCGTTGTCGTCCAGGATGCCGTCGCCGTCGCGGTCGTCGTCATCGGTGTTGATGGTTCCGTCGCCGTCGTCGTCCTCGTCGCCGTTATCGACCCCGTCGCGATCATCGTCGCCGTCCTCGCCGTCGGAATCCTCATAGGACGGCGCGGCGCCCAGCAGCACGCC
>NZ_JAUSOE010000107.1 GCF_030656255.1 Brevundimonas sp. | reverse complement strand
GCACAATGCCGGACGACCGCTGGCGCCGCGGCGGCTGGTTCTAGGTCCGCGCCCCCTCCGTCACGGCGCTCTGCGCCGCGCCACCTCCCCCAAGGGGGGAGGGTCTCCGTCATCTCCTTCCTCCCCCCTTGGGGGAGGTGGATCGCCGGCGAAGCCGGCGAGACGGAGGGGGCCCGAACGGCGCCAACTGTCACAATGACGCTGGTCTTGCCGTGACGATTCCAACGGCTTGCTAGAATCTCGACCCTATTTCCCCGCCATACCCGCCGGCGCCCGTATCATTCTCTCATCCCCGCCGATGGGGAGGGCGTCGGATCCAGCGCCCTGACGGCGGCGGGGCTGTGGTCGAGCGATGAAGCCGGCGGGAAGGAGACCGCCGGGGTCCTTAGGGGCGGCGACGGATGCCGCCTCCTGCTCGCCGCACGCTTCGGAAAGCGGACCGCTGTCGACCCTTGTCGGCATGTCCGCCCCGGCGAAGCCGTCGCAAGACGGCCCGCCGATCCGGCAAGGCTCGAAGACGAGGGCCGCCAGCCGGAGCGCGTGTGGAAAACAACCGCGTGGGACGACGACTGCGCCGAAACGGTACTTAAAACCTCAAACACCGGGTGCAGACCCGGCGTCCCACGCCCTCCCCGAACTTCGCTGCAAGCCGGCGAAGGCGAAGACGCATGCCCGACGCGACACTGCGTCATCTTGTCAGACGGGGCAAAGCGCCCCACCTGAAGCCTATCCAAAAATCCCCTCTTCCCCTGCGACAGGAGCCTCGATGCCGCATGCCGACAGCCTGATTCTCACCCTGGTCGGAGGATTCGTCCTCGCCTTCGTGTTCGGCATGTTGGCCAATCGGCTGAAGCTGTCGCCCCTGGTCGGCTATCTGGTCGCCGGGGTGGCCGTCGGCCCCTATACGGGCGGTTTCGTCGCCGACACCGAACTGGCGCCGCAACTGGCCGAGATCGGCGTCATCCTGCTGATGTTCGGGGTCGGGCTGCATTTCTCGCCCAGGGATCTGATGCAGGTGCGCAAGGTCGCGGTGCCCGGCGCCCTGGTCCAGATCGGCGTCGCCACCGTCCTGGGCTGGGCCCTGGGCCGAGTGGTGCTGGGTCTGGGCGATGTCGAGGCCCTGCTGATGGGCTTCGCCCTGTCGGTCGCCTCCACCGTGGTCCTGCTGCGGGCGCTGGAGGAGCGCAAACAGGTCAAGGGCGAGGTCGGCCGCATCGCCGTGGGCTGGCTGATCGTCGAGGACATGGTCATCGTCATCGCCCTGGTCATGCTGCCCATGATCATCGTGCCCGCCGGAACCCAGACCGATCTCGCCGCCCTGGGCATGGGCATCGGCTGGACCCTGCTGAAGGTCGCCCTGTTCGTCGCCGGCATGCTGGTCGTCGGCGGCAAGCTGATCCCCTGGCTGCTGGTCCGCATCGCCCACACCCGGTCGCGCGAACTCTTCACCCTGGGCGTCCTGGCCATCGCCCTGGGCATCGCCTGGCTGGCCTATTATCTGTTCCACTCGTTCGCGCTCGGCGCCTTCCTGGCCGGCCTGGTGATGAACGCCTCGCCCCTGGGCCACAACGCCGCCGAACGGTCCCTGCCCCTGCGCGACGCCTTCGCCGTGCTGTTCTTCGTCTCGGTCGGCATGTTGTTCGACCCGATGATCCTGGTGCGCCAGCCCTGGGCCGTTCTGGGCGTCCTGGGCATCGTCATCATCGGCAAGTCGCTGGCCGCCCTGGTCATTGTCCGGGTCTTCAAGCTGGACCGCGCGACCGGCCTGACCGTCGCCGCCTCCCTGGCCCAGATCGGCGAGTTCTCCTTCATCCTGGCCGCCTTGGGCGTCAGCCTGGGCGCCATGAGCCGCGAGACCCACGACCTGATCCTGGCCGCCGCCCTGCTTTCGATCTCGCTGAACCCCTTCGTCTTCCTGTTCACCGACCGGATGGGCGGTCGGCCCCGCCCGCCGGTTTCGGGCTCGCCCGAGGCCAAACAGGCCGCCATCGATCACAAGGCCGAAATGGCCGGCCCCAATCCCGCGACGTCGTGAAACTGTCCTTGGCCTCGAACCCCGATCATCGTTAACTGGCCCCATGGACGCGACGAACACGACACAGGCCGCCCTCCACTATGGCGACGGCGAATTCGCGGTGTTGAAACCGGGGCGGTTCGTGCGCTGCGCCGTCACGGAAAAGCCGATCCCGCTGGAGGTTCTGCGCTACTGGAGCCCGACCCGGCAGGAGGCCTATTTCGGCCCGGCCGAATTCATCGCCCGGATGACCGCCCCTTGATCGGCCGCCGCCCGCTGCTGCTGGGCTTCGGCGCGGCCCTGGCGACCCCGCACAGGCTGGGCGCGTCGGCGCCGACGCAGGGCGCAGTGGATCTGGTCCTGAACGGCGCCTGGCGTCAGGGCGGCTACGCCCTGGGCCGCACCGAATCCCGCGCCCTGATTTTCGTGGACGGCGAGGCCCTGTCGACCGCTTCGGCCGACGGCCTGTTCATCGTCGGCTTCGACCGCGACGCCCCCGCCCAGGTCGAGATCGAGGCCCGATCCGGCGCCCGATCCACCCGCCGCGTCCTGGAGGTCGCGCCCTACGCCTTCCCTTCGACCCGCGTGGACGGCCTGCCGCCCGCCACGGTCGAACCTACCGACCCGGCGCTTCTGGACCGCATCCGCCAGGAGGTCGCCCTCAAGACCGAGGCCTTCGCCAGCCGCGCCGACGCCGACGACTTCGGCGACGGCTTCATCTGGCCGCTCGAAACCTATCGCATCTCCAGCGAATGGGGCGCCCAGCGGATCCTGAACGGCACGCCGGCACGCCCCCATTACGGCATCGACCTGGCCGCCCCGGCCGGGACCGTGATCCGCGCCCCGGCCGACGGCCGCATCATCTTCACCCGTCCGAACATGCATTTCGAGGGCGGCCTGACCCTGATCGACCACGGCCAGGGCCTGATCAGCGCCTATCTGCACCAGTCGCAACTGGACGTGACCCAGGACCAACCCGTCCGGCGCGGCGATCCCCTGGGCCGCGTCGGCATGACCGGCCGCGCCACCGGCCCCCATCTGTGCTGGCGTCTGAAATGGCGCGACCGCAATCTGGACCCGTCCCTGCTGGTCGGCGCCCGCGCGCCACAGCGCCTCGCCTGATTTTATGGCTCAGCTTGCGAGGCTAAGGACAAACACGTAGTTTCCGCGCCTCGCTTCGGGGGGCTCCGATGTCATCGCTTCAATCGCTGACCGTTCTGCTGGTCGACGACAATCAGCATATGCGCGCCATCACCTCGGCCGTGCTGAATTCCGCCGGCATCCACAAGGTCCATGAGGCGGCTGACGGCGCGGCGGCCCTGGACATTCTCAGCCACCAAGCCGTCGATCTGGCCATCGTCGATTACAACATGTTCCCGCTGGACGGCGTCGAGTTCACCCGCCTGGTCCGCACCGGCCCGGACAGCGCCAACATCTACCTGCCCATCATCATGATGAGCGGCCATGCCGAAAAGAGCCGCATCTATGCGGCCCGCGACGCCGGCGTGACCGAATTCCTGGTCAAACCGATCACCGCCAAGGCCATCCTCGACCGGATAAACGCGGTCATCCTCAAGCCCCGCGCCTTCATCAAGACGGGCGCCTACTGCGGCCCGTGCCGCCGTCGTCGCGACGTCGAGACCTATGCCGGGCCGTTCCGCCGCTCGGCCGACTCCAGGCGATCGCCCAGAGCGGCGTAGACCTTGTCAGGCCAGCGCCGGTGGACCCAGAACCAGTCCTCCGGAACCTCACGGACCCGATCCTCGACGAACCGGTTCACGGCCTGAACGCCGGCCAGCACGTCAGCCGCCTTGTCCTCGGTCTCCGGGATCATGATCGGCTCATGCGCCGTCACCCGGAACCGCACGCCGGGCAGCCTCACCACCGACAGCGGCTGGATCACCGCCCCGAACTTCAGCGCCAGCCGCGCCGCTCCCGGCGAGGCGTTGACCGGCTGATCGAAGAACTGGACCTCCGGCCCCTGATTATATTTCTGATCGACCAGCAGGGCGATGGAGTCCCCCCGCTTCATCCCCGCCATCAGCTCGCGCGTCCCGTCGCCCTTCGGCGCGAACAGGCGGATGCCGTACCGCTCGCGACTCTGGCGGATCAGGGCGTCGACATAGGGATTGTTCGCCGCCCGATAGGTCACCTGGCACGGCAGGCCCGAGGCCATGATCACCGCCGCCATCACTTCGAAGTTGGCCAGATGACCCGAGATCAGCACCGCCGCCTTGCCGCTGTCGCGCAAGGCGTGCAGCCGCTCCATCCCGACCACCTCGACCCGCCCGCCTTCCGGCGTCAGCCGGTCCATGACCGCCAGTTCGGCGAAGGTCCGCCCAGTCCGATCCCACTGTTCCAGCGCCAGGGCCTCGCGCTCGGCGTCCGGCATGTCGGGGAAGGCGATGCGCAGATTGCGCATCACCGTCTTCTGGGTGCCCGTCTTCGGTCCCAGGGTCCGCAGCAGCCAGCCGCCCAGGCCCGACGCCCGCTCGACGCCCAGCAGGCGCAGGAACGAAAACAGCGCTTGAAAGGCGACGGCCTGCAGGCGCCACATCAGATCCTGGCGCAGGCTCGCTGCGCCACGGCCCTTGCGGGCCTCTTGCGTATTCTCACCAGGCAATCGTCAATCCACCGTCCACCACAAGGGTCTGCCCCGTGACATAGGCCGAAGCGGGGCTGCACAGATAGACCGCCGTGCCGGCGATTTCATCCGGCTGGCCGATCCTTTTCAGCGGCGCGGGCTCCGTCACCGTCTTCAGCAGCTCGGGGTTCTCCCACAGGTATTTGGCGAAATCGGTCTGGACCAGGCCCGGGGCGATGCAGTTGACCCGCACATTCGACGGCCCCCACTCCACCGCCAGGTTCCGCACCAACTGCATGTCCGCCGCCTTGGAGATATTATAGGCGCCGATCAGGGCGTTGCCGCGCAAGCCCCCGATGGACGAGATCACCAGGATCGCCCCGTCCCGGCGCTCCACCATCTGGGGCGCGACCATCTGGATCAGCCAATGGTTCGAGATGACGTTGTTCTGAAGGATTTTCTCGAACTGATCGTCGGCGATCCCGCCCATCGGCCCGGCATAGGGATTGGTCGCGGCGTTGCAGACCAGGATGTCGATCTGGCCGAAGGCGGCGTTGGTCTCGTCCACCAGCCGCTGCAGGTCTTCCTTGGAGGCGATGTTGGCGGGAACCGCGATGGCGCGCCCCTCGCCGTACTTGCCGTTGATCTCGGCCGCGACCTCGTCGCACGGCCCGGCCTTGCGCGAAGAGATGACCACCTTGGCCCCGTGTTCGGCCAGCCGCTCGGCGATCGCCTTGCCGATGCCGCGCGATGAGCCGGTGATGACGGCGACCTTGCCGGTGAGATCGAACAGTTCCATTGCGTTTCCCTTGGGTTCCGCCGGGTTATTTGCACCCCGGCTCTAGCCGAACGACATTGATAGCCTGATACTCAGGCGATTCCATCCGGGAGTGGCCACCGCCAGCCGATGCGTAACCTGACCACGGGCTTTCTGTACTTCGCCTATCTGTTCCTCGGAATGACCGTGGGCGCCTTCCTGTGGCGTGCGGGCCTCGGCGCCGGCGCCGGCGTGGCGGGCGCGCTGGGGGCGCTGGGTCTGCTGGGCGCCTTCCACGGCATCGTCACGGGCGTCGCCGCCCGTCGCGCCCTGAAGAAGGAAATCGATCAGGTCCGTGAGGCGCATCGCCTGCTGGCCGATGCGATGGAGTCGACCCAGGGCGCCCTGACGGAGCTGGCCCACGCCATCGAGAGCGGCGCCCTGTCCGACACAGACGCCCTGACCGGCGAGGTGCGGATGCTGGAGACCCTGGTCCAGCAGATGAGCGAGAGCATCGACCACCGCCTGTCGGCCGCGCCCAGCATCGGCGTCGAGACCTTCGAAGGCCGTCGCATGGCCCAGTCGAACGTCCTGCTGCGCACCATCCACGAGGCCCTCAGCGAGGGCCGGGTGGACCTCTATCTCCAGCCGGTCGTCTCCCTGCCCCAGCGCCGGACCCTGTTCTACGAAAGCTTCACCCGTCTGCGCGACGCGACCGACCGGGTCATGATGCCGGCCGAATATCTGTCGCTGGCCGAGGGCGAGGGCCTGGTGCCCGCCATCGACAATCTGCTGCTGTTCCGCTGCGCCCAGATCGTGCGCCGCCTGGCGCGCCAGGACCGCAAGGTCGGGGTCTTTTGCAATGTGGCCCTGACCTCGCTGGGCGACGAGACCTTCTTCCCGCGCTTCCTCGAGTTCCTCAGCGAGAACCGCGACCTGAACCAGGCCCTGATCTTCGAACTGGGCCAGGCCAATTTCGACGCGCGCGGCGCCGTGGAGGCCCGCAACATGGCGCGGCTGGCCGACCTGGGCTTCCGCTTCTCGCTGGACAAGGTCCAGACGCTGGACCTCGACTTCGCCGATCTGCAACGCGCGGACGTCAAGTTCATCAAGGTGTCGGCCGATTTGTTGATCGAACAGCTGCTGGACCTGGACGGCGGGGCGCCCCTGCGCTCCATGCCCGACATCCAGGCCGCCGACTTCGCCGCCCTGACCCGTCGCTACGGCGTCGAGGTCATCGCCGAAAAGGTCGAGAACGAGCGCCAGGTGGTCGATATCCTCGAACTGGACGTCGCCATGGGCCAGGGCCACCTGTTCGGCGAGCCCCGCGCCATCAAGGAACAGGTCCTGGCCGAAACCGACCCCCCGGCCGACTTCCTGCGCTCGACCCTGCGCAGCGCGGAACAGCGTCGCCGGTTCAGCTGAACCCGATCCTCTTCCCCCCATTTCATGGGGAGGAGACTTTCGTCGCTGCGCCAAAACCCCTACTTGCCTGCCTATGACCCTCCCCCACGCCCTGCCCCACCTCGGCGCCGTCGCCGGCGACTATGACATCCTGCTCTGCGACGTGTGGGGCGTGATCCACAACGGGCGCGAAAGCTGGGCGGCGCCGTGCGAGGCCCTGATGCGGTTCAATCGCGAGGGGGGCCATGTGGTGCTGATCTCCAACTCGCCGCGCCCGGCCTCTGACGTGATCGCCCAGTTGGACGGGCTGGGCGTGCCGCGCGAGGCGTGGAAAGCCTTTGTCACCTCGGGCGACGCGACCCGCGCCGAACTGTCCAAGCGTGCGCCGGGACCGGCCCTGCTGCTGGGCCCCGAGCGCGATGCGCCGCTGTACGCCGGCCTGGGACTGGATGTGGCGCGCGACGCTGCATCCGCCGCCTTCGTCTCCGTGACCGGCCTGGTGGACGATGAGACCGAGACGCCCGAGGATTATCGCGAACGCCTGACGGTCGCCGCCTCGCGGGATCTGGAGCTGATCTGCGCCAACCCCGACCGGGTGGTTCAGCGCGGCGACCGGCTGATCTACTGCGGCGGGTCGTTGGCCGACCTGTACGAGTCGCTGGGCGGCCGCGTCGTCATGGCGGGCAAGCCCTATGCCCCGATCTATGATCTGGCGATCAAGGAGGCGCAGGCGCTGACGGGCCGGCCGGTCGATCGGTCGCGTGTCCTGTGCATCGGCGACGGGGTGGTGACCGACGTCATGGGGGCCAACGCCCAGGCCCTGGACTGCCTGTTCATCGCCCAGGGCATCCATGGCGACCAGGCCAAGGGCGAGGACGGGGCGCTGGACCCCGCCCGGGCCGCCGAACTGCTGAAGGCCGAAACGACCTATGCGCGATACGCCGCGCTGGAACTCGCTTGGTAAGGCTCGCCATTTTGTCGCACCGCAGCTAAAGCCTGCAGCATGGTCGAATTGGTACAGCAGCATCCGTCCGGTGGTTACATCCTGGACGAACTTCACGTCGGCATGGCCGCGGAGAAAATCGTCGTCGCCACGGAGGATCGGATCCGGCTGTTCGCCGAGGCGTCCGACGACTTCAATCCCGTCCACCTGGACGAGGCCTTCGCGTCCAAGACCGCCTATCGCGGCCGGATCGCGCATGGCCTGCTGAGCGCCTCGTTCGGATCAGCCGTGGTCGGGACCATGCTGCCGGGCGCCGGGTCGATCTATATCTCCCAGACCCTGTCCTTCCATCAGCCGGTTCGGATCGACGACGTCGTCCGCATCCTGATCACGGTGATCGAGGTCGAGGCCGAGAGCGCGCGGGTCAAGCTGAGCTGCGAAGGCTTCGTCAACGACGTGATGATCATGGACGGGGTGGCCGTCGTCCGCGTTCCGCGCCGGCGCAAACCTTCCCAGCGCTGATGCAGATCGTCCGCGACTGGCGTGACCTTCCCGACGCCCTGAAGGGGGCGGCGGTCGCCGTCGGCGCCTTCGACGGCGTGCATCGGGGGCACCAGGCGGTCATCGCCGGCGCCAGGGCGGCCGCCGAACGCCTGGGCGCGCCGCTGGGCGTCGTCAGTTTCGATCCCCATCCGCGCCGCTGGTTCCAGCCCGAGGCGGCGCCCTTTCGCCTGATGACGGCGGACCAGATGGCCGAGGCCCTGGCGCCGCTGGGGGTGGAGATCCTGTATCTGCTGCCCTTCGACGGCGAGATGGCCGGCATGAGCGACGCGGACTTCGCCGAACAGGTGCTGGCGCGCGGGCTGGGCATCCGCCACGCCGCCGTCGGGTTCGACTTCACCTTCGGCAAGGGCCGGTCCGGATCGCCCGAGGCGCTGAGGATCTATGGCGAGGGGCTGGGCTTCACCGTGTCGGTGGCCGAGCGTCTGGATGACGCCGACGGGCTGAAACTGTCGTCCAGCGCTGTGCGCGAGGCGCTTAAGGCCGGCGACATGGACCGCTCCGCCGCCATCCTGGGCCGCCCCTTCGCCATCCGGGGCGAGGTGATCCACGGCGACAAGCGCGGCCGCACCATCGGCGTGCCCACGGCCAATATCGCCCTGGGCGACTATATGCGCCCCGCCTACGGGGTCTATGCGACGCGAAGCCGGCTGGCGGACGGGCGGATCGTCGATGGGGTCGCCAGCCTGGGCGTGAGGCCCATGTATGCCCTGGAGACCCCGCTGCTGGAGGTCTGGCTGTTTGACTTCAACGGCGACCTGTACGGCCAGACGGTCGAGACCGAACTGGTCGCCTGGCTGCGCGGCGAAGAGACGTTTGACGGGCTGGACGCCCTGAAGACTCAGATCAACGCCGACGCCACAGCGGCGCGGAAGGTTTTAGCTTCCTGATTTCCACTCATCGCGGCGAAAGCCGGGATGAACCGGATCAGACCGCGCGCAGGTCCGCCGCAAACCGCTTCCAGTTCTGCACATAGTGTTCGGCCGACATCTGCAAGACCGCGATCTGATCGGGATCGCGTTCGCGCACCACCTTGCCCGGCTGACCCACGACCAGGCTGTTGTCGGGAATGATCTTGCCCTCGGTCAGCAGGGCGTTGGCGCCGATGATGCAGTTGCGGCCGATCTTCACCCCGTTCAGCACCACCGCGCCGATGCCGATCAGACTGTAGTCGCCGACCTCGCAGCCGTGCAGCATGGCCTGGTGGCCGACCGTAACGCCCCGTCCCAGCGTCAGGGGCGAGCCCATGTCGGTGTGCAGGACGCTGCCGTCCTGGATGTTGCTGTCAGGCCCCACAGTGATCGGTTCGTTGTCGCCGCGCAGCACCGCGCCGAACCAGACGCTGGCGTTGGGGTGCAGAATCACGTTCCCAATCACGGATGCGCTCGGCGCGACCCAGTATTCGCCGGGCGCGGGAAACTGCGGTTTGCTGTCGCCCAATGTGTAAATGGTCATCCGAACGCCGCCTAATCTTCTAAAAACGAGGGCTTTAACAGATTTCTAACCACGTTAGCATCAGAGTGTTGATGCGATTCGTGGGTCGCCATTTCGGCCCCGGATCCGAAGCCGGATCAAGCCCGATCCGGTCATTAGTCGGGGCTTCGCGTGGCGCGTTGGGATCCGGGTTCGGTTGTTCGGCGGCGGGTCCATCCCGTTTCTGACGGCCAAGCTGTCGATCCGGGCGGTTGCTGCGATGCAGGCCACGGCCTTTTCCTCCCCAAGACCAGCCAAGGCGGAACCCGTATGGGTCCGCCTTTTTTCATGCCCTGGAGGCGTCCATGACCAAGCGTGCGGCAATGAAGCGTCAGTCCCGTGAGAGCGGAATCCTTGATTCACGGGAGTTCATCGAGGAGTCGAAAGTTCGCCGACTCCACGCCCCCCACAACGAACGGTCGGGATGGTCGCCCCACTCCTCGAACGACGACCGCGAGCAGGGCTATCTGAAGACGCTGAAGCCGAAGTCGGAGGGCCAGACGGAAATGATGGCGGCCATCGACGCGCACAATCTGGTCATGGCCCTTGGCCCGGCAGGGACGGGCAAGACCTATCTGGCCGTCGCCAAGGCGGTCGAGGCCCTGGAGGCCGGCAAGGTCGGCCGCATCGTGCTGAGCCGCCCGGCCGTGGAGGCCGGGGAATCGATCGGCTTCCTGCCCGGCGACATGGAGGACAAGCTGGCCCCCTATCTGCGCCCGCTGTACGACGCCCTGTCGGACCGGCTGTCGATGAAACGGGTCAAGGCTCTGATGGCGGAGGGCCTGATCGAGATCGCCCCCATCGGCTATATGCGTGGCCGCACCCTGAACAACGCCTTCATCGTCGTCGATGAGGCCCAGAACTGCACCTACGTCCAACTGAAGATGCTGCTGACGCGGCTGGGCTGGCATTCGACCATGGTGGTCACAGGCGACCCGCAGCAGTCCGACCTGCTGCCGGGCATTTCGGGCCTGGCCGATATTTCGGCCCGGCTAGAGACCATCGACGAGATCGCCGTGGTGCGCCTGGCTGAACGCGACATCGTGCGCCACCCGCTGGTGGCCTCGATGATCGGGGTGATCTGAGCCCCAGTTCGCGCGTCGGTTTCACCGAGTCTGAGCGACTCAAAGCAGAGCTAAAGACTCAGTCGAAGGGCCGGAGATGGAAATCATCGCCGGCCCTTCTGCCATCCGGAGTCGGCTGAACCCGCTTTTCATGGGCGGACTCGTTTGTGTCCACACGGAAACGGCAAAACAGACGGGAGGCGTGACAGCCCGCCGGGAAGTCGCCGGCTTCACCGTCAGCAATTTCACTATTGAACTCATCTGATTGGAATATAACGGTAAATTCTTTGCCGACGCCCGACTCGACGTCCGCACTGTTGAAACGACATGTGAACCGGGAAAACCCGTACCCGCGTTCGATCATGTCCATTTCGTGTTGTGAACGCTCTCAATTCATGCTTTTTGGCGTTTGCGAGGGGCCGGAGAGCCGCCGCATAGGGAGCGGAAGATCATCGGCCTCAGCGGTCGGCGAAACTTGGCGTCACAGGCGCCAACCGCAAACATAATCGAACAGCCTGCTACCGCGGGCGATGCTGTCGGCTGTCCGCCGCCATCATGGATTGTGTTCGCCGCATCCCAAACTCTTGTTCTGACGGCGGCTACCGTCGCCGAGTAGGTTTTGGGGGATGTTTTGAAGTTTCGTACGCCGTCTTTGATCAGCCGTCTCGCCCTGGCCCTGGCCATAGGCGCAGCGCCGCTTTCAGCCCTCGCCCGATCGCTTGAAGGGTCGACCGTCGCCGCACCGACGAACGCGGTCTCGACGGACGTAGCCGCACGCGCAAACGCCTTGCTGGCGCGGATGACGCGGGACGAGAAGCTTCAGCTGATCCACGGCTATTTCCCACCGATGGCGGCGCGCACGCCCGGCGCGCCGGTGGCCGACATGATCCCCTCGGCCGGCCATATTCCCGGCATTCCACGCCTGGGCATACCGACCCTGCGCGAGAGCGACGCCAGCCTGGGCGTCGCCAACCAGGTGGAGCAGCGCAAGGGCGATGTCGCCACCGCCCTGCCCTCCAGCCTGGCCACGGCCGCCACCTTCGACCCCGAAGTCGCCTATGCCGGCGGGGCCATGATCGGGTCCGAGGCGCGGGCCAAGACCTTCAACATCCTGCTGGCCGGCGGGGTGAACCTGACCCGCGATCCCTGGGCTGGACGGAATTTCGAATATCTGGGCGAGGACCCGCTGTTGGCCGGGGTCCTCGCCGGGGAGCATATCCGGGGCGTCCAGTCGAACAAGATCGTCTCGACCATCAAGCATTTCGCCTTCAACTCCCAAGAGACCGGGCGGATGATCATGGACGCGCGGCTGGACGAGGCGGCCTTGCGCGAAAGCGACCTGCTGGCCTTCCAGATCGCCATCGAGCGGGGAAACCCCGGCTCGGTCATGTGCGCCTACAACAAGATCAACGGCGACTGGGCCTGCGAGAACGACTTCCTGCTGAACCAGGTGCTGAAGCGTGACTGGCAGTACGACGGCTGGGTCATGTCGGACTGGGGCGCGGTCCACTCGACCGAGAAGGCGGCGCTGGCGGGTCTGGATCAGGCCTCGGGCCAGGAGCTGGACCGCGCCCTCTATTTCGACGCGCCGTTCCGGGAAGCGCTGGAGGCCGGGCGGATCCCCGAGGCGCGGCTGGACGACATGGTGCGCCGTCTGCTGGTCGGCCTGATCGAGACCGGTGTGCTGGACGCGCCGGTGGTGACGACGCCACAGCCCATCGACTACGCCAAGAACGCCGAGGTCGCCCAGCGCGCGGCCGAGGCGGGAATCGTCCTGCTGAAGAACCAGGGCGGGGTCCTGCCGCTGGCCAAGACGGCGAAGCGGATCGTGCTGATCGGCGGCCATGCCGATGTCGGCGTCCTGTCAGGCGGCGGTTCGTCCCAGGTGCGGTCGGTCGGCGGGGCGCCGGTGGAGATCCCGCTGACCTCGGGCGCGGCGGCCTCGTTCGCGCGGATCACCTGGCATGCGTCGTCGCCGCTGAACGCCATTCGCGCCGTCGCGCCGGATGCGACCGTGACCTATGTCGACGGCAGGGATCCTGCGGCGGCGGCCGCGGCGGCGCGCGCGGCGGACATCGCCATCCTCTTCGCCACCCAGTGGACCACCGAGGCCCAGGACGTCGAAACCCTGTCGCTGCCGGACGATCAAGACGGCCTGATCGAGGCCGTGACCGCCGCCAACGCCCGAACGGTGGTGGTGCTGGAGACCGGCGGGCCGGTGCTGATGCCCTGGCTGGAGAAGACCCCGGCGGTGATCCAGGCCTGGTATCCCGGCCAACGGGGCGGCGAAGCCATCGCCCGCATCCTGTTCGGCGAGGTCAATCCGTCCGGCCGCCTGCCGATCACCTTCCCCGCCTCCGCCGATCAGGCCCCGCGTCCGAACGTGCCCGGCCTGGCGGAGATGAAGGCCGTGGACGCCGCCGCCGCCTCCAACCCGGGCGCGCCGCAAGGGGCGGAGCTGCAGCCCTTCGTCGTCGATTATGTCGAGGGGTCGGACGTCGGTTACCGCTGGTACGAACGCGAGGGACGCAAGCCGCTGTTCCCGTTCGGTTACGGGCTCAGCTACACCACCTTCGCCTATTCCAACCTGGCGGTGTCGAACGCCCAGGGTCTGAGCGTCGCCGTCGATGTGACCAACAGCGGCGACCGGGCGGGAGCCGAGGTGGCCCAGCTCTATGTCGCCTCAGGCGATCAGCCTAAGCGCCTAGCCGCCTTTGCGCGGGTGACCCTGGCGCCGGGCGAGACGCGTCGCGTCGTGCTGACGGCCGAGCCGCGCATCCTGGCCGAATACGACACCGCACTGCCCGGCTGGCGCATCGCGCCGGGCGATTACCGCATCACCGTCGCCCGCGACGCCGCCGAGGCGGGGTTGAGCGCGACGGCCACGCTTTCAGGGTCGACCATCAAGCCTTGAACCAATGCCGCACAACAAAAACGCGGCGCCAATGAGGAGGGAGAACGAGATGAGAATTCACAAGAGGCCCATGCTGGCGGCCTTGCTGGCCAGTTCGGCGCTGGTCGCGCCGGCCTATGCCCAGACCGTTGAACAGGCGCCGATCCCGACGCCCCAAGACCCGACCGAGGTCGGCGAGATCATCGTCACCGGCATCCGGGCGTCGCAGGCCCAGGCCATCAACATCAAGCGCAACGAATCCGCTCTGGTCGACGCCATCTCGGCGGAAGACATCGGCAAACTGCCTGACGTCACCGTGGCAGACGCCCTGCAACGCATTCCGGGCATCCAGGTGCAGCGCTCCGCTGGCGAAGGCTCGACCGTCAACATCCGCGGCCTGCCGCAGGTGATCACCCTGCTGAACGGCGAACAATATCTGTCGCCCGGCAACCTGGGGACGGCCCAGCCGAACCTGAACGACGTGCCCTCGCAGCTGATGAACTCGATCGTCGTGTTCAAATCGCAGGACGTGTCCAACGCCCTGTCCGGCATCTCGGGCACCATCGACCTGCGCACCCGCCGTCCGATGGACTTCGACTACGGCCCGACCGTCGCCGGCGCCGCTGAATATCAGACCGGCGAGCGCACGGCGGAGGACGACTATCTGGTCAACGGCCTGCTGAACTGGCGTGGCGATCGGATGGGCGTGATGATCTCGGGAGTCATGAGCTCATCGAACCTGGGCAACAACTATTCGGGCATCAGCCAGAGCGTCTTGGGAAACAACGACTGGAGCGGCCCCGACTCGACCGACCCCAACTGGATCTCGCCCCACGGCTACGACAGTTTCAGCCGGGTCGTTGAGCGTGAACGTTACAGCCTGAACGGCGCCTTCCAGTTCGACATTGAGGACGGTATCCGCCTGACGGCAGAGGTCTTCTACACCCACCAGCAGGAATACAACCGCGCCGCCGGCCTGAACATTTCGAACCGCTGGAGCGGGCTGGGTTGGACGACGCCGACAGACTTTGTCGAGACCGGCGTGAACGGCGGACCCAATGGTCTGCCCTGGTTGAATGTCAGCGAATACGACCTCGACGTCTGGTGGATGAACTCATTCACCGTGAACCGGGCGACCGAGAACGAGTCCAAGAATTTCAATCTGGAACTGGACTACGACAAGGGCGGCCCCTTCACCTTCAGCGCAAGGGCTATCAAGGCCGACGCTAATTCGGAGAGCATGAACGGCCAGGTCCAGGGCGATCTGTCCAACTGGGAATACGGTGCGGATCGCTCCTTTACACTGTTCCGTCAAGGCGCAGACCGGACGCGCGGCACCTTCTATCCCGCCTCCATCGCGGCGCTCTATCCCACCTCGCGCTATTCCAACGGCGTCGTCGGCAGCCAGGGCGGACGCTATATTTCGCCCAACCCGTTCGGTTATGGCGCGGACCCGCAGCTGCACATCAACCAGACGGGCTCCAGCCTGGCCTGGAGCGGTTTCGACACACCGCTGCCGGGCGGTCTGGGGACCGTGCCGCTGACCGACTATATGTCCAATCTAGATTCCTACACGGTCGGCGCCTATTCGTCGGAAGGCAACCAGCGCAACAATTCCGACCTGACCGTGGTCCGCTTCGACGGCGGGTATGAGTTCCAGGACACGCCGCTGTTCGGCTTCGTCAACAAGATCGACGTCGGCGTCCGGCACAGCGCCCGCGAAGTCGAAATCCGCAACTTCCACCTGTTCTCCGACTTCTACGCCGGACAAGGCGCGGGCAACCAGGCGGGCTGTGCGGCTCAGTGGAAGGCCATCGACGTCGTGATGGACAACACTCAGTGCCAGTCGGGTGAGTTCGTCACCAACCCCGGCTTCAACGCATCGCTTCCGGTCGATACGACGCCCAACAGTTGCACCGCTGGGACCGTCGCCAACACCCCGACCTGTTTCCAGGGCTATACGGTCAACCGTCCGACCCTGCTGCGCGAGAACAACAACACCTACTTCATGTCCGACTACGGCTCGATCACCTCGGGTCTGCCGGGCGTATGGGTGGCCGATCCGCGCGACTTCGATGACGTGCGCGCCTTCCAGGAGCGCGTGTTCGGCAATGCCTATGAGGTCATCATTCCGGGCAACACCTATGACGTCGATCTGTACGAGGACAGCGCCTACACCAACTTCGCCCTGGGCTTCGGCAATCTGACCGGTGATCTGGGCGTGCGGATGGTGCGCACGGAACTGCGCGCTCGCCAAAATCTGACGGGTGATACGCGCGCCTATGGCGACACCAACAACGATGTCGGCGACACAATCTCCAGCCGCAGCTATACGGACTGGCTGCCGACGGCGAACTTCCAGTACGATTTCAGCGACAAGCTGAAACTTCGTGCGTCCTACGCCAAGACGATGATCCCTCTGGATCTCGGCAACTACGGCGGCGGCGTTACGATCTCGACGGTGGATTCCCTGGGCCCGACGCCGGACGATCCCAGCGCCCCGCCCTTGGGCATCCGGCGCGTCACCGGCGCCACTATCGGCGGCACGGTCGAGCTCGATCCGTGGCGCTCGACGAACTATGACTTGGCGCTGGAGTACTATTTCGGCCCGGCGACCATGTTCAACGCGGGTATTTTCCGCCTGAACATCGAGAGCTTCGTCAAGCGCGAAACCGTGCCACTGAGCGGCTCCTATCCTGACGGCGACGGCATCATTCGCCGCATGGTCGACGTCAATCGCCCAGTCCAGGGCGAGGGTGGCGAACTGCAGGGCGTCGAACTGGGCGCCAAGATCGGCCTGTCTGACTTCATCGACACGCCGATCTGGAGCGATTTCGGCTTCGACGGCAGCTATACCTATTCGGACAGTTCGCAGAACGCGCAGAATCTGTCGGGCGAGGACCTGCCCTTCCCCGACAACTCCGAGCATTCGATGAACGCCGCCGTCTGGTACCAGGGCGACCGTCTGCAGGTTCGCGTGGCGTGGAACTATCGCACGCCTCGCCTAGCCAACACCTTCGGCGCAATCCCGATCTACCAGGATACGTCGCAGTACGTGGACGCCAACATCACCTATGACGTCAATGACATGGTGACCGTCTACGCCAACGGCTCGAACGTGTTTGGTGAAATCGAGGAATACTACTTCGAGTTCGAACCCGGCCAGAAGCAGTTCCACAGCCGCAACCAGTTCGAGCCTCGGTATATGCTCGGCGTGCGCGCCCGCTTCTGATCTCTTCCTGAGCAGACTGGCCGGCGGCATTCGTGTCGCCGGCCTCCTTTTTCGCGTATTGGTACCGAGCCATGGATGAGATCGACAATCCTCGCATCCGTTCCATCGTCATCGTCGGCGGCGGGACCGCCGGCTGGATGACGGCTGCGGCCCTGGTTCAGCATTTCCGCACCACCCCGCTGAAGATCACCGTGGTCGAGTCGTCCGACATCGGCACGATCGGCGTGGGCGAGGCGACCATTCCCACCATCCGTCGCTTTTATGGCCAGCTGGGGCTGCGCGACGACGACGTGATGCGCGCCACCCAGGCGACCTGCAAACTGGGTATTCGTTTTCTGGACTGGTCCGGGCCGGGCTCGGACTTCATCCATCCCTTTGGCCTGTATGGACAGGACGTCAAAGGGATCGGCTTTCATCACTACTGGCTGAAACAGCGCTGCGCGGGCGACGCCGCTCCGCTGGCGGCCTATTCGCTGGGGGCGTCGCTGGCCGCCGGCGGCAAGTTCACCCTGCCCTCGCCCAATCCGCCGTCGCAGTTGTCGGTGTTCGACTGGGCGCTTCATCTGGACGCCGGCCTGTTCGCCCAGCATCTGCGGGCCTATGCCGAGGCGGGCGGCTGCGCCCGGATCGACGCCCGGATCCGCTCGGTCGAGATGAGGCCCGAGGACGGTTTCGTGCGCGCCCTGACCCTGGACGACGGGCGCGAGGTCGAGGGGGATCTATTCGTCGACTGTTCGGGCTTCAAGGGGCTGGTCATCGGCGAGGCGTTGGGCGTCGGGTTCGAGGAGTGGGGCCGCTGGCTGCCGTGCGACGCCGCCTATGCGGTACAGAGCAAGAACCGGCCCGGCGAGGCGCCGGCGCCCTTTACCCGCGTCACCGCTCGGTCGGCCGGATGGCAGTGGGGCATCCCGCTGCGCCACCGCGCGGGCAACGGACTGGTGTTTTCCAGCGCCCATCTGAGCGACGATCAGGCCCTGTCCGAGCTTATGCCCCATCTGCTGGGCGATCCGCTGACGGAGCCGCGCCGCATTCCCTTCCGCCCCGGTCGGCGCGCCCAAGCCTGGGCCAAGAACTGCGTCGCCATAGGCCTATCGTCCGGCTTCCTGGAGCCGCTGGAAAGCACCAGTATCGCCCTGATCGAGACGGGGATCGAACGGCTGAAGGCCCTGTTCCCCGACCGCCGCTTCGCCCAGCCGATCCTGGACGAGTTCAATGATCAGACGGCGCGGGAGATGGAGCGGGTCCGCGACTTCATCATCCTGCACTACAAGCTGAACCGGCGGACCGACACGGACTTTTGGCGCGACTGCGGCGCGATGGCGATTCCCGAGACGCTGGAGCGCAAGATCGCCCTGTGGACCGCGCGGGGCCAGTTTGTCCGCTATCGGTGGGAGATGTTCCACCCGGCCAGCTGGCTGGCCATCTATGACGGCTTCGGCCTGTATCCCGACAGCTACGACCCCGCCGTGGACGCCATGGACCCGGCCTATCTGGCGCGCAGCCTGGCCGAGATGCGGGCCAATATCGCCGACCTGGTCGCCCGCACCCCCGACCACGCTCAATTCCTGGCGGGGCTCGACCCCGCCGCCTCCGCCGCCCCCGCCTCAGCCGCATGAGACCCGACATGGACCAGCCCCGCCGCCCCCTGAAGAAGATCTGCATCGTCGGCGGCGGAACCGCCGGCTGGGTCGCAGCCGCGCTGATGGCCGAACATTTCAAGGGGCGGATGGCCGAGATCGAACTGGTCGAATCCGACGATATCGGCACGATCGGCGTCGGCGAATCCACCGTGCCGCCCTTCCTTGAGATGCTGAAGCGGCTGGGAATCGACGAGCGGGACTTCATCCAGAAGACCCAGGCCAGTTTCAAACTGGGCATCCAGTTCGAGGACTGGACGCAGAAGGGCGAAAGCTATTTCCACCCGTTCGGCGCCATCGGGGTTCCGGTGGATATCAGCGACTTCTATCCGGTCTGGCTGAAGGCGCGGATGAACGGCTATGACCGGCCGCTGATGGACTTCGCCTCTGCGGCCCGGATGGCGGCCCAGGGGCGGTTCATGCTGCCCTTCAAGGCGCAACGCACCCCGGTGGGGGGAGCCTCCTACGCCGTTCACGTCGATGCGAAGCGCGTCGCCCGCTATCTGCGCGACTTCGCCGAGGTGCGGGGCGTGAAGCGCACCGAGGGGATCGTTGAAGATGTGATGACGCGGCCCGACGGCTTCGTCAGCAATCTGAAGCTGAAATCGGGCCAGACGGTCGAGGCGGACTTCTTCATCGACTGCACCGGCTTCCGCGCCCTGCTGATCGGCAAGACCCTGGGGGTCGGCTATACGGACTGGTCCGAATGGCTGATGTGCGACCGGGCCATCGCGGTCCAGACCGAGAATGTCGGCCCGCCCAAACCCTATACATTGGCCCAGGCGCAGGACTGCGGCTGGCGCTGGCGGATTCCGCTGCAACACCGGACCGGCAACGGCCATGTCTTCTGCAGCCGCTACATGTCCGACGACGAGGCGACCGCGACCTTGATGGCCCAGGTCGAGGGACGGCCGGTGGTCAATCCGATGGTGGTGCCGTTCAAGACCGGGGTGCGCGAGAAGATCTGGGACAAGAACGTCCTGTCGCTGGGCCTGGCCAGCGGCTTTATCGAGCCGCTGGAATCGACGGCCATCCACCTGATCTATCGCGGCATGGACTTCCTGTTCCGGCTGATGCCGGACCTGGACTGCGATCCGAACCTGGCGGCCGAGTATAATCGGCGGATGACGGTGGATTACGAGGAGATCCGCGACTTCATCATCCTGCACTACGCCCTGACGCGGCGGGACGACACGGCCTTCTGGCGGCAATGCCGGGACATGGTCCTGCCCGAAGGCTTGCAGCACAAGCTGGAGGTCTTCCGCGCCAACGGCAGCCTGGTCGAGGCGCTGGATCCGCTGTTCCGCAATGTCAGCTGGTATGCGGTGATGGACGGCATGGGGGTGAAGCCGCGGTCCTATCCGCCGCTGGTGGACCGGATCGACTTTGCGGGCCTGACCGACGAGATGGACCGCGCCGCCAATATTCTGAACGCCTTCGTCGCCGACCTGCCGACGCATCAGGCCTTCATCGACACCCACTGTCCGGCCCCCTCCGTGGACCTGGCGGTGGACCTGCCCGCCCCATTGGCCGTCCCGGCCTGATACCGGCGCGCTTGCCTTGGCGCAAACAAGCCTGACACTATGGCGCAGGGGATAAGGGATCAGAGTTTGCGTCGCGCCGTCACCATCAAACACGTCGCCGCCGAGGCGGGCGTTTCGCTGCAGACCGTGTCGCGGGTCATCAACAACGAGCCGAATGTTCGCCCGGTCGTGCAAGAGCGGGTGCGCGCCGCCGTGGCCAAGCTGGGCTATGTCCCCAGTCTGGCGGCGCGGCGGATGGGCGGCTCGCGCTCCTATCTGCTGATGGCGCTGAACGACCGGGACCGGACCATCGAGGGCTGGAAGTCCGGCGAGGGCACCGACTGGGTCGACCAGATGCTGATGGGCGGCATGCTGAAGTGCGAGGCCCACGGCTATCGGATGATCTTCGAACTGGTCGACACCCATTCCGACCATGTGGACGCAGCGGTGCGCGGGGCCATCGCCGCCCTGCACCCGGACGGGGTCATCCTGACCCCGCCGCATTCGGAAAATCCCGCCATCACCGGCCTGCTGAGCCGACTGGGCCTGCCCTTCGCCCGTATCGCCTCCATCGCCGAAGGGGACGGGTTCGCGGTGTCGATGGACGACGCCATGGCCGCCGCCTTCGCCGTCGATCACCTGCTGGGTCTGGGCCATCTCCGCATCGGCTTCATCACCGGCAGCGAGGAATACGCCGTCAGCGGAGCGCGGCTGGCCGGCTATCGCCGCGCCATGTCGGCCTCGGCGCACGGCCTGGACGAGACGCTGATCGCGCGCGGGGATTTCTCATACGAGTCCGGCGTCGCCGCCATGGAGGCCCTGCTGGCCCTGCCATCGCGGCCCACGGCCGTTCTGGCCAGCAACGACCGCATGGCCCACGCCGCCCTGCGCACGGCCAATAAAAACGGCCTGTCCGTCCCTGCCGACCTGTCGGTCATCAGCTTCGACAACACGCCCCTGGCCCGGTTCGCCGACATGACCGCCATCATCCAGCCGATCGCCGAAATGAGCGCGGTCGCCGCCGAACTGCTGATCCGCTCCACAGCCGGCGAGGCCGAACTGCCGCGACAAAGCATGGTCGATTTCGGTTTTGCACCAAGAGGCTCTACGGCGCCGCCGAAGACCTAATTCGCCTGCGGCTCCGTTCGGGCTCACGCCGGCGGCGGGTCGATCCACGCGATTAATGAAACGTACACGGCTTGAATGTCTTTCATCCGCCGTCTCAACGTCATGCATCAGCATTCCCAGCGTCGCCTCAGCGACATCGCCGCCGGTTACTGATCGCCGTTCAGGCCAAGCTTGGGGAAAAACGATGGCGAATGAATTCAGGACGCGGCTTATGGCTGCGGCGGCGTTGACCGGCGTGATGGCCGCAGCCCATGGGGCTCAGGCCCAGACGACGGAACCGGCCACCCTGGACGAGATCGTCGTCACGGCCCAACTGCGCGAACAGAAGACCATCGACGTCCCGTTCGCCCTGACTGCCTATTCCGGCCAGTTCCTGGAGGACCTGGGCATCCAGGACTTCGAACAGCTGTCGGCCTTCGTGCCCGGCTTCCTGGTGCAGAACCAGTCGCCCAACAACCCCGGCTTCGTGATGCGCGGCATCACCTCGGACGACGGCGCGGCCACGACCGAACCCCGCGTGTCGGTCTTCCAGGACGGCGTCTCCATCTCCAAGTCGCGCGGCTCGTTTGTCGAACTGTTCGACCTGGAGCGCGTCGAGATCGCCAAAGGCCCGCAGTCGACCCTGTACGGCCGCGGCGCCCTGATCGGGGCCGTCAATCTGGTCCAGAACCGCGCCCAGCCCGGCGAAACCAAGGCCTACGCCAATATCGAGGCCGGCAACGAAGACTATCGCATGGTCGAGGGCGCGCTGAACCTGCCCGTTGGTGAAACCGCCGGCCTGCGCCTCGCCACCCGCCTGAAGACCCGCGGCGGTTCGGTCGAAAACCTGCTGGGCGGCGACGATTTCAACGCCATCGAGACCAAGGCCGTGCGTCTGTCCGGCGCCTGGACGCCGTCGGACGCCATGCGGTTCGACATCATCGGCAACTATCAGAACGACCACGCCTCCGGCACCTCGTTCAAATCGATCGCCTACGAGCCGGCCGATCCGACCACTGGCGCGGTGCTGGGCGGCAAGGAACCCTGGGAGGGCGCAGCCTTGACGCCGGGCGCCGATTTCGACGGCGGCAAGTCGCTGGGCCTGGACCGCGAAGTCTGGGGCGTAACGGGTCTGGCCCGGATCGACCTGAACTCTTCCTGGAGCCTGAACTCGACCACCGCCTATCGCGAGTTCGACAACTACGAGACCTTCGACGCCGACGGCGTCTCCCTGCCCATCCTGACGGCGGCGGAAGACACCCACGGCGAACAATGGAGCCAGGACCTGCGCCTGGGCTTCGACAACGGCGGTCGCCTGAGCGGCTTCGTCGGCGCTGGCTGGTTCCACGAGGAAGGCTATCAGCGCACGCCGACCCAGTGGAACGAAGCCGCAGCCCTGGCGCAACTGTCCGGAGTGCTGGACGGGTCGGCGACGACGGTCGGCGACAACACCCTGCCGCTGGGATGGTATCCGATCGTAGCGACCGGGGTGCTGACCCAACTGCTGACGCCGCTGGGCGCCGGCGCCTATGCCTCGGCGATCGCCGCCAATCTGGACTCGAACCATATCGAGACCCCGATCAACAGCTCGGAACTGACGTCCTACGACGTCTTCGCCGACGCCACCTACGCCTTTACCGACCGGTTCGAGATGTCGGCCGGGGTGCGTTACACCCGCGACGACAAGACCACCGGCTATGCGAGTTCGGTCGAGAGCCGTTCGGCCCTGGGCGCCCTGCTGGCGATCCAGTCGGGCGCGATCCCGACGGCCCAGTTGCCGGCCTTCCTGGCGGCCCTGGCCAATCCAGCCTATCAGAGCCTGCCGGCCAGCTCTGGCATTCCCCTGTTCGGTCTGACGTCGCAGCCGACCGCCAACAACGGCGACTTCTCCTATTATGACTCGGAAGACGACGGCGTCACCTGGCGCGTCACGGCCCGCTACGCCCTGACCGACGACACCAATGTCTACGCCAACTATGCGCGGGGCCGTCGTCCGGAAGTGATCAGCGCCTCGGGCCCGTCCGCTCCCGGCGGCACGCCGACCTTCAGCCCGGTCGACGCCGAAACGGTCGACAGCTACGAGATCGGCGCCAAGTCGGCCCTGCTGGATGGACGCCTGCGCGTCGACGGCGCGGTCTTCATGTACAACTACGAAAACTTCCAGACGACGATCCAGGAAGGCACGACCTTCATCACCACCAACGCCGGCGAGGCCAAGTCCTATGGCTTCGAGGGCCAGGCCAACTTCGCCGTGGCCTCGAACTTCGATCTTTTCGCCACCTACGCCTACAACCACTCGCGCTTCGAGAACGGCATCTACGACGGCAACCACTTCCGCCTATCGCCGGACAACGCCGCCTCGATCGGCGCGACCTGGCGCCTGCCGGTCACCGGCGGCCAGATCGAGGTCCAGCCGACCTACACCTGGCAGTCCAAGGTCTTCTTCGACGACGACAACGACATCCCGGCCCTGCAGACGAGCAACATCGTCGCCGACCTGGTCCAGGACGAGTACCAGGACTCCTACGGCCTGCTGAACCTGCGTGTTCGCTACACCCCGGACTCGACCAACTGGGGCGTCGAAGCTTTCGGCGAGAACATTCTCGACGAGGAATACATCAAGGACGCCGGCAACACCGGCGACGCCCTGGGCATGCCGACCTTCATCGCCGGTCGCCCGGCGTCATACGGTCTCGTGTTCAAGCTGAAACTCTAAGGACGAACTGATGCAAATGGATCGCCGCAGCCTTCTGGGCCTCCTCGGGGCCGGCGCCGCCACGGGCTGCGCCACTGTGCCTGGCGAAGGTCAGGCGGGATCGGTCGCCTTCCTTCACGGGGTGGCCAGCGGCGATCCGGATCAGCATTCGGCCGTCTTCTGGACGCGCGTCACCCCGGCCGATCCGTCGGTCGGGGCGGTCGCCGTTGTTCTGGAAGTGGCCAAGGACTCAGGCTTCAGCGACATCGTGCGCCGCTCGACCGGGCTGCGCGCTCTGGCTGAACGCGACTTCACCGTCAAACACGATCTGGACGGCCAGGGCCTGGAGCCCGGCCGGGAGTATTTCTATCGTTTCGTCGCCAATGGCGTGACCTCGCCGGTCGGCCGGGTCCGCACCCTGGACCAGGGCGCGACGCCGCAAGTGACCCTGGCCGTGGTCTCGTGCCAGCTGTATCCCGGCGGCCTTTTCAACGCCTATGAAGCAATTTCGCAGCTGGAGCGGCTGGACGCCGTCGTCCACCTGGGCGACTACATCTATGAATATGGCGCCGCGCCCGCCGACTACGGCATGACCACGGGCGCCCGCCTGAACCGCGCGCCCCTGCCGCCGCACGAAATCGTCAGCCTGGCCGACTATCGGACGCGCCACGCCCAGTACAAGACCGACCCCGATCTTCAGGCCGCCCACGCCCGCGCCGCCTTCATCTGCGTGTGGGACGACCACGAGGTGGCCAACGACGCCTGGATCCTGGGCGCCGAAAACCATCAGCCGGCGACCGAAGGCGATTTCGCCACGCGCAAGGCGGCGGCCCTGCGCGCCTATTACGAATGGATGCCGATCCGCGAGGCCAAGGCCGGCGGCATGAAGGAGGCGATCAACCGCAGCTTCCACTTCGGCGACCTGGCTAGCCTGCACATGGTCGAGACCCGGCTGCTAGCCCGCAACGAGCAGATGGATTTCGCCAACATCCCCAAGACGGCCGACGGCCGTCCAGACCTCGCCGCCTTCGAGGCCCAGCGCCAGGAGCCGTCGCGCGACCTGCTGGGCGACAGCCAGCGCCGCTGGCTGGGCGACGCCATGACCCAGTCCAAGGCCGCCGGTCGTCCGTGGCAGATCCTGGGCAACCAGGTGGTCATGGCGCGGGTCAAGGGACCGAACATCGAACAGATGCTGCCGCCGGCCCAGGTGGCCCAGATGGTCGCCGGCTTGCCCGCCGACATCCGGCCCCAGGTCGAGGCCGCGATCCAGCTGTTCAAACTGGGCCTGCCGTTCAATCTGGACAGCTGGGACGGTTATCCGGCTGGGCGCGAGCGCCTGTACGAGACGATGAAACAGGCCGGGGTCGAGCCCATCGTCCTGGCCGGCGACAGCCACGCCTTCTGGGTCAATGAACTTTACGACAACGGCGGCCAGCGTCGGGCGGTCGAGTTCGGAACCTCGTCCATCTCCAGCCCGTCGCCGGGCGACATGGTCGGCGGCCTGCCGTTGGGTCTGGCGCTGGAAGCCGCCAATCCCGAGGTCAAGTTCTGCGACCAGGCGGCCAAGGGCTATGTTCTGTTGACCCTGGACCGCGATCAGGCGGTCGGCGACCTGCGCACAGTCTCCACCATCTTCGCCAAGCCGTATGAGAACAAGACGGTGAAACGCTATCGCGTGGCGCGAACCGAGACGGGCCTCGGCCCGCTGGAAGACGTCACCGCACCCGCCTGATCGCCGCCACCGCCAGGGTCGCCCCGCCGAAACAGGCGGCGGCGGCCAGGAACAGGCTGCGGAAGTCCAGACCCAGGGTCTCCAGCAGGACCAGGGCGACCAGGGGCGCGATGGCCTGAGGCAGTGTCACGGCCAGATTGATCAGTCCCAGGTCCTTGCCCCGGTCCTCGACCGACGGCAGGACATCGGTCATCAGGGCGATGTCGATCGCGCCGTAGCAGCCCTGGCCGACGCCATACAGAGCGAAGGCGATGACCACCGTCGTCCAGTCCTGGGTGGTAGCCAGGAGAGCGGCAGCAATGGCCAACAGCACCCCGCCGGCGACGCCCAGCGGCTTGCGCCGCGTGATCCGCGACCCGCCCATGGCGACGATGGTGCTGACCGCGACCACCCCGACCACGGCGATGGCGGTCAGCAGCGAATGGCCGGCCTCGGCCGAGCGGCCGGGGAACAGGGTCGGAAAGCCGATGGCGTCGGCGATGTAGAAGAGCAGATAGAAGGCCACCAGCGAATAGCCGGTGACGACCAGAAACCGGTAAGACCAGGCCAGGCTGAAGTCGCGAACGGCGAAGGGCCGTAACAGGCTGGGCAGAGAAAACCCCGACAGGGGCGCCCGCACCTGGTCGGGAGACACGGGATCCTCGCGCGACAGCAGGGCGAAGGGCACGGTCGCCACGACGACGACGGCCGCCAGCACCGCGAACCGCGCCACCTCCCCCTGCGGCCCCCAGGCCATCACCACCGAGCCGATCATGGCGGCGAGCGGATAGCCCATGCCCATGACGGCCGACATGGCGCTGCGCCGGTTCTCGGGCACGCGGTCGGCAAACAGGGCGATCAGAGGGGCCAGCAGGATGTTGAAGGTCAGCTGGAAACTGACCAGGCCCAACACCAGACCCAGCGGGGTCGAAGACTGCTGGATCAGAGCGTAGCTGCCGACGGTCAGCACGGCGCCGACGACGATCCAGGGCCGCCGCCGTCCATGCCGCGACCGGGTCCGGTCGCTGAGGGCGCCGCCGATGATATTGCCGACCCCGGCCGCCATACAGCCCCAGAACAGGGCCTGGCTGAGCAGAGCACCCTTGGCCTCGCCGTCGATAAGCTCGGCGTGGAGGGGTGCAAGCACCTGCAACAGCGGCGCGACGCCGATGAAGGCGCCGATATAGGCGACCGCATAGCCGACCAGAAAGGCCGTCCCGACCGGCCGGGGAGATACGCCGGCGGTCATGGGATGATCTCTCAGGCCCGGGCGGCTCGGCTGGCCTCGACGCCGAGGGCGCGCAGGGCGGCGGCGGCGATCTGTTCGGCGTTCAGGCCGGCCAGGGCGTACATGGCGGCCGGCGCATCCTGGTCCTGGAAGACATCGGGCAGGTTCAGGGTGCGGACCTTCAGGCCGCGATCCAGCGCGCCCTTTTCGGCCAGCAGTTGCAGCACAAAGGCGCCGAAGCCGCCCATGGCGCCCTCTTCCACCGTGATCAGGGCCTCATGCTCGCGCGCCAGGCGCAGGATCATGTCGGCGTCCAACGGCTTGGCGAACCGGGCGTCGGCGACGGTGGCGGATACGCCTCTGGCGGCCAGCAGTTCGGCGGCCTTCAGCGATTCCTGCAGCCGGGTGCCCAGGGACAGGATGGCGACCGAGGTCCCCTCGCGCACGATCCGGCCGCGACCGATCTCGAACGGGGCGGCCAGTTCCGGGATCTCGACGCCGACGCCGTCGCCGCGCGGATAGCGGAAGGCGCTGGGGCGGTCGTCAATGGCCAGGCTGGTCGAGATCATGCCCGCCAGCTCCGCCTCGTCGGCGGCGGCCATCAGCACCATGCCCGGCAAGGCCCCCATGAAGCCGATGTCGAACGACCCGGCGTGGGTCGCCCCGTCGGCGCCGACCAGACCGGCCCGGTCCATGGCGAACCGCACCGGCAGCGACTGGATCGCCACGTCGTGGACCACCTGGTCATAGCCGCGCTGCAGGAAGGTCGAATAGATCGCGCAGAACGGCTTGTAGCCTTCGGTGGCGAGGCCCGCAGCGAACGTCACCGCGTGCTGCTCGGCGATGCCGACGTCGAAGGTGCGATCCGGGAATGCCTTGTTGAAGATGTCGAC
>NZ_JAUSOE010000103.1 GCF_030656255.1 Brevundimonas sp. | reverse complement strand
CTGGCCCTGAACGCCGGGGTCGAGGCGGCGCGGGCGGGCGAGAGCGGTCGCGGCTTCGCCGTCGTCGCCTCCGAGGTCCGGGCCCTGGCCGAGCGGTCGGCTCAGGCCGCCAAGGAGATCAAGTCCCTGATCACCCAGTCCACCGTCCAGGTGGGGTCGGGGGTGCGTCTGGTGGGCGAAACCGGCCAGACCCTGGACCGGATCGTCGCCCATGTCGCCCAGATCGAACGGCTGGTGACGGACATCTCGTCCTCGGCCGCCGAACAGGCCACCGGCCTGCAGGAGGTCAATACGGCGGTCAACCAGATGGACCAGATGACCCAGCAGAACGCCGCCATGGTCGAACAGTCCACCGCCGCCAGCCATTCCCTGTCGCACGAGGCCGACAGCCTGAACGCCGCCGTCGCCCGTTTCCGCGTCGGCGCGCCCCCTGCCGCCTCGGCCCCCGCTCCGATCCGGCCCGCCGCCTCTCCCGCCCGCACCGTCGCCGCCCTGAAGACCGTCGGCCGCGGCGGCGCGGCCCTGGCGCCTGTGTCGGAGCCTGATGCGGATGGGTGGGAGTCCTTCTAGGCCGCGCGCCGCCGTCTCCGGCGGTTACAGAGTCTGACGGAAGAAGCGAACGACCTCCCGGTTGAAATCCTCATTAAAGGCCGCCCGGTCGAAGCCGGGCGTGGCGACGCAGATGATCGGCGCGGCCGCCGCCAGTCGGGCGGAGCAGGGCGGCAGGAAGTCGAAATGGTCGGCGCCCGAAACCACACGATATTCGGGCTGACGCGGCAGGGCGTCGCGAACAGGCTCGGCGTAGAAGGGGCTGGGCAGGACGTGGTCGTCTTCGGCCCGCCATAGCTGAACCGGCTGGGTCACGCCTGACAGGCCCGCGCGCGTGAAGGTGAAGCCCAGGGCCGGGGCGGCGGCCACGACCGCCTTGATCCGTGCGTCATGAATCCAGTCCTGGACGGCCGCCGCCTGGATCGCTTCCGGATGGGCCGACACCAGGCGGCAGTCGTAGAAGTCAGGGTGAGCGCGGCAATGATCGACGACCCGGCTCAGGTCGGGCTCGCCGCCCGCCGCCGTCAGGACGGAAAAGCCGCCGGACGAAAAGCCGAAGGCGCCGATCAGGTCCGGGTCGATCCGGCCCCGGCCGTCCCACTGGCCCGTCAGATAGTCGATCAGGACATGGATCTGGCGCGGCCGCTGGGCGACGTCCGTTGCCCGGCTCTGATCGCGCCAGTTGTCGCCTGTATGGGTCAGGGCGGCGACCGTGAACCCGGCCTGGGCCAGGGCGCGGGCGGTAGCCTCATGGCTGCGGAAATCACCGCCGTTGCCGTGCGAGATGACGATCAGGGGCCGACGGACGTCGTCCTCGGCCCCGTTGGTCGGGGGTGTCCAGATCCCGACCTCGATGGCGGGGCCTGCGCCGTCCGCAACTTCCAGCCGGGTGAAGCCGACGGTCTGGGGCGCCGGCTGGGCGGCGGGCGTCGTCGCCAGGGGCGCGGACGGACCCGCTGCGGACGGCGGGGTCTGAAGGGCGAGGGCGGCGAGGGCGGCGAGCAGGATCATGGAAGGCTCCGTTCAAGGGCTGTGACGGCGGAGTTCTGAACGGGTCTCTCCCCGTGGCACCACGCCGTTTGCGCCAATGGGCGAACGGGTTCGCGGCC
The DNA here is from genome assembly GCF_030656255.1 of Brevundimonas sp. Classification (GTDB taxonomy): domain Bacteria; phylum Pseudomonadota; class Alphaproteobacteria; order Caulobacterales; family Caulobacteraceae; genus Brevundimonas. The sequence goes on along the minus strand of NZ_JAUSOE010000103.1, from coordinate 9,461 downwards.
CGGCGAATGGACGATCGGCGCGGCGATTCCGCAGACGCCGCCGAACGGCTAGGAAGAGGAATGAAGTCTGGGGATTCGCGATTGACGTACGGGCGCCTGGCGCTGGTCGGGCTGGCCGTCACGACCGTCCTGGGGCTGGTGCTGGGCGTGATCGGGCCGTTCGGTTCGTATCTGAACGGGTCGCCGCCGCTGCGGATCGTCTATTGGGTCGTCAGTCTTTGGTCGGGCTGGGTCCTGTTCGGCCTGATTGTTCCCCGGCTGGCGCTGTGGGCGCGCGGGCGGAGTCTTTCCGTCTGGCTATGGGCGCCGCCGATCATCGTCCTGCTGGCGGCGCCCATGACCCTGATCAGTCGGGCCCTGGCCCAGCGGATGTGGCCGGGCGCGTTCGAGGTCGGCCTGCTGGAATGGTATGGCCAGAGCCTGATCGTCAGCATCCTGGCGACCGGCGTCCCCCTGTGGATCCTGGCGCGAACCGCCGCCCCCGCCGCCGAGCCGCCGACGCCCCTGTCCGCCGACCCGCGCGACCGACTGCCGCCGCACCTGGGTCGCGAGGTGATCTGCCTGCAGATGGAGGACCACTATGTCCGGGTCCACACCCCCCTCGGCTCCGATCTCATCCTGATGTCGCTGTCGCAGGCCATGGCCGGGCTGGCGGGCGTCGAAGGGCGTCAGACCCACCGGTCCTGGTGGGTCGCCCGGGCGGCCGTCGAGGGCGTGGTCGAGGACGGCCGCAATCTCAGCCTGAAGCTGAAAGGCGGGCTGACGGCGCCGGTGTCCCGCACGCGGGTCGCGCCGCTGCGGGCGGAAGGCTGGCTATAGGCCGCTCCAGTCTCCCGAAGCGGCCTCGAAACAATATCGCCAGTCTAACCTAGATGCAGCCTTCACGTGTTTCGATATAATATGGCGTCACTGTTCCCATGCTTAAGGTTTTTCCATGGCAGTTGCGGTAGGCCCAGCCCACATAGGTCGTAAGCGTGGCGTCTGAGTAGAAGTCGCGCTGAACCGAATAGTCATTGGCCATGGCAGGTGACGCAGAGAGCGGCGCCAAGACAGCTAGGGCCAATACGGTGATATTCCCGATAAATCTTTTCATCAGTATGCTCCTTGGGAGATAATCTCCCGTCAAAGTTTATTTTTTGAAGGCCGGGCGTCAGCGCAGCTCGCAATCATTGAAGCGACTAAGCATGACTTCCGAAGGGAGTGCGGCTGGAATTCAGGAGTGAATTTCGAACGCGTGTTTTATGCGTGTGTATTCGAAATGCGATGCGTTCTCAGAGCCAATGTCGTCCCGCCCGCATGCGTTCAGCGCGCCGCTCAAAGCGAACGTGCATTAGATTGGGCTGGCATTAACAGCCGGCACGTCGACAAGCATCGAGTCGGTAAATGAGGCGACGATGACGGAACTTCTTGATCATGTAGTCCTCCCGAAAGGGGCTGATCCCCTGCTGCTATGACGACACTTTCTTGATGCCGTTTCAATCTGTAATCACATAAAACGTACGTAAAGATTGTGTGAGCGGGGTGGCCGCCGTCTTGACGAGAGACGTTCTCGACAGCAGCGGCCTAGAGATCGACGCTCACGGGCCACGCCGTTAAGTTGGACAAATGACCAACAGCTGTTCGACTGTTTCCTTATAATCGTGCTCGGCCTTGGCGTCGTCGTTGCCGGCGGCATGTCGTTCGTAAGCATCGTCGTTCTTCGGTATTTCTTCGGCTAGGCCAGCTGTCCGCGGCGCCGGATCTGAGGCCGGCGGACAGAAATCATCGCGCCTGCCCCCTTGCGGATCGGTCTCGCCGCCTATCTGTTACGCACCCTGAACGACCCGACCTTACCGGAGCCCCCCCCCATGTCCGACTTCAGCTACGACGCGTCCCGCCATCTGAAGAAGGGGCGGGGCAAGGTGTATGATTCGATCATGGACACCATCGGCGACACCCCCCTGGTGCGGCTGCCGCGTCTGTCGGCCGAATACGGCGCCAAGGCCACGGTGTTGGCCAAGCTGGAGTTCTTCAACCCCATCGCCTCGGTCAAGGACCGGATCGGGGTCGCCATGGTCGAGGCGCTGGAAGACGCGGGCAAGATCAAGGCCGACACGGTGCTGATCGAGCCGACCAGCGGCAACACCGGCATCGCCCTGGCCTTCGTCGCCGCCGCCAAGGGGCTGAAACTGATCCTGTGCATGCCCGAAAGCATGTCGATCGAACGGCGCAAGATGCTGGCCCTTCTGGGCGCCCAGCTGGAGCTGACCCCCGCCGAGAAGGGGATGAAGGGCGCCATCGCCCGCGCTCAGGAACTGCTGGAGACCACGCCCAACGCCGTCATGCCGTCGCAGTTCGAGAACCTGGCCAACCCCGCCATCCACCGCGCGACCACGGCCGAGGAGATCTGGAACGACACCGACGGCGCCGTGGACATGGTGGTGGCCGGCGTCGGCACCGGCGGCACCATCTCGGGCGTCGGCCAGGCGCTTAAGGCCCGCAAGGCCACGATCCGGATGATCGCGGTCGAGCCCGAGGCTTCGCCCGTCCTGTCGGGCGGCGCGCCCGGCCCGCACAAGATCCAGGGCATCGGCGCGGGCTTCGTCCCCGCCATCTATGATCCCGCCGTCGTGGACGGGGTCGAACAGGTGTCGAACGACGAGAGTTTCGACATGGCCCGCAAGACCGCCCGCGTGGAAGGCATACCGGTCGGCATCAGCTCGGGCGCGGCCCTGACGGCGGCCTTCCGCCTGGCCGCCCGCGACGAGAATGCGGGCAAGACCATCGTGGTCATCATCCCGTCCTTCGCCGAACGCTATCTGTCGACCGCCCTGTTCGAGGGGCTGTAAGGCCAAGCGTCGCCGATACGCCGGGTTAACTCTGAGCCCTTAGTCTTGGCGCCATGAACGAGGCGTCGGCCCGGAATGACGATGAGGCGGCTCAGCCGTCGCTGAAGGCGCGCCATGCGTTGCTGAAACGGCTGGCCGATGTCGTCTCCCTGCCGGCCAGCCGGATCAACGCCTTCGAACGCGCCGTGACCGGGGACCTGCTGGTCGAAATGTTGCGGCTGGCGTCGACGGAGGAGCGGCGGCGCGTCGCCTCGCGGCTGGCGCCCCTGGCTGAACTGCCCAACAGCGTCGCGCGCCTGCTGCTGCGCGACGAGCCCGAGATCGCCCGTCTGCTGATCGAACAATGCGCGTCCCTGAGCGACGCGGACCTGGTCGGGTGCGCGCGCGACGCGGGGCCTGAGCATCGGCTGATCATGGCCGAGCGTCGCGGCCTGTCCGAGATCGTCACCGAAACCCTGTTCAGCTTCGGCGAGATGGAGGTGATGGAGGCGGTGCTGCGCAATCCCACCGTCCGCCTGTCCCAGGTCGGGGTCGAGGCGGTGGTCGGCCTGAGCCGGACGCATCCGAAACTGTCCGGTCTTCTGCTGAAACGCCCGGAGCTGAGACCCGCCGGCGCCTATGTGATGTTCTGGTGGTGCGGGCCGGACGACCGGCGCACCATCCTGCAGCGGTTCGCCGTGTCGCGCGAGGTGATGCAGGAGGTGTCCGAGGACGTCTTCGCCATGGCGGCCGCCGAGGGCTGGTCGGATCCCGTGGCGCGCAAGGCCCTGCAGTTCATCGAGCGGCGCCAGCGCAACCGCGCGGCCATCGACAAGAGCCCCTATGACGGGCTGGAACACGCCCTGTCGGTGGCGGCGCGAGACGGATTGTCGCGCGAAACGGCGTCGGAGATCGCCTTTCTCGCGGGCGTCAAACCCTTGACCGGCGCCAAGATCCTGGGGGACCCGGGCGGCGAATCCCTGGCGATCCTGTGCAAGGCCACGGGTCTGTCGCGTGTGGATCTGCTGAATCTCTGGCGCTCGATGCGTCGGCCCGAGACGACGGCCGACGGCGCTCTTCATCCTGACCTTGAACGTGTGCAGATCACCTATGAAATGCTGGCGGTGGATCGGGCGCAGACCGTATTGCGTTACTGGAACTGGTCTCTGTCATCGGCCCTGACGCCCAGTCTCCTGCGTGCGATCCGTGAGGGTGAGGATGAGGCGATCGATGAATATTCGGCGCCGGAACGTGCAGCCATGATGGTTTTGACCGAAGACTTGAAACGCTAGGTCAGCATGACCACAAGTGGCGTTATATAAAGCCTTGTCGTTCACATAACGCGCGGATTGCTTTTGCAATCAAACAACCCTAAGAGCCGAAAGGGTGAGTTCGGCTGGCGTTTCAGTCGAAGCAAATCGATTATGGAAGAGACGCCGCGAATGGACGAGAAGCCCGAACTGCTGGAAATGACCGCTGACATCGTGTCGGCCTATGTCGGCAACAACACGGTGACGGCGGAAGCCCTGCCGGCGCTGATCGCCAATATTCACGCCGCTCTGTCGGGCGTTTCCAACGGTCCCGTCGAGGTTCCGCCGGAGCCCAAGGAACCGGCCGTGCCGATCCGCAAGTCGATCAACGCCGATTTCCTGATCTGCCTGGAAGACGGTCGCAAGTTCAAGTCGCTGAAGCGTCACCTGCGCACCAAGTACGATATGAGCCCCGAAGATTACCGCGCCAAATGGGGTCTGCCGAAAGACTATCCGATGGTCGCCCCGAACTACGCCAAGGCGCGTTCGGAACTGGCCAAGCAGATGGGCCTGGGCCAGGGCGGCCGTAAACCCGCCCGCGTCGCACGCGCCAAGAAGTAAGACCGGTCTTTACCGGTAGAAAACGCCCGCTTCCGCAAGGAGGCGGGCGTTTTTGTTTGGAACGGCGGACAGACCTTTCCCTCCCCCTGCGGGGGAGGGGGGCGTAGCGGAGCGAAGCCGGGTGGGCCGGGCCGGGCGACGCGAGACAGATCGATTCAGAATGGGACGGGTGAGGCCTGCATAAGGCGCGCGCGCATTGCCTGGCCGGCCCCACCCCGTCGCTGGCGCGACGCCCCTCCCCCTGCGGGGGAGCAACAAATCGTGCGTTTTACGCCGCCTGGGCGACGCGGCGCATGCGCCAGAAACGCAGGGTGCGCTGGGCGGCGTCGCGGGTCAGTTCGCCGTACATCCGGCCATAGGCGGCGGCCCGGCCCATCGGATTGGAATCCCCGCCCAGAAGCGACACGGCGTAGGTCAGGAAGATCGCCCGGTCGATGTCGGCGGCCTTGCAGATGATCGACAGGGCGTCCAGGTCGCGCCGGTCCACAATGTTGCGTGCGGTGTGGAAATCCACATCCGAAAGACGCGACAGGGCGACCAGGAAGGCCGTGCGGCCCTTGGAGCGCAGGAAGCGGATCAGCACCTGCGGGGTCAGCTGGTTGGCGGCGTGCAACTCGTCGACATAGGCCAGGCTTTCGGCGTAGTCGGCCGGCAGGGCCCCGTCGTCGGTGGCGACACGGGCGCGCCCGGCGGCCAGGGCAGCCTCCAGCAGGTCCGGGTCCATCTGGGCGTTCTGTTCCAGGATCTGGTGACGCAGCCGGGCCTCGACGACGAAATACATGTCGTTCAGCAGGTCGGCGGGCAGGCTCTTGCGCTCGACCGCTGAGGCGTGAAGCTCGGGGTTGTTCTTGGCGCGCTCGACCGCGGTTTCCGACGCGGCCCGCGACAGCTGGGCGCCGTCGTTGCGCAGCAGGACGCCCAGGGTGTGGTCGTCGCCGCGTTCGACGATGATCTCGGACACGGCCTCGGAGACCTCGATACGGCCGGAGACGGCGCGCATATGGTCCTGGCCCTGGCGGCTGATCACGCCGATCAGGTCTGCGTCGGTCAGGACGGTGGAGCCGCGCAGCACCGGCCCGGCGACGTCGATCTGGTCTTCGGCCAGGCGTCGGATCAGGCTGGCCGGTGCATTGGGCGCCTCGGCGAACCGGGCGGCCAGTTCGGCGCGGACGGCCGTCTCCATCTCGTCCGACAGGGTTTCGAGCACGGAGCCGTAAAGCTCTGTCTCGGCCACGCTATGCTCGGCGCCGCCCAGGAAATGATCGGTCAGTTCGCGCAGCAGCAGCCGGCGTTTCTCGCTGGAGGCTTCGTTGGCCAGGGCGATCAGATCAGGCAGGCGAGAGGCCTGGATGACGGCTCGTTCTTCGGCGGAGGGTTCGGTCATGGCAGGTCGTCCCCCGTGGTCTGGGGCATGGCTCGCACCGTGCCGTCGCTGTTGCGCTGCAGGGCGGGCGGGCCGTCGGGTTGGGCCAGGTCGGCGGAGGACGGGGTCTGGGTCATCTCCACCGGCAGGGCGTCGAGATAGATGGGCTGGACGGTGTTGATCCGGTCCGGCTGACGGCCGGCCTGACGATGGACCGAATAGAAGCGCGCGCCCTGGACCGGGGCCAGGGCCGCCTGGACCATGGCGGGCGGGGCGGCGGAGGCGGACTGGGTCTCAGCCTTGGCGCCGCTCTTGGTTTCAGTCTCGGCCTGGGGGGCGGTCTCGGCGGCCGTCTGGCGCTGGAGACGGAAGATCGGCGCGTCGCGACGCGGGGCCATCGGATCGAACGCCGGCTCGGACGCGGCTTCGGCCTGGGGCGGTGCCTGGACGGGAGTCTGGACTTGGGTCTGGGCCGCCTGGGCCTGGACTGGCGCAGGGGCCTGGACGGTTTCGGCGCGAACGGGACGGGGCGCAGCCTCGGGGGCGGCCGGCGCGGCCGCATAGGGCTGGGGCGTCGTCGTCATCGTCGGCGTCGTCATCGGCGCAGGCGCGATCCAGTCGCTGGCCGGGGTCAGGCCGCGACGGGGCGTCGGCGTCGATGCGGAAGCGGGGGCCGACAGGCGGGCCAGCGGAAGGGGGGTGACGGGGGCGTTCACGACGGCGGCGACCGTCGTCGGCTGCGGGATCCGGCGCAGCGTCGGCGCAGGCCCTTGCGTGACCGGCGGCTTGCCCGGCCAGGACAGATAGCGCAGGCCGCCGGCGCCGGTCGCCGACGATTGAGCCATGGCGGCGCCCGACGCCGCACAGGCGGCGAACAGGGCGGTCGACAGGATCAGGGCGTGTCGCAAGGGGCGGATCTCGCACGGATAAAAAGACAACCCCCAGGTTAGGCGGATATCGCTTAACCCGCCGCTAACGGCGCAACAGCAATCGCCCGATCCCGCCGACGGCGGCGTTCAGCACCAGGCCCAACAAGGTCAGACACAGGACGCCGGCCAGCATTTCGGCCGTGCGCAGGCGGTTGCCCGCCTCCAGCAGCCGCCAGGCCAGACCTTGTGTGGCGCCTGAGCCCGAGACGAACTCGGCCACCACGGCGCCGATGACCGCCAGACCCGCCGCGACCCGCAGACCCTCCAGCGCGAACGGAAGCGCCGAGGGCAGGCGCAGCCGCCACAGCCGTTGCAGGGGCGTGGCGCCATACAGATCGAACAGCCGCTCCAGATCCGGGTCCGCCGACTTCAGTCCAGTCAGAATGCCCGAGAACAGCGGGAAGAAGGCGACGACGGCCGCCAAAGCCACCACGGCCCGGTCGGCGTGATCCAGCCCGGCCCAGATCAGCACCAGGGGGGCGACGGCCACGACCGGCGTGACCTGAAGCGCCACGGCCAGAGGCCGCACGGCCCGCTCCGCCGCCGGGTGCAGCGACACCGCCAGAGCCAGGCCCCCGCCGACCAGTCCAGCCAGGACCAGGGCCTGAACCGCCATGCCGAACGTCACCAGGGCCGAGGCGGCCAGGCGCGGCCCCGCCTCGACCAGGGCCACGGCCACCGCGCTGGGCGGCGGCAGGAAATAGACGGGCAGCTCCAGCAGGCGACAGGCCGCCTCCCACCCCGCCAGCAGCAGGACGGCCAGGCCGATGGGCGGCGCTAGATCGGTCAGGCGTCTCATGGCGCGGCCTCTGGGCGCATGGACTGTGGGCGCATGGCCGCCTCCAGCGCGTCGGCGGTCGCCTCGACCGTCTGGCGATAGGCGGGGTCGGCGCGCCAGCGGGCGGGTCGGGGCAGGGGGCCGGGCGTCGCCAGGTCCGCGACGGGCCGCCCGGTCGCCGCCGCCAGCACCACGACCCGCTGGGCCAGATAGACGGCCTCCTCGACGTCATGGGTGACGAAGACGATGGCGGGCCGGGGCTGGGCCGTGGCCCAGAGGGCGTGCAGATCCTCGATCAGGCGGCGGCGGGTGACGCTGTCCAGGGCGGCGAAGGGTTCGTCCAGCAACAGCAGGTCCGGGGCCGTGACCAGGGCGCGGGCCAGGGCGGCGCGCATGGCCATGCCGCCCGACAACTGCGACGGCCGCGCGTCCAGCCGCTCGCCCAGGCCGACGGCGCTCAGGGCCTGGGTCGCGCGCTCGCGGGCCTGGGCCTTGGGCATCCCCGCCAGCTCCAGCGGCAGGGCGACATTTTTCACGGCCTCGGCCCAGGGCATCAGGGTCGGGCTCTGGAAGACGAAGCCGGTGCGGCCGACCCCCAGGGCACGAACCCCCTCGCCCCCGCTGGGCGCCTGAAGCCCGGCCAGCAGGCGTAATGTGGTGGACTTGCCGGCGCCCGAGGCCCCGACCAGGGCGAGGATCTCGCCACGCGCCACGCTCAGGTCGATGGGGCCAAGCGGGGCGCGGCCGGAAAGATCGACCGTCACCCCCCGCAGCGCGGCGATGGGATCAGCCACGGCCCGGCAGATAGTTGTCGGTGAAGGCCTCGCGCCAGTTCAGGCCGGGGTCGAACACCCCCGCCTGGCTGACCACCTCGAAGAAGGCCTGCCAGCGGTCGGCCGTCATGGCGCCCAGGCCGTACAGGGCGGCGTCGCCCCCATCGACGATGGCGTTGTCGCGCAGCTTCTGCCGGGCCTGGTCCAGGATGGCCTGGGTCATTTCCGGATTGTCCTTGCGGATCAGGGCGTCGCCCGGCGCCGCATCGCCGCGCAGATAGTCGCGCCACCCTTCCGCCGAGGCGGCGATGAAGCTGCGCAGGGCCGTGGCGTTGTCGCGCGCAAAGGCGTTGGGCGCCAAAACCAAGGCGGCGTAGGAGGGATAGCCTTCGTCGGCCAGCAGGAAGACCTTGGGCTCGAACCCGGCCTCCTGTTCGATGGTGTAGGGTTCGCTGGTCAGATAACCCTGCTGCACCGCCCGCTCGTCGGCCAGGAAGGGCGCCAGGTTGAAGGTGTATTTGCGCACCTGGTCGTCGGTGAAGGCGTATTTGGACTTGAGCCAGACCCAGAAGGCGGTGACCGAGGCGTCGGCCAGCAGGAAAGGGCGGCCGGCCAGGTCTGCGATGGTCTCAAGGGCCGGGTCGGGATGAGCGATCAGGACCTGGGGGTCCTTCTGGAAGAAGGCGGCGACGGCTTTCACCGGCGCGCCTTCGGCGACCAGGTTCATCGGGATGAAGCTGTTGGAGCCCATGCCCAGCTCGACCGCGCCCGAGGCCAGAAGCTGGGGCACATTGCCGTTGGGACCGCCCTGGATGATCTGGACGTTGAGGCCGCGTTTCTCATAGGCCCCCGAAGCCTGGGCCTGGTAGAAACCGCCGTGCTCGGCCTGGGCCCGCCAGTCGGTGGCGAAACGCAGGCGGATGCGGCCCTCTTCGTCGAC
>NZ_JAUSOE010000096.1 GCF_030656255.1 Brevundimonas sp. | reverse complement strand
CCCCCCCCCCCCCCCCGGTCCGCGTCGGCGTCGTGGTGAAATTGCCTTGAACGGGCTTCCATTCGGAGATCGAGGCGTTAGACCCGGCCCATGTTGAACGCTTCCCCTATCGCCGAAGCCGTCGCCGCAGGGCGTCAGGCGGTTTCCGTCGACGCCGCCATGCTGGCCAAGATCACCGACATGGCCGGCGACTTCGCCATCAATCTGACCATTGCGGTCCTGATCTTCGCCGCGACGCTGTTTGCGGCCAAGTGGGCGTCACGGGCCTCGCGGAACGCCTTGTCGCGGGTGCGAGGCTTCCGGCACGATCCGACGGTCCTGAGCTTCGCCGTACAGGTGGTGCGGGTCGTCGTGGTGATCATCGGCATGATCGCCGTGCTGCAGCGGCTGGGGGTGCAGACGACCTCGATCATTGCGGTGCTGGGTGCGGCGTCCCTGGCGGTGGGCCTGGCCCTGCAGGGGACCCTGTCGAACGTCGCCTCGGGGATCATGCTGCTGGTGCTGCGACCCTATCGCGTCGGCGACGTGGTCGATGTGGGCGGGATGTCGGGCACGGTGCAGCGGCTGGACCTGTTCACGACCCAGTTGTCGAACGCCAACAACCACAAGATCGTCATCCCCAATTCCAAGGTCCTGAGCGACCCCCTGACCAATCTGACCGGCCAGCAGACGCGGCGGATCGAGATCAATTTCGGCGTCGGCTACGGCGACGACCTGAACAAGGCGCGTTGCGTCCTGGCCGATATGGCGGCGGCGCATGAGAAGGTGCTGGATGACCCGCATCCGTGGACCGGCGTCACGGGCCTGTTGGACAGTTCGGTGCAGGTGACCCTGCACGCCTGGGTCAAGGTCGAGGACTGGTGGCAGACCCAGGCCGATCTGATGCAGGGCGGCAAGGAGGCGCTGGACGCCGCCGGGATCGAAATTCCCTTCCCCCACCAGGTCGCTGTGCCCTATGGCGATGAAGACGTCATGCCAGTCGTCCGTGTACGGACGTTGGAAGACGGCGAGCATGATGTGAAGGTGAAGACGCGCTGATGCGATACGATTTCGGATCCGACAACACCGCAGGCATGGCGCCCAGCGCGGTCGAGGGGCTGGTGCGGGCCAACGCCGGCTACGCCCGTTCCTATGGTTCAGACGAGGTCACGGCGCGGGCCGCCGACCAGATCCGTCAACGGCTGGACGCCGACGCCGAGATCAGATTCGTGTTCAGCGGCACGGCCGCCAACGCCATCGCCCTGTCTATGCTGGCCTTTCCGTTCGAAGCCGTGCTGGCGCACCATACCGCCCATGTCTGCACCGACGAGACGGGCGCGCCCGGCTTCTTCGGCCAGGGCGTGGGCCTGATCGGTCTGCCGGGCCTTTCGGGGCGGATCGATCCGCTGGCGTTGAAGGCGCAACTGGCGGAGCCCGAGGTCGGCCACCGCCAGCCGCCGGCGGCCCTGTCGCTGACCCAGGCGACCGAGTATGGCGCGGTCTATACCGAGGAGGAGTTGCGCCATCTGATCGAGCCGGTGAAGGCCAAGGGATACGGCGTCCATATGGACGGGGCGCGGCTGGCCAATGCGGCGGCGGCGGGCTTCGACCTGAAGGATATTCCGCGCCTGGGCTTGGACGTGCTGGTGTTCGGCGGGGCCAAGGCGGGGGCGAACTGCGTCGAGGCCCTGGTCCTGTTCGACAAGAGTCTGGCGCGGCGGTTGGACAATCGGCTGAAACAGGCCGGACAGGTGGCGTCCAAGGCGCGGCTGCTGGCCGGGCCGATGCTGGGCCTGCTGGAAAGCGGCGATTGGGAATCCGGCGGCGCCCACGCCAATCTGATGGCGCAACGGCTGGCGGCGGGTGTGGCGACGCGCTCGCCCTATGTCCTGGCCCATCCGGTCGAGGCCAATACGGTGTTCGTGCGGATGCCGGCCGAGGCGCACCAGAGGCTGAACGCCCTGGGCTGGGCCTGCTATCAGTTCGACGACGGATCGGTGCGGTTCGTCTGTTCCTGGGCGACGCAGGAAGAGGCCGTGGACGAGCTGATTGAGGCGGTCGCGGGCCTGAACTGAGCCCTTGTCGCGCGTGCGGCCTTTCGCCGGTCGCATAGTCTGTCCATATGCGGATCATGGCGATGCGCGGAGAGCGCTCTGGCGGCCGGCGCGACCCTATGATCAAGGCGCAACAGGCGGGGAGCATGCAGGAAAAGACAGAGGGACCCCCGACGCTGCAGGCGTTGGCGGACCTGGTGCGGCTGGTGGGTCGGTCGGGCGCGCCGCAACTGCGGTTGCGGCTGGTTTCGGCCGTCGGTCTGACGCTGGCGGGCAAGGCGTTGGGGGTGCTGGCGCCCCTGATGCTGGGGGCGGCGGTCAATCGGTTGGCGGCGGGGCAGGGGGCGGCCGTAGCGGTCGGCTGGGGTTTCGCGGCCTTCGCGGTGGGCTGGGCCATCGTGCGCTTCCTGTCGTCGGTCGCGCCCCAGGTGTCGGACGTGGTGTTCGCCCCGGTTCGGTCTGCGGCGCAAAGGAAGACGGCGGCCGAGGTGTTCGCCCATGCGCTGAGCCTGTCGCTGGATTTTCACCAGACCAAGCGGTCGGGCGCCCTGTCGCGGACCATGGATCGCGGTTCGCGAGCGGTGGACTTCCTGTTGCGCATCCTGGCCTTCAACCTGGTTCCGACCGGGGTGGAACTGGTGCTGGCGGCGGCGGTGCTGGGCGGCAAGTACGACTGGCGGTTCGCGGCGGTCGCGGTGGCGGTGGTGGTGGTCTACACGGTCGCGACCTTCGCCCTGTCGAACTGGCGGCTGGAACATCGCCGGATCATGAACGCCGCCGATTCCGAGGCGGCGGGGGTCTCGGTCGACGCCCTGCTGAACTATGAGACGGTCAAGTCGTTCGGGGCCGAGAGCCGGGCGGCCCAGACCTATGACCGGGCGCTGGGCGACTACGCCCAGGCGTCGCTGAAGGCCAACAGCTCGCTGGCCCTGCTGAACGGCATCCAGGCCCTGATCATGAACCTGGGTCTGGGCGTCATGGCGGTGATGGCCGGATTCGAGGCGGCCGCCGGGCGGATGGGGCCAGGGGATGTGACGGCGGCGGTGCTGATCATGATCTCGCTGTATGCGCCGCTGAACATCCTGGGCTTCGCCTATCGCGAGATCCGCCAGTCCTTCATCGACATGGAGGAGATGCTGAAGGTGACGCGGCTGACGCCCCAGGTGGCGGATGCGGCCGACGCCGCCCCCCTGCCGCGGCCGGTCGATGCGCGCGGGGCCTCGGTGGAGTTCCAGCAGGTCGGCTATCGTCACGACGCGCGGGCCAGCGGGCTGGAGGACGTCAGTTTCGTCGCCGCGCCGGGCACGACCACGGCCCTGGTGGGACCGTCGGGTGCAGGCAAGTCCACCATTGTCAAACTGGCGCTGCGGCTGCTGGATCCGCAGGAGGGGCGGGTCCTGATCGACGGCCATGACGCGCGGACGGTGACCCAGGCCTCGTTGCGGGCGGCGGTGGCCCTGGTGCCGCAGGACGTGGCCCTGTTCAACGACAGTCTCTACGCCAATATCGCCTTCGCCCGGCCGGACGCGGACGCAGCCCAGGTTTGGGCGGCGGCGGCGGCGGCGGAACTGTCCGACTTCATCCAGGGCCTGCCGGACGGGATGGAGACCCGGGTCGGGGAGCGCGGGCTGAAACTATCGGGCGGGGAACGCCAGAGGGTGGGCATCGCCCGCGCCCTGCTGGCCGATCCCTGCATCCTGATCCTGGACGAGGCGACCAGCGCCCTGGACAGCCGCACCGAGGCGGCGATCCAGAAGACCCTGCGCCGGGTCAGCCAGGGGCGGACCACCCTGGTGGTGGCGCACCGGCTGTCGACCGTGGCCGACGCCGATCAGATCCTGGTGCTGAAGGCCGGGCGGATCGTCGAGCGCGGCGCGCACCATGAGCTGGTGGCGCGGCTGGGCGGGGAATACGCCGCCCTGTGGCGCAAACAGACCCGGGCGGGCAAGACGGTTCAGGCCGGAGACTGAGGCGACGTCGGCAGCTTGCGTTTCAGGACTTCGCTCAGATTGGCCATGATGGCGATGCGGGCTTCGACCGTGCCGGGGGCCTGGGGCGGCAGGCTGAGCAACAGCTTCATCGCCTGGGCGTGGACCGTGGCGATACGCCAGTCGAATCCGCCGTGGCGGGGGGCCGCGTCCAGCAGGTCGCACAGACCCTTGGCCGCCGTGCACAGGTCGTCCAATGCGAAGGGGCTGGCGGCGTCGATGATCTGGCTGGAGGCGGCATAGGCGGTGTCCAGACGCAGGGCTTCGGGGATGTCCGGCGTCGGCGGGGCCAGCAGGGCGGCGATATTCTCGGATATGATAGCCTGGGCCTGGTCCTTCAGCCCGTCCAGATTGGCCTTGGCCTGGGCCAGGGCGACCCCGACGCTGACGCCGCCGGGCCGATCCACCATCTCGGCGAGACGGGATTTGCGCTGGACGTGGGTGATGACCGTCATGCGAACTCCATCGTCTTCTTGCGGATCATGTCGGCGCGCCGTTCTTCCCCGTCATAGTCGTCGTGCCGGAAACGGCGATCCGGTCCCAGATAGTCCCCGACCTCGAGGAAGGGGCGGCTGTCGCGCGCGACCCACAGGATCCGCTCAAGCAGCATGGCGGCGCTGAACGGCTTGGTGACGACGAAATTGGCGCCGCAGTCGCGGGCCTCGGTCACGCGTCCACGCCGAATATGGCTGGCCGTCATGATCACGGGCGTGAAGGCGTTGGGGTTGGGTCCGGAACGGCGCAGCCAGCGCACCAGTTCGAAGCCGTCGATGTCCGGCATGTCGGTATCGACCAACAGCAGATCGACCGGCTTCTCCTGAAGGAGGCGACGCGCCTCGGCGCCTTTGCCGACGGTGAAGGCGGGACGAATGCCGAATCCGGCCAGGGCGCCCGTCGTCAGGGTCAGGGAGAAGGGCGAATCATCGACGACCATGGTGATGGCGCCGCTGAGGTTGAAAACCGCGCTTTCTCGAAGGGAATCGCCCTGTGTCGCCATGCTTGGTAAGATTTCGCCCCCGTCAGGCGGGAAACTTCACCTGATTTCATGGACGCGGAGTTAACGCTGTTCGGTCAAAGCGCCCCGATGGCGTAGAAGCGGTCGGCGCGCTGTTTGCGGATCTGCTGGGGCGACAGGCCTTCGAAGGCCTTCAGCTCTTCGGCCAGGACGTCGCCGACATTGGCCATGGCGGCGGCGCGGTCGGTGTGGGCGCCGCCGACGGGTTCGTCGATCAGCCGGTCCACGATCTTCAGCGCCATCAGGTCCGGGCCGGTGATCTTCATGGCCATGGCCGCGTCCCTGGCCCGCGCGCCGTCGCGCCACAGAATGCCGGCCGCGCCTTCGGGCGAGATGACCGAATAGATCGAATGTTCCAGCATCAGCACGCGGCTGGCGGCGGCGATGGCGATGGCCCCGCCCGAGCCGCCTTCGCCGGCGATGGTGGCGATGGAGGGGACGCCCAGGGTCAGGCAGCGTTCGGTCGAACGGGCGATGGCCTCAGCCTGACCGCGCTCCTCGGCGCCCAGGCCCGGATAGGCGCCGGCGGTGTCGATGAAGCTGAGCACCGGCAGGCCGAACTGTTCGGCCAGGTCCATCAAGCGCACGGCCTTGCGATAGCCCTCGGGCCGGGCCATGCCGAAATTATGGGTGATGCGGGTGGCGGTGTCGTGGCCCTTTTCCTGGCCCATGATGACGACGGGCCGACCGCGGAACCGGGCCAAGCCGCCCAGTATGGCCTGGTCGTCGCCGAACTTGCGGTCGCCGTGCAGCTCGTTCCAGTCGGTGAACAGGCTCTCGACATAGTCGAC
>NZ_JAUSOE010000089.1 GCF_030656255.1 Brevundimonas sp. | reverse complement strand
CGGTTCGGGGTCACCGCCGAATATCTGAACCAGTGCCGCGAGATCGAGATCAAGGTCGCGCAAGGCGCCAAGCCCGGCGAGGGCGGGCAACTGCCCGGCTTCAAGGTGACCGAGTTCATCGCGCGGATGCGCCACGCCGTGCCCGGCACCACCCTGATCAGCCCGCCGCCGCACCACGACATCTATTCAATCGAGGACCTGGCCCAGCTCATCTACGACCTGAAGGCCATCAATCCCGACGCCAAGGTGACGGTGAAACTGGTGTCCGCCTCGGGCATCGGGGCCATCGCTTCGGGCGTGGCCAAGGCCAATGCCGACGCCATCCTGATCGCCGGCCACAATGGCGGCACCGGCGCCTCGCCCCAGACCTCGATCAAGCACGCCGGCCTGCCGTGGGAGATCGGCCTGGCCGAGGCCCATCAGGTGCTGACGCTGAACAATCTGCGCGGCACGGTGACGCTGCGCACCGACGGCGGGGTCCGCACGGGCCGCGACGTGGTCATCGCCGCCATGCTGGGGGCCGAAGAATACGGGATCGGCACCGCCGCCCTGATCGCCATGGGCTGTCTGATGGTGCGTCAGTGCCATTCGAACACCTGCCCCGTCGGCGTCTGTTCCCAGGACGAGCGGCTGCGCGAGAAGTTCACCGGCACGCCTGACAAGGTCGTCAACCTGTTCACCTTCATCGCCGAGGAGACCCGCGAGATCCTGGCCTCGATCGGCGCGCGGACGATGGACGAGATCATCGGCCGCACCGACCTGTTGCGTCAGGTCCGGCGCGGCGGGTCGCACCTGGACGACCTCGACCTGAACCCCCTGCTGGTTCGGGTGGACGAGGGCGCGGCCGGCAAATGGGCGGACAAGGTGCGCAAGCCCATCGCCGACAGCCTGGACGCCCGGGTGCTGAAGGACGCGGTGCGCTTCCTGGATCGCGGCCAGACGCTGGAACTGTCCTATCCGCTGAACAACACCCAGCGCACCGTCGGCGCCGCCGTCTCGTCCGCCATCGTGCGGCGGTTCGGGGCGCAGGGGCCGGCGGGTCGCCTGAAGCTGCGTCTGGAAGGCATCGCCGGCCAGAGCTTCGGCGCCTTTGCGGCCAAGGGTCTGGAACTGCATCTGACGGGCGAGGCCAACGACTATGTCGGCAAGGGCCTGTCGGGCGCTGAAATCTCGATCCGCACGCCGGAATGGCGGGAGGACCAGCTGATCTGCGGCAACACCACAATGTATGGCGCGACCTCGGGCCGGCTGTTCGTGGCCGGCGCGGCGGGCGAGCGGTTCGCGGTGCGCAACTCGGGCGCCGAGGCCGTGGTCGAGGGCCTGGGCGCGCACGGCTGCGAATATATGACCGGCGGCCGGGTGGTGGTGCTGGGCTCGGTCGGCTGGAACCTGGCGGCGGGCATGAGCGGCGGCGAGCTGTTCGTGCTGGATCAGCGGGGCTTCGCCGAGCGAGCCTTGAACGGCGACCTGGCGGGCGTGGCCGACATCGACGCGGCGGCGGCCGAACGGCTGCGCGGCCTGGTCGAGGCGCACCTGACGGCGACCGGTTCGCCGCTGGCGCGCCGTCTGCTGGGCGACTGGGACAACACGCTTGATCGTTTCGTGCGTATCCTGCCGCTTACGGACATTGTCAGAACGGAGGAACGGCTTAAGACTTCAGCCTGAGACCTAGGCCTGAGCCGTTCCTTCCTCTCCTCCCCGAGACGCGTGAAATGACCCGAACCGCCGCCCTGTCCGCCATCGCCGTCGTCGGGGCGGCGTCGCTCGCCTCTCCGGCCCTGGCGGCGGCGCCCGCCCTGCTGGCCCATCAGGCGCCCCTGGTCATCGACAATGCGGCGACGGCCTGGATCCTGACGTCCACCGCCCTGGTGCTGCTGATGACCCTGCCGGGTCTGGCGCTGTTCTATGGCGGCATGGTGCGCAAGAAGAACATCATCAGCGTCATCGCCCAGTCGGCGGCCGCCTTCGCCATCGTCTCGGTGCTGTGGTTCCTGGTCGGCTACAGCCTGTCGTTCGGCAAGGGGCCCGAGGCGGTCAACGGCCTGATCGGCGGGGTCCAGGCGGCCTTCCTGAACGGGGTGACGATGGAAACGGCGCACAGCCTGCTGCCCGGCCTGCCGGAACTGCTCTTCGTCAGCTTCCAGATGACCTTCGCCATCATCACCCCGGCCCTGATCGCCGGCGCCTTCGCCGAGCGGATGAAGTTCTCGGCCAGCCTGCTGTTCTTCGCCCTGTGGCACCTGATCGTCTATGCGCCGATCTGTCACCAGGTCTGGGGCGGCGGCTATCTGGGGAGCCTGGGCGTGCTCGACTTCGCCGGCGGGGCGGTGGTTCACGTCAGCGCGGGCGTCGCGGGTCTTGTCTGCGCCCTGGTGCTGGGGCCGCGTCATGGCTTCGGCCGCGACAACATGGCCCCCGCCAATCTGGTCTATAGCGCCATCGGCACCGGCCTGCTGCTGGTCGGCTGGATCGGCTTCAACGCCGGATCGGCCGGCGCCGCCGACGCCCTGGCCGCCACCGCCGCCTTCAACACCATCCTGGCCGCCGGGGCTGCGGCCCTGAGCTGGATGACCGTCGAATGGTTCGACCGCAAGCGCCCCACCCTGCTGGGCCTGTTGTCCGGCGTCGTCGGCGGCCTGGTGGCCATCACCCCGGCGGCGGGCTTCGTCGATCCGAAGGGCGCCTTCTTCATCGGCCTGATCGCCGGCCCGGCCTGCTATGCGGGCGCCGTCTGGCTGAAGCACGCGCTGAAGTATGACGACAGCCTGGACGCCTTCGGGGTGCACGGGATCGGCGGCATCGTCGGCGCCCTGCTGACGGGCGTCTTCGCCACCACCAGCGTCAACGCCCTGTCCGAAGGCGCGACCGTGTGGAAACAGGCCATCGGCCTAGGCGGAGCCATCGCCTGGAGCGCGGTCGGCACCTTCGTGGTCCTGATGATCTGCAAGTTCACCACCGGCCTGCGCGTCACCAAGGACGAAGAGGTCGAGGGGCTGGACTATACCCAGCATGGCGAAGCCATCCACTGACGTGATCGGGGAGCGGCGGCGCGCACGGTTGATCCCGGCCGCGTCAGCCCCCATCTTCCTCGCTGACCAGAGGCCTTGCCGAATGCGGGGGGCCGGACGGTCGGTCGCTTTTCGAGGACCCCGATGACCACGCGAACCATCCTGTTCGATAGCCCCTTTCTGCTCGGCTTCGACCACACCCGCGCCCTGATCGACCGCGCCGCCAAGGCGGCGGCCGAGAGCTACCCCCCCTATAATGTCGAACAGATCGGCGAGGCGGGGGTCCGCATCAGCCTGGCGGTGGCCGGGTTCGCGCCGGAAGAACTGGCCATCACCCTGGAAGGCCGCCAGCTGACCATCGCCGGCAAGCGCGACGACGCGGGCAAGAGCGAACAGGCCTTCCTGCATCGCGGCATCGCGGCGCGCGGCTTCGTACGCAGCTTTGTTCTGGCCGACGGACTCGAGATCGAGGGCGCGCGGCTGGAGCACGGTCTGCTGCACGTCGATCTGACCCGGCCCGAGGCCGAGCGCCAGGTGCGGCGCATTCCCATCACGGCCGGCTGAAAAGCGCAGCCGTTCGAACCGCCCGGCGATCCGGGCGTTGTCAAAGCGAAGGAGGCGGTCCTATGACGCCCATGATGATGACCAAGGAAGATTTCGCCGGACTGGGCGCCCCCGATCTCGTCTATGTGCGCGAGGTGAAGGCGTCCGACCTGCTGGAAGAGGCGGTCGAGATGAAGGACATCGATTTCGACCCCAATCAGTCCCTCTACGCCGTTCACAGCGCGGACGGCGAACGGCTGGCCGTCATGCTGGACCGCGACACCGCTTTCGCCGCCGCTGTGGCGCACGA
>NZ_JAUSOE010000088.1 GCF_030656255.1 Brevundimonas sp. | reverse complement strand
AAGACGGGGCCGGTTTAGCTCAGTTGGTAGAGCGCCAGTTTTGTAAACTGGATGTCGCGGGTTCGATTCCTGCAACCGGCACCACTTGATGACCTGGAGCCCATAGTTGGCGCCTTTTTGGTGCACCCGCTCCGATTGAAGCGAATGAAGCGGGGCTTGCCCAGCGCACTCGCGTCGCTGACACGCACCTCTCCCGATCTAACCGCCGCTATCGCGCGGTCGTGCGACGACGACCCCCGTCAGACCGGTCGATACGTCGGGCGTGACGCGGATCCTCAGGACGAGGTCGCGTTCGCCTTCACGCGGCGGGAGCATGACTTTGAGCGGCCGGCCGGCAGCCTCGCGCGCCACGACTTCGCCGTCCAGCCAGACTTCGACATCGCCCGAAGACTGGGCGAGATCCAGCATCCCGCCGTCGGTCTGGATCGAGCGCCAAGGCGTGAACCGGACGCGGTACAGCACATAGCCTGACGTCGTGGCAGGCGGCAGGCCGTCGCCCGGCTGCAGCCATTGCCAGCTGTTCTGATCGCTGTCCGACGGAATCCAGTCGAAGTCGGGCGCGGTGTCCCGAACGGGCGACATCCGCCACCCGCCGATCACCATGACCGGCTGGGCGACGGGGACTGACGGCGGCGGCGCGGCCCTGTCCAGCGGAACGGCGAGCACGGCGGGTTCTAGACCCGTCGCCTCGGCGCGCAGCCGCAGAGCGGCGTTTCCTGGCTCTCCCGCCCGCACGATCACCTGGGCCAGGCCGTTGAACAGACGGCGGCGATCACCGGTCTCGGGCTCGTGGCTGTTGGGATCGCCGTTTCCGACGCCGAGGATGTCCCCGCCCGTGATCGAGAAGCGGATCTCCGTGTCCGCGACCGGCACAGGCCGTCCGCGCGCATCCAGGACCTCGACCGTAACAGGCTGCACGTCCACGCCGTCGCCGTTCATGCGGGGTCGATCCGGCGTCAGACGAACCCGGACGGGCGCACCCGTCGTCTCCACGGCGGTTCGGACGACGATCTCGCCGTCGCGATAGGCGACGGCCTCCAGGCGGCCCGGCTTATAGGGGACGAACCAGGTGTTCATCTCATAGGGATCGACCCGCTGGCGCTCCAGCACGTGGCCGTCGAGACGCAGTTCGACCTCGTGGGCGTTGCTGAACGCCATCACCTTGATCGCCTCCCCTTCCCTTCCGGGCCAGGTCCAGTGCGGAAGGATGTGGAGAACGGGCTCGTCCTGCACCCACTGGGCGCGGTGGAGGTAGTAGGCGCCCTTTGCGAAGCCGCACAGGTCCATGGCCCCGAAGAAGCTGGACGCGCTGGGCCAGTCGAAAGGAGTGGGCTCGCCCCGGTAGTCGAACCCGGTCCACACGAAGGCCCCCGCGACGAACGGGCGTTCGGCGATCATGCGCCAGGCCTTCCTGTGGGTCGCGCCCCAGTCGGCCGCCTCGCTGTCGTCCTCGGCCATGACATGGGCCGCACGATCCGTCGCCCAGGCGCCCCGCGTCTGGAAGGCGCTGGTGTCTTCGGTGGAGATCAGTGGAATCTCCGGATGCGCCGCGTGAAACTGGTCGTACTTGTCCTGCTGATAGTTGAAGCCCATGACATCGACGGCCTGGGAGACATTGATCGGGGTGAAGACCCCGTCGTTCATCGCCGCCGTCACGGGCCGGCTGTCGTCCAACTGTTTGACGACCGCGACCATGCGGCGGACCATCTCATAGCCCTGTTCGGTGCCCTGCATGGGCTCCTCGTTGAACACGGACCACAGGAAGACGCAGGGTCGATTTCGGTCGCGCCGCACCAGCCATTCCAACTGTTCGATATAGTCCCGCGACGGATTGAAGACCCGGTTCTCGTTCAGAACCAGCATGCCCAGCCGGTCGCACGCGTCCAACAGGGCCGTCGCCGGCGCATGGTGGGAAATGCGGATGGCGTTGCAGCCCATCGATTTCAGGCGGCGGATGCGGAAGGCCCACAGGGCGTCCGGCACAGCAACGCCGACCCCGGCGTGATCCTGATGGACGCAGGCGCCGTGAATCTTCATCGGGACGTCGTTGAGGAAAAACCCTTCCGCCGCATCGAACCGGATCGAACGGAAGCCGATCGACTGGCTCACACGATCACACTCGACGCCACGCTTCAGCACCACGGCGGTGGTGTCATACAGGCTAGGCGAGGCGACCGACCACAGGCGGGGCTCGGCCACGTCCAGATCCAGCCTGACCCTGGCTTCCCCAAGAGCCGCGACCTGGGCGGACGCCTTGCCGCGGGCGATCACCGCGCCGTCCGAAGCGCGGAGTTCCACGGTGACCTCGCAGGGCGTCTCGTGTTCGGCGATGTTCGCAAGGGTCACTTCGACCGGCACATGCCACCGACCGTCCGCCTCCCGGCGCGGATCGGCGTAGAGGCCGTCCGTCGCGATATGCAGCGGGTCGCGACTGGTCAGGCGGACGTGCCGATAAAGACCGCCGCCTTCGTACCACCAGCCCTCCATCGGTTCCGCATCGACCCGAACCACGAGGCTGTTGGTCAGGTCGCCATAACGGGCGAAAGACGTAAGATCGACCGAGAAGCCGTTGTATCCGCTGAAGTTACGATCAACGACGGTGCCGTTGAACCAGACCGTCGCATGGGTCGCGGCGGCGCCGAACTCCAGTTCGAGATGCCGCCCGCGTTCCTGGGGATCGAACCGCAGGGTGCGCCGATACCAGGCGACGCCGCGCCGACGATAGCCTTGGGACAGATTGGCCTCGGGATCGAACGGCTGACTGACCACGAAATCATGCGGCAGGCGGACGTCCGGCCACTCCGAATCGTCGAAATTGACCGAGGCCGCACCCCAGGCGTTACCGGCCTTGGCGTTCGCATAGCTCCACCCATGCCCCTTGACCTCCGGCATCGGAATGTCGCCCGCATGGAAACGCCATCCTCGATCCAGAAACCGTGTGTCGCGCGGCCGAACAGTCGGTTCGGGCGCCCAGGCCAAGGCCCCGCCTGCACGAGCCAGGGCCGCCAGACCAACCGCGCCGAACAGCG
This sequence comes from Brevundimonas sp., assembly GCF_030656255.1. Lineage (GTDB taxonomy): Bacteria > Pseudomonadota > Alphaproteobacteria > Caulobacterales > Caulobacteraceae > Brevundimonas. The sequence goes on along the minus strand of NZ_JAUSOE010000088.1, from coordinate 9,485 downwards.
CGCCGCGTCGCGTAGGTTTTGCATACATGAAAATATTTTTGCATGTCACAATCAAACCGCCAAGGCGCTTTTGCGCGGCATACGCCGTCGATCCAGTGGTCAGCCCAGGGGCGGCACAGGCAAGGTCAGGATTTCGCTGACAATCCGAGCCAGCAGGGTTTCCATGGCCTGGTGCTCGGCGTCCGATAGCGCATGGCTTTCGCGGACGACTTCGACCCCCGCCGCCATCGCCAGGAGCATCCGTGCGCGCTCGGCCCCACCTTCTCCGCCCAGAGACGCCGCAAGGGGCGGAATCAATCGACGTTCGAATATGTCGCAGATCAAAGCCGCTGCGGCCGGGTCCGACGCCGACCGGACCGCGACTCGCACCAGATCGTCGATGTGGCCCGGGCTGAGGATCAGTCGGCCGTTCGGTCCCACGCGGTCATCGCCCTCGTCGAGGCTGTGATCGAAGATCTGGTTGAACAGGTCGATCTTGGACTCGAAATGCCGATAGACCAGGGCATGATCGATCCCGGCTTCGACGGCGATCTCGCGCAGGCTGGCGCCGAAACCGCGCTGGGTGAACAGTTTGCGTCCGGCGCAAAGTATGGCGTCGCGTGTGACCTGGGGGCCCAGCCGACGCCGCATGACACGCTTACTGCGTTTGGCCGGCGCCGGCGAGATCGCCTCTCGGTCTTCAGGGACGCCCGCCCCCGTCATGATGCGAGCATGACAGGGGCGAACCGCCCGGACCGGGTGGTCAACGTAGGCCTCCGCCCAGGGCGCGGTACAGTTCGACCAGGTTGGTCTCCCGGCTCAGGCGCGTGGAGACCAGCTGTTGCTCGGCGCTATAGGCCGTGCGCTGCGCGTCCAGCGCCACCAGGAAGGACGAGACGCCGACCCGGTACCGCGCGTCGGAGATGTTGGCCGCCGCACGGGCCGATTCCGCCCGCGCCGTCTGTCCCGCGATCTGCTCGTTGATCGTGCCGCGCTGAGCCAGGGCGTCAGCCACTTCCTTGAAGGCGGTCTGGATGGCTTTTTCGTAGCTGGCGACGGCCGCCTGCGCATTGGCCTCGGCCAGGCGCACATTGCCGCGCCGCCGGCCGGCGTCGAAGATCGGCAGGCTGATGCCCGGGGTGACGGTGTAGGCGTAGCTGCCGTCCGCAAACAGATCCGACAGGGCCGAGCTGGCGCTGCCGACCGACGCCGTCAGCGAGATGCTGGGGAACAGGGCCGCGCGGGCGGCGCCGATGTTGGCGTTTTCGGCCAACAGTTGACGCTCGGCCTGAAGGACGTCCGGCCGAGCCAGCAGAACATCCGACTGCAGATTGGTCGGCAAGTCCGCCAGTGTGGCGCCCGCGTCGTTCAGTCCCTGCGGAAGCAGGTCGGCGCTGACCGGCGCCCCGACCAGGAGCTCCAGCGCATTGCGATCCTGTGCGACGCTGGTCTCCAGCACGGCGATGTCGTTGCGCGCGCCCTGATATTCGACGTCCGCCTGACGCGCTTCCAGTTCGGACACGGTGCCGATCCGGAACTGCGCCTGGGTCAGATTGCGGGTTTCCTCGAAGCTGGCGAGGGTTTGCCGCGACAGCCTGAGCTGGTCCTGATCCGCCGCCAGGGTGAGCCAGGCGGTGGCGATTTCCGCGATCAGGCTGATGCGGGTCGCGCGCTGGGCCTCCTCGGTGGCGAAATACTGCTGCAGGGCGGCCTCGCTGAGATTGCGGACACGTCCGAACAGGTCGATCTCGAAGGCCGAGATCCCCAGGTCGGCGGAATAGGATTCCACGTCCGAACCGGCGGCGGCGCCGGCGGCCGCGACCTGGGCCGCGTTGTCCGTATAGGTCGCCGAACCGCTGAGGGATGCGGTCGGCAGCCGGTCGGCGCGCGTGACCCGATATTGCGCCCGCGCCGCCAGCACGTTCGCCGCCGCCACACGCAGATCGCGATTGTTGTCGAGCCCCTGGGCGATCACGCTGCGCAGACGCGCATCCGTGAAGAAGTCGCTCCAGCCGAGATCAGCGACGACCACGGGGTTCGAAGCGGCCTCGGGATAGACGCCGCCTTGCGGAAGCGCCGTGGGGACGACGCCTTCCGGCCGGACGTAGGCGGGGGCGAGATTGCACCCCGCCAGCAGGGTCGCGCCGGCCATTAGGATTGAGATCGGCTTGATCATGGTTTGACGCTCTCGGCGGGATCGCCGCCCTGAAAGGAGGGATTGGAGGACGACGTCTTCTTACGCGACTTGAACAGGTTGGTGACGACGACGAAGAACATCGGCACGAAGAAGATGGCCAGGATCGTCGCGCTGAGCATGCCGCCGATGACCGACTGGCCGATGGCGTTCTGCCCCCCTGCCCCTGCGCCGGTCGAGATCGCCAGCGGCAGGACGCCGAAGATGAAGGCCAGGCTGGTCATCAGGATCGGCCGCAGCCGCAGTCGCGCCGCCTCGGCCGCAGCCTCCATGGCGCTCATGCCCCGCCGCACCCGTTCCTCGGCGAATTCGACGATCAGGATGGCGTTCTTGGCCGCCAGACCGATGGTGGTGATGATGCCGACCTGGAAATAGATGTCGTTGTTCAGGCCGGTGAGCTGTGCCGCCAGCACCGCCCCCAGAACGCCCAGCGGCACCACCAGAAGCACCGCCACGGGAACGGTCCAGCTTTCGTACAGGGCCGCGAGGCACAGGAAGACGATCAGAAGCGACAGGGCGTAGAGCGAAGGCGCCTGGCCGCCCGACATCTTCTCTTCATAGGACAGACCGGTCCACTCCAGCCCGGTTCCGGGCGGAGTCTTGGCGTGGATCGCCTCCATGGCCGACATGGCCGCCCCGGAACTGACGCCCGGCGCCGGTCCGCCCTGAATCTGCATGGCCGGTTCGCCGTTGTAACGGGTCAGTTGCACCGGAGCCTGGGCCCAGGACTGGGTGGAGAAGGCGGTGAAGGGGGCCAGGTCGCCGGAGGCGCCGCGAACATAGAAGTCGCTCAGGCTTTCCGGCTTCAGCCGATAGGGCTGATCGGCCTGGATATAGACCTTCTTCACCCGACCGCGGTCGATGAAGTCGTTGATATAGGTTCCGCCCCAGACCGTGGAGACGGTGCTGTTGACGGTCGCCAGATCAAGGCCAAGCGCCGCGAGACGGTCCTGGTCGATATTGATCTTCAGCTGGGCGGCGTCGTCCAGCGAGAGCGGACGCACCTGGGACAGGCTCGGATCCTGAGCCGCCATGCCCAGCATCATGTTCCGCGTCTGCAGCAGGCTTTCATGCCCAGCGCCGGTGCGGTCGACCAGCCACATGTCGAAGCCGGTGGCGTTGCCGAGCTCGGACACGGCGGGCGGCACCAGGGCGAAGATCATGGCGTCCCGATATTGCGAGAAGGCGCCCATGGCTCGGCCCGCGATCGCCTGGGCGCCATTGGCCGCGCCCTTGCGTTCTTCCCAGTCCTTCAGGCGGACGAAGGCCAGACCTGCGTTCTGTCCCTGGCCGGCGAAGGAGAAGCCGCTGATGGTGAAGACGCCCTCGACGTTGGCGGCCTCGTTTGTCAGCAGGTGGTTGCGAACCACGTCCAGCGCCTTGTCGGTCCGACCCAGGGTCGCGCCAGACGGCCCTTGGACCATGGCGATCATCATGCCCTGGTCTTCTTCGGGCAGGAATCCGCCAGGCAGGCGCATGAAGGCGAAAGCCATGACGCCGCAGATCAGGAGATAGATAAGGCCGGAGCGTTTCCAACCGCTCGCGGTCTTTCGAACCCCGCCTTCATAGCTGACGGTCGCCCGGTCGAAACTGTCGTTGAACCAGGAGAAGAAACGACCCAGCGGCCCGGTCCCATGGCTCTTGGACGCATCATGCGGCTTCAGGATGGTGGCGCAAAGCGCCGGCGTCAGGATCATGGCGACCAGGACCGACAGGACCATGGCCGTGACGATGGTGATCGAGAACTGGCGATAGATGACGCCCGTCGATCCGCCGAAGAAGGCCATCGGCAGGAAGACCGCCGACAGGACCAGAGCGATGCCGACCAGGGCGCTGGTGATCTCGTCCATCGACTTGCGGGCGGCTTCCTTGGGCGACAGCCCTTCGGTCTGGATCAGACGCTCGACGTTCTCGACCACGACGATGGCGTCATCGACCAGCAGGCCGATGGCCAGCACCATGCCGAACAGGGTCAGGGTGTTGATGGAGTAGCCGAACAGACTCATCACCGCGAAGGTGCCCAACAGCACCACCGGAACGGCGATGGTCGGGATCAGGGTGGCGCGCCAGTTCTGCAGGAACAGGAACATGACGATGAAGACCAGGACCACGGCCTCGATCAGCGTATGGACCACCTGTTCGACGGACAGACGCACGAAGGGCGTGGTGTCATAGGGATAGGTAACCTTCACCCCGGCCGGCAGCGTCTGGGCGATGCGGGCGACTTCCGCCTGAACGGCCGTGACGGTGTCCAGGGCGTTGGAGCCGGGCGCCAGCTTGATGCCGAAGCCGCTGGCGGGCTTGCCGTTGTACTGGCTGCGGAAGCCATAGGATTCCGCGCCCATTTCGACCCGCGCGACATCGCGCAGCCGCACGACAGCGCCGTCGGTGCTGGTCTTGACGCGGATGGCGCCGAACTCGTCAGGGGTCTGAAGGCGGGACTGAACCGAGACGGTCGCGTTCAGCATCTGGTCTTCAGGCGCAGGCAGGGCGCCGATCTGGCCGGCCGAAACCTGGGCGTTCTGGGCCTCGACGGCGGTGGTGACGTCGCTGACGGTAACGCCGTAGCCCGACATCTTGAGCGGATCCAGCCAGATCCGCATGGCGTACTGGGAGCCGAAGGTCTGGATTTCCCCCACGCCGTCGACGCGGCTGATCGGGTCCTGGAACTTGGAGACGACCAGGTCCGACAGATCGACCTGGGTCTGGGCGCCATTGTCCGAATAGAGGGCGGTGATCAGCAGGAAGTTGCTCGACGACTTGGCGACCGTGACACCCAGGCGCTGGACCTCGGTCGGCAGTTGCGACGTCGCCGCCTGAAGCTTGTTCTGGACCTGCACCTGCGCGATGTCCGGATCCGTGCCCTGCTCGAAGGTCAGGGTGATGGTCGCGGTCCCGGCGGAGGACGAGGACGACGAGAAGTAGCGCAGGTGGTCGATCCCCTTCAGCTGCTGCTCGATCACCTGGGTCGTCGTGCGTTCCAGGGTTTCGGCGTCAGCGCCCGGATAGCTGGCCGTGATGGTCACGGCCGGCGGCGCGATGGTGGGGAATTGGGCGATGGGCAGGGTGCGGATCGCCAGCACCCCGGCCAGCATCAGGCCGATCGCAAGGACCCATGCGAAGATGGGCCGATCAATAAAGAAGCGGGCCATCGGTCAGTGCGCCTGAGCCGAAGGCTGTGCGGGCTTGGCCCCTGCCGCCGCGCCGCCGGCCTGATAAGGCGAAGCCTTGACCGGCGTGCCGGGCATAAGGTTCTGCGCGCCTTCGACGACGACCTTGTCGCCGGGCTGCAGGCCGGACGTCACCATCCAGTCCTGTCCGACGGTCCGGCTGGTCGTGATGGGGCGGGGTTGCAGCTTGCCGTCAGCCCCGACCACCATCACCGAGGCGCCGCCCTTGGCGTCGCGGCTCACCGCGCGTTGCGGCGCAAGGATGGCGTTGGAGGTCGATCCCTCAACCAGGACCGCGCGGGCGAACATGCCGGGCAGCAGGATGCCGTCCGGATTGTTGAAGATGGCCCGGATGTTCTGGCTGCCCGTGTTCGCGTCCACGGTGACGTCCGCGAACTGAAGCGTTCCGTCCTGAGCATAGGTCGAGCCGTCTTCCAGCAACAGCTTGACCCGGGCGCCGTTGGCGTCACGGGCCAGGGCGCCGGAGGCGATCTGCTGACGAAGGCGCAACATGTCGGTGCTGGACTGAGGGATATCCACATAGACGCGGTCGATCCGCTGGATCGTGGCCAGCGGCGACGCCTGCGAGGCGGTGACCAGGGCGCCGACCGTGAAGCTGGAGCGTCCGATACGGCCCGAGATCGGGGCCCGGACGGTCGTCCGGCCCAGATCGATCTGGGCGGTGCGCAGCGCGGCGGCCTGGGCCTGAACATCCGCTTCGGCCTGCTGGGCGCTGGTGACGGCGTCTTCCAGCTCCTGTTGCGAGATGCCGTTGATCTTGACCAGTTCCTGATAGCGACGCGCCAGACCGGCGGTCGAGGAGACCGCAGCCCGCGCCCGCGCCAGGCTGGCCTGGGCGCTGGCCACCTGGGCCTGATAGGGGGCGGCGTCGATCCGGTAGAGGGCCTGGCCCGCACGGACGAAGTCGCCCTCTTCGAACAGGCGGGCTGTGACGATGCCGTTCACCTGGGGACGGACTTCCGACACCTCGGCCGCGCTGATCCGACCCGGCAATTCCGTCGTGAGGGTGACCGGGCTGGTTTTGATCGTGACGACGGAGACCTGGGGCGGACCCGCAGGCGCCTGCTGCGGCTGTGACGAGCAGCTCGCGAGGAGCAACGCCAAACCAATCGCCGGAGCGACAACTTTCATCGGTAACCTCTCGCAAACCATATGTGAACGAATGCTCACTCACTATTGTCGCGGTGGTAGTCGTCGGCTATGGGGTCTGTCAAGTAAGAGCGAGTACGTGATGGCGTTGGCGGTAGGAGTTAGAGAGGAGCGAGCGGAGGCTCGGCGCCAGACGCTGATCGACGCCGCGCGCGCCCTGTTCGTGAACCAGGGCTTTCACCAGACGGGAGTGGCGCAGCTGGCTGCGGTCTCCGGCATCAAGATGGGTCAGATTTACCGGGACTTCGGCAGCAAGGACGACATCATCGCCGCCATCTGCGAGCAGGATATTTCCATGCTCCTGTCAGACGTGAAGCTGTTTGACGACCAAACGGCTCGCGGTCCCCAAGCGCTTCGCGCGTGGATCGAGGACTACGTCACCCATCAACCCGGACTCGACCAATGCCGGATACTGACGGAAATCGTCGCAGAAGCGGGACGAAATTCGCGCGTGGCTCAAATTCTGGTCGATTTGGAAACACGGCTTCAGGCCAAGTTCGATTCAGTGTTTTCCGCCCTGACTAACGGCCAGGTCGATCAGGATGACCGCATGCGCCTGATCAGGATCATGATGGCCTTGAACATGGGCCTGATGATGCAGAAGGCGGTCCAGCCTCACTATGATGCGGTGGCGACGACACGCGCAGCTATGGATCTCATTCTTCGCGAGCTTGAACTGATGATCCAGGCCCCCAGGCCCGGTCAAAAGCGCGTCGCGGTCTAACAGGTGACGAGACCCTAGAGCTTGGCGATCCGTCCCCCTCCGGTCTCAATGGCGTCCAGCAAGGCCATGACGGATTCGAGGGTGTCCGCCTCGCGCGCGGGCTTGTCCCACCGGATGCGGCTGACGCGGGGAAACCGCATGGCCACGCCCGACTTGTGCCGGGTCGAACGCTGAAGCCCCTCGAAGGCGATCTCCAGCACCAGGCCGAAATCCCGCTCGGCCCGTACTGACCGCACCGGCCCGAACCGATCCACCGTGTGGTCACGCACGAACTTGTCGAGCTGTTTCAGCTCCTCGTCGGTGAAGCCGAAATAGGCCTTGCCCACGGGGGTCAACGCCCCCTCCTCCGTCCAGACCCCGAACGTATAGTCGGAATAGAAGCTGGACCGTTTGCCGTGCCCGCGCTGGGCGTACATCAGGACGGCGTCGATGACATGGGGATCCCGCTTCCACTTGAACCACGGCCCCTTGGGGCGGCCCGCGACATAGGGGCTGTCCCACCGCTTCAACATCAGCCCCTCGGCCGCCGCCCCGACCGGCGGATCGGCCCGCAACCGGGCCAGGCTGTCCCAGTCGGCATAATCGACCAGGGGCGACAGGTGCAGCCGCCCGCCGCCATGGCCCTGGACCAGGGTCTCCAGCCGCGCCCGCCGCTCACGGAGCGACAGGCTCCGCAAATCCGCCGCCCCGTCCGCCAGCAGGTCATAGGCGACCACCGCCGCCGGAAAGGCCGCCATGGTCTTGGCGTCCACCGTCTTACGGTTCAGCCGTTGTTGCAGATCGCCGAAGGGGGCGATGGCGCCGTCGCGCCAGACCACCAGTTCGCCGTCCAGCGCGCCCTCGAACGCCAGGGCCTCCATCACATCGGGGAAGGCGCCTGAAATCTCGTCCCCGGTGCGGGACCACAGTTTGCGGACCTCGCCCTCGACCACCGCCTGAACCCGGATGCCGTCCCACTTCCATTCGGCGGCGTAGTCGGCCGGGGCCATCTTGGGAAAATCGACCGCCTCGTCCACGGCGACGGCCAGCATCACCGGCCGGAATCGACCCGGCGCGTCCGGACTGGGCCGTTCGGCCCGTCCCTCAAGCCAGGCGAACAGATCGCCATAGGGCGGCGGGACCGCATGCCAGACCTCCTCGATGGCCGAAACGTCCACCGGCTCCAGGGGCGTGCTCGTCTCCGCTTCGTCCGGCGACGGCGGGGCCAGACGCGCCTCGGGCCGCATCATGGCCGCCGCCGTCTTGGCCAGCCGGCCCGACAGTCCCACCCGCAACCCGCCGGTCATCAGTTTCAGCAAGGCCCAGCGTCCCTTGGGCTCCAGGGCGTCCAGCCAGCCCTCCAGCAGACCCTTGACCTCGGCGCGAGTCGCAGTCCGCAAGGCCTCGACCACCTCGCCCAGCTCCGGCTCGCGATTGGGCCGACGGTCGAGCGGCGCAGGCCAGATCAGGGCGACCGTCTCGGCCAGGTCGCCGACATAGTCATAGGACCAGCCGAACAGCACCCCGTCCACGCGCGCCTCGACCGCCTTGCGGATCATGGCGGGCTTGGCCGCGTCGAAGGTCAGGTCGCCGGTCAGGGCCGCCAGGGCCCAACCGCGATCCGGATCGGGCGTCGTCTTCAGATAGTCCCGCACCAGCACCAGCTTGGCGTTCCGCGAGGCGGTCAGCGACAGGCGGTCCAGAAGTTCGGCGAAGGCGCGCATGGGAATCCATATGGGGCGCTCATGACGTCGCCATCAGCCCAGAACGAAAAACGCCCCGGAGGTTTCCCTCCGGGGCGCAGATCCGATTACGCGGTGATCAGTTGAACAGGCCGGCGATGACGGCGGTGATCAGACCGCCTGCGACCGCCGCCAGAACCACGTCATTGCCGCTGCGGACATACTGATAGCCGCGCGGCGGGGCCCGCAGGCCGTAGCGGCCGTAGTCGTTCACCACATAGGCGTTGCTGCGATAATAGGACGGCATCCGCTGGCCATAGCTCCAGGTGCGAACCGCATAGCCGCGCGGTGCGACATAGCGCGGGGCGTTGTAGCGACGCTGAGCCTGCTGCCAGCGGCCGTACTGCCGTTGATCCTGACGATACTCCTGACGATCCTGACGCTGGTCCTGGCGGAAGTCGCGGCGGTCATCACGGCGATCCTGACGATCATCGCGCCTTTCATTGCGGTTGTCTTGGCGCTGTTCGTAGCGACGGTCGTCACGAGACTGGGCCGAGGCGGCGCCGGCGGCGCCCACGGCGGTGGCG
>NZ_JAUSOE010000081.1 GCF_030656255.1 Brevundimonas sp. | reverse complement strand
GGGTTCGTCGTCGGTCAGATTATAGGCGGCGCCGGGCCGGGGTCGGTCCATCGAGGCGAACAGGGCCGAGACCACGTCGTCCACATGGATGCGGTTGAACACCTGGCCCGGCTTCCGCACCAGTTTGGCCGTCCCGTCGCGTAGCCGCTCGACCACGCTGCGGCCCGGTCCATAGAAGCCCGGCAGGCGGAAAATCTGCACCGTCAGCCCCATGCCCTGGGCCCCGTCCAGCCAGTCGCGCTCGGCCCGCACCCGCCGCGCGCCTTCCAGACTGGCGGCGTTCAACGGCCCCGTCTCGAACACCCAGCCCCCGGCCCGGTCGCCATAGACGCTGGTCGAAGAGACATAGCCGATCCAGTCGGGCCAGGCCTGCGACGCCACCGGCCCCAGGGCGCGCAGGCCGGGGCAGCCGTGAGCGTCGGGCGCGGCCGTGATCAGAACCGCTGTGGCGGCCTCCAGCGCGGTCTTCAGGGCCTCGGGGTCGGCGGGGTCTATCGCCGTGATCCCCTCGGCCGCCAGGGACCGGCGGCGTTCGACGTCGCGCGAGGTGGCGACGGCCCGGCCGCCGCGTCGGATCGCCTCCAAGGCCGCCGCCCGGCCCAGATAGCCGCCGCCGAAGACCAGCAGGCACGGCTTGCAGCCGGGCGAAGGGGCGGGGGCGGCGTCGGACATCGATCTACTCAGGCAGACAGGACTTTGGGCGGCGACGGCGGCGCATACGGCCGCGCTTCATTTTCCAGCGCCTCGGCCCGGCGTTGGTTCCAGGCCGAGACACAGGGCACCCGCGTCAGGTCGGCCCGGTCGGCGTAATGGCGGGCGATCTCGGTCACCTCGTCCATCAACCCCTGGGCCAGGGTGATGGGCTTCAGCCCCAGGTCGCGGAACTGGTCGTTGGCGACGACCAGGTCGTTCTCGTCGGCCTCCTGGCGCGGATTGGCGACGTTCTGGATCACCGCCCCGGTCTTGTCGGCGATCAGGGCGGCCAGGTCGCGGACCCGGCGGCTTTCGGTCATCTGGTTCAGGATCTTGACCCGGTCGCCGCGCTTGGGTGGGTTCTTCAGCGCCAGTTCGACGCAGCGCACCGTGTCCTGGATATGGATGAAGGCCCGGGTTTGGCCGCCCGATCCGTGAACCGTCAACGGATAGCCGACCGCCGCCTGCATCAGGAAACGGTTCAGCACCGTGCCGTAATCGCCGTCATAGTCGAACCGGTTGATCAGCCGCTCGTCCAGCTTGGTCTCGACCGTCTGCGTGCCCCAGACGATGCCCTGGTGCAGGTCTGTGATCCGCAAGGCGTCGTTGCGGGCGTAGAACTGGAACAGCAGGGCGTCCTGCGTCTTGGTCATATGATAGATGCTGCCCGGATTGGGCGGGAACAGGATTTCCTGTTCCGCCGGGCCGTGGTCGGTGTCTACCGTCACCTTCAGATAGCCCTCGGGGATGCGCAGGCCGGCGGTGCCGTAACCATAGACCCCCATGGTCCCCAGGTGGGCCAGATGCACGTCCAGCCCGCTCTCGACGATGGCGGCCAGCAGGTGGTTGGTGGCGTTGATGTTGTTGTCGACCGTGTACAGCTTGTGCCGCGCCGACTTCATC
>NZ_JAUSOE010000080.1 GCF_030656255.1 Brevundimonas sp. | reverse complement strand
GATACAGATCGGTGCGCCCGTGCCTGGCCGCCCCCACCCCGTCGCTGCGCGACGCCCCTCCCCCGCAGGGGGAGGGAGAACCGCTAGGCCGCCCGGGTCGCCACCATCATATAGTTGATCCCCGCATCGTCGCTCTGGCTCCAGCGGTCGGTCAGCGGGTCGTAGTTCAGGCCGTAAGGTCCCTCGACCGTCACAGCCTCGGCCGCCAGCATCGCCCGGATCTCGTCAGGCTTCAGGAACTGGCGCCAGTCGTGCGTCCCGGCGGGCACCCAGCGCAGGATGTATTCCGCCGCCACCTTGCCCAGCGCCAGGGACTTCAAGGTCCTATTGAGGGTGGCCACCATCATGACCCCGCCCGGTCGTATCAGCCTCGAACAGGCGCGCACGAAGGCCTCCGGATCGGCGACATGTTCGATCACCTCCATGGTCAGGACCACGTCGAACGGCCCCGCCCCCTCGGCCTCGATCTGTTCGACGGTGGCGGCGCGATAGGCGATGTCCAGCCCGACCATCTCGGCATGAGCCCGCGCCGTGCCGTTATTCTCGGACGAGGCGTCGATGGCCGTGACGGTGAAACCCATCCGCCGCATCGGTTCGGCGATCAGCCCGCCGCCGCAGCCGACGTCCAGCAGGGTCAGCCCTTCAAACGGAGCCCGCGCCTTCGGATCGCGGCCCAGCCGGGCGCACAATTGTTCGCGGATCAGCGCCAGCCGGGCCGGATTGAACCGGTGCAGGGGTGCGAACGGCCCGTGCGCATCCCACCATTCGGCCGCCTGGGCCGAGAAGCGGGCCACGTCCGCCGGGTCGATCGATGCGCCAAACGCACCCTCGGACGAATTTTGCGGAAAACCATGCCCTTCGCGGGGTAGGCGAGACGGTGCGGCGTCGCTAGAAGCGGTCATGGCGCGAGGGATGAACCTTCGCGCCCTTTCACGCAAGCAGGGGGCGGAACGCCACGATGACGCGGCCCGATTCTTCACGATCCGACACCATGCGACTGGTGATGAAGTTCGGCGGCACCTCGATGGGCGACCTCGAACGGATTCGGCGCGCGGCGCGAATCGTCGCCGCCGAGGCCGCATCCGGCAAGAAGATCGCCGTCGTGGTCTCCGCCATGGCGGGCAAGACCAACGAACTGGTCGCCTGGACCGACGGCGCCGGGCCTGCCGCTGCGGGCCTGCCGCTCAGCGACGACGAATATGACGTGGTGGTCGCCTCGGGCGAACAGGTGACGGCCGGTCTTCTGGCCCTGACCTTGCGCAACATGGGGCTGAACGCACGGTCGTGGATGGGCTGGCAGGTGCCGATCATCACCGACGACGCCCACGCCCGCGCCCGCATCATCGACATCCCCGGCGAAAAACTGGGCGCCGCCGTCGACGCCGGCGAGATCGCCATCGTCCCCGGCTTCCAGGGCGTCACCCCCGAGGGCAAGATCACGACCCTGGGCCGCGGCGGATCCGACACCTCGGCCGTGGCCGTTGCGGCGGCCCTGGGCTGTCCCTGCGACATCTATACCGACGTGGACGGCGTCTATACGACCGACCCGCGCATCGAGAGCCGCGCCCGGCGCCTGGCCAAGGTCTCCTACGAGGAGATGCTGGAAATGGCCTCATTGGGGGCCAAGGTGCTCCAGACCCGCTCGGTCGAACTCGCCATGGCCAAACAGGTGCCGGTGCGGGTCCTGTCCAGCTTCATCGAACCGGACGAATCCGGCCAAATGCCCGACAAGGGCGGAACCCTGATCTGCGACGAGGAGGAGATCTTGGAAAAGCGCATCGTGTCCGGTGTGACCATGAGCCGTGACGAAGCCCGCATCACCCTGCTGGGCCTGTCCGACCGCGTGGACGCCCCCGCCGACGTCTTCACGCGTCTGGCCGAGGCCAGCGTCAATGTGGACATGATCGTCCAGTCCCAGGCCCGCACCGAGGGCGCGGTCAACCTGACCTTCACCACCGGCCGTCGCGACGCCGCGCGCGCCGCCGAACTGATGACGGCGGGC
>NZ_JAUSOE010000073.1 GCF_030656255.1 Brevundimonas sp. | reverse complement strand
CTTCTTCCGCACGGTCGTGCGCGAGACCAATACCGCGAACCCCAATCCCATCGATGTCATTCAGGCGGCGACGCCTCGCGGAAGCGACGACGACTCTCGCCCGCCTATTCCGCTGGAGAGGACCCGAGACACGGGACTGCGCCATCTTGCGGGAACGGTGTCCATGGCGCGCGACGGCGCGGACAGCGCGACGTCCAGCTTCTTCATTGTCACCCAGGACACGCCCAGCCTCGACTTCGGCGGCGCCCGCAATCCCGATGGCCAGGGGTTCACCGCGTTTGGACGGGTGGTCGAGGGGTTGGACGTGGCGCGCCGCATCCAGCGGATGCCGGCAGACGATGCGGAACAGCTGACTCCGCCGGTGATGATCCGTTCCGCACGGTTGCTGGACGCCGCACCGGCCGCATGCACCCAATGACGAAGGGCTGGATCGGCACAGGCAAGGTCCGAGCGCGGGAGGATGGCGAGGCGGTCGAGATCGTCATCGAGGGCCTGACCACCCAGGCCAAATACTACAAGCCCCTGGTCTATGAGTTCATGCGCAAAGAGTGGGCGTCACGCCCGTCGTGGGGCGATCATGTCGTCGAAATCCGCATGGAGCATGTCGGCGAACCGCCGTGGATGGACCTCGACAACCTGGCCAAGGCCCTGCTGGACTCCATCAAGGGCTATCTGTTCCACGACGACAGTCAGGTCGCCCGCCTGCTGGTCGAGCGCCATGAAGGCGAGCGGGAGCGGATCACGATCCGCTCGTATCCCCGGAAGACCTGAATCTCAGGGTCGGCAGCAGCAGTTGCATATTGGCGCCGATCGCCGTCTGGGGTTCCGAGGCGGGCGTCAGGTTTTCGGCCTGTTCGCGGGCGGCGACGCAGGCGGTCGTGGCGCGGGACAGGGCGATGAAATCCGGCGCAGTCTTCAGCCCGTCCAGCACGCATTCGTCGAAATAGGGATAGAGGGCGTCGGCGGCGCAGCCGAAGGATGACCGGTCGCGGCGCGCAGCGGTCATCACCATTCGGTTGGGACCCTTAAGACCATCCACGAAGACGCCGGAAAAACAGGCGGACAGCACGATCACCGTTGGGCGGTCGCCACAGATCCGACGCAAGACGGGGATCAGACGCTCCGGCTCCAGGGTGGCCTCTGGCCCGAAGACCAGGCCTTCGGGGGAGCCGTGCGAGGTGACGTAGAACAGGCAGCCGCGCGGCGCCTGGGCCGCCGCCTCGGCGAAACGGCGCAGGCTGTCTTCCGCCTCGACCGGGTTGGCGACATCGGGCCGCAGGCTGACGCTGATCATGGCGTCGGGATCGAAACCTGCACGTTGGAAAGCGGTCGTCAGGTCTCGTCGGGCATTGTCGAAGGCGGCGATAGGGCGGCCGTCGCTGTCGCGCCAGTCGGCGGCGATGACGGCCGAGGCCCAGCCGTCGAAACGGCTCTGCGCCTGAGCCGCGCAGCCCAGGACCATCAGACCGAGGACCGCCAACGCCGCTGTGAACCGAACCATCGCCCATCCCTCCGCTTTGGCCTGCTCACAGACCTTATCGCGGGGGCGATAGGAGGAAAGGGGCTACTTTTTCCGGAACTGGTCCAGCGAAACGACCTTGGGGCCGTCGGAGCCCGGCGTCGGATCCTCGGGCGGCGTCGCTTCTTCGACCGCCTCGACGATTTCGGGCTCGTCGAACTGCAGCAGGAACTGAACGCTGGGATCGTAGAAGCGGGTCACGGCCGAATAGGGTATTGCCAGGGTACGCGGCACGCCGCCGAAGCGCAGCTTGACCGAGAACCGGTCGGCCTCGACCTGCAGATCCTCGTACTGGTGCTGCAGCACTACCGTCATCTCGTCGGGGTATTTGGCCAGCATGTCCGGCGGAATGCTGACGCCGGCGGCCCGGGTCTTGAAGGTGATGTAGAAGTGGTGAGCGCCGGGCAGGCCTTCGGCCAGAACATGATCGAGCGCAGAACGGATCACGCCGCGCAACGCCTCGTGCGCCAGCCGCTCGTACTGCATCTCATCGACCGGAGGGGTCTGGTCGGTCATCGTCACCTCGCAATTCAGCCCGACTGATAGCGTCGCCGGTCCCGACGCGAAAGATGCGAATAGGGTAAACCGACAGTATGTGCGGGAGAAACGCCGGGATTCTGTTGCCAGGCTCCCGACAGGCCCCGCCCAAGGATCTGAACCCCTAGGACTTAAGATTCGAAATCACCCGAACCGCATTACGCGGCGAGAGCGACTTCTCCAGCGAAGTTATCGTTCGCAGTTAGAAAATGGCCCGATACGGTGGGCCAG
>NZ_JAUSOE010000072.1 GCF_030656255.1 Brevundimonas sp. | reverse complement strand
ACCCGCGCCTGCGCCTTCTGCAACGTCAAGACGGGCCTGCCCCAGCCGCTGGACCCGGAGGAGGCAGGCAAGGTCGGTCTGGCCGTGTCGCAGATGGGTCTGAACCACGTCGTCATCACCTCGGTCGACCGCGACGACGTGTCCGACGGCGGCGCGGCCCATTTCGCCGAAGTGGTGCGCCAGATCCGGTTGCAGGCGCCGAAAACCACCATCGAGATCCTGACGCCCGACTTCCTGCGCAAGGACGGCGCCGCTGAGGTGATGATCGACGCCAAGCCGGACGTCTTCAACCACAACCTCGAAACCGTACCGCGCCTGTATCTGAAGATCCGTCCCGGCGCCCGCTACTTCCACAGCCTGCGCCTGCTGCAGATGGTCAAGGAGCGCGATCCTGAGCAGTTCACCAAGTCGGGCATCATGGTCGGCCTGGGCGAGACCAAGGAAGAGGTCATGCAGGTGATGGACGACATGCGGTCCGCCGGCGTCGACTTCATCACCATCGGCCAGTACCTGCAGCCGACGCGCAAACACGCCGCCATCGACCGGTTCGTCACGCCGGAAGAGTTCAAGGCCTATGAAGCGATCGCCCGGGCCAAGGGCTTCCTGATGGTGTCTTCCAGCCCGTTGACGCGTTCGTCGCACCATGCCGGCGACGATTTCGCCCGGCTGAAAGCGGCGCGCGAGGCGCAGCTGCGCCGCTAAGGTTCGAATGGCCGTCCATAACGTCACGCGCATTCTGCCCTATGCGCCCGAACAGCTTGCCGATCTCGTCGCCGACGTGCGCGCCTATCCGGACTTCGTGCCCTGGGTGACGACGATGCGCGTGACGAATGAACGGACCGAGGCCGAGGGCGTCACCGTCTTGGACGCTGAAGCCGGGGTCGGCTTCGCCTTCCTGAAGGAACGATTCGCTACCTGGGTCCGACATGACCGCAATGCGCCCAAGGTCGAGGTCGGCCTGTTGCGCGGGCCGTTCAAGCATCTGAAGAACCGGTGGGAGTTTTTCCCCCATCCCGACGGCGCGCGGTTGGAGTTCATGATCGACTTCGCCTTCAAGTCGCGGATGCTCGACATGATGCTGTCGGCGAATTTCGACCTTGCGGTCAGCAAGCTGATCGGCTGTTTCGAAGCCGAGGCGCGACGGAGGTACGGCCCGCGATGAGCTTTGATTTCGACGCGACCGTAGTGGGCGCCGGGGCCGTGGGCCTGGCCTGCGGTCGGGCGTTGTCGAAGCGGGGCCTGACAGTGCTGGTGCTGGAGAAGGAAGGCCACATCGGCCAGGGCGTCTCGTCGCGCAATTCCGAGGTCATCCACGGCGGCCTCTATTATCCGACCGGATCGCTGAAGGCGCGGTTCTGCGTCGAGGGGCGGCGCGCCCTCTATGACTTCCTGGCCAGCCGCAAGATCGATCATCGCAAATGCGGCAAGCTGGTCGTGGCGACCGAGGCGGCCGAGGTCGAGCGGATTGAGGCCATCTTCGAACAGGCGACGGCCAACGGGGTCGAGGGGCTGGAGCACCTGACCGGCGCCCAGGCGCGGGCGCTGGAACCCGAGCTGAACGCCCACGCCGCCATCCTGTCGCCCGAGAGCGGCCTGTTCGACAGCCACGGCTATATGCTGGCCCTGCAAGGCGAGATCGAGGATGCGGGCGGCTCCGTCGTGGTCTCGGCGCCGTTCGAGGGCGCCGAATCACTGCTGGGCGGCGGGTTCCGCGTTCGCGTGGGCGGGGAGGGGGCGATGGAGGTCACCAGCCGCCTGCTGGTCACGGCGCCTGGTCTGTCGGCCCAGGCCGTGGCGGCGACCATCGAGGGCTATCCGGCCCGCGACATTCCGGCGGGCCATTTCGGCAAGGGGATCTATTTCCGGCTGGTCGGCAAGGCGCCGTTCGACCGGCTGATCTATCCGCCGCCCATCCCCGGCGCCCTGGGCACCCATTATCGCAAGGACCTGGGCGGTCAGGCTGTGTTCGGCCCCGACCTGGCCTATGTCGAGACCGAGGACTATTCGGTCGATCCGGCCAAGGCGGAGGTGTTCGCCGCCTATATCCGCCGCTTCTGGCCGGGCCTGCCCGACGGCGCCCTAACGCCCGACTACGCCGGAATTCGCCCCAAGCTGCATGGGCCGGGCGAGCCGCAGCCCGACTTCCAACTGCACGGCGTCGAACATCACGGCATCGACGGTCTGATGGCCCTGTTCGGCATCGAAAGCCCCGGCCTGACCAGCTCGCTGGCCATTGGCGAGGCGGTGGCTGTGGTCCTGACGGAGACCGCATGACCGAACGCGAGAAGATGCTGGCGGGCCTGGCCTATGATCCGGGCGATCCTGATCTGCGAGACGGCCGGGCTCGGGCCGTGGGCCTGACGGTCGCCATCAACGCCGAGCCGGATCGCGACCGGCGCAGCGCCCTGGTCAATGAATTGGTGTGCGCGGCCGACGGCAAGGCGGTGATCATGCCGGGCTTCTTCTGCGACTATGGCGTCAACATCCACCTGGGCGCGCGAGCCTTCGCCAACGCCAACTGCGTGTTTCTGGACTGCGCCGAAATCCGGATCGGCGACAACTTCCAGGCGGGGCCGGGGGTGCAGCTTCTGACGCCGGA
Source organism: Brevundimonas sp. (assembly GCF_030656255.1). GTDB lineage: Bacteria > Pseudomonadota > Alphaproteobacteria > Caulobacterales > Caulobacteraceae > Brevundimonas. The sequence continues at coordinate 5,608 of NZ_JAUSOE010000072.1, read as the reverse complement.
ACATCCGCTGGACGCCGTCGAACGTCGCGGGCTGGAATCCGCTCGACCGATCACCATCGGCGACGATGTGTGGATCGGCGGTGGGGCCATCGTTCTGGCGGGCGTGACGATCGGAGATCGCGCCGTCGTCGGAGCGGGCAGCGTCGTGACCAAGGACGTGCCGCCTGACGTCGTCGTGGTCGGCAACCCGGCCAAGGTGGTCAAACATCTGACGCGGAACGCCACCCCGTGATCCGTCAACTCGTCACGCCGCGCCTCGTTCTACGACGGGCGAGACCAGGCGATGTCGATGATCTGCATCAGGTCTTTTCGTCGCCGGAAGCCATGCGGTGGTGGTCGACGACACCGCATGAGACGAGGGAAAAGACGGCGGAGTGGCTGGAAAGCATGATCGCCGCCGCCCCGGAAACCAGCGACGACTTCGTCATCGAGGCGCAGGGCCGGGTCATCGGCAAGGCGGGATTCTGGCGGCTGCCCGAGATCGGCTACATCCTGCACCCGGACTATTGGGGGCGAGGCTTGGCGACGGAGGCTCTGACCGCTGTGATCGACCATGTCATGGCCACACGGGATATCGCTACGGTGACCGCAGATGTCGATCCGGCCAATGCGGCGTCCATTCGGCTTTTGACGCGGTTGGGCTTCCAGCAGACGGGGGCCGCCACCCGGACCTGGCTGGTCGGAGGCGTCTGGATGGACAGTCTTTACTTCGGCCTGGACCGTGATCGCTGGAAGTCGTTCAAGACGCCTTGAAATCATCGTGCGGTTCATGCATAAGCCGCGCCTCGCGTGGCGGCTCGGCGTTCTTCTCACGAAGGACTGGGGCCGCCGCTATCGTTTTCGCGCTTGATCAGGCTTCGGCTCTGGGCGGCGCCCGACTTAGAAGATTGAGACGGACATGGCCGTTCCGAAGCGGAAAGTATCCCCCTCGCGTCGCAACATGCGCCGCGCCCACGACGCCCTGAGCTCGAACGTCTATGTCGAGGACAAGGACACCGGCGAGCTGAAGCGCCCGCACCACATCGACCTGAAGACCGGCACCTATCGCGGTCGCCAGGTGATCACGCCGAAGGAAGACTAGTCTTTCACGGCCCTGGCTTCGGCCGGACGAAGTTTATTACGGCGCGCGGTACCCCGCGCGCCGTTTTCGTGCGTTCTGTGCGGCGACGCTTCTCAGAAGGACGCATGCCCATGATCCGTTTCGCCGCCGTCAGCGCCCTGGCGCTGCTCACGCTCGCCGCCTGCGAACGTCGTGACGACCCTGTGGCCCAGCCCCCTGCGGCCGCTGCGCCCGCGCCTGCCGAAGCAGCTCCGCCGGCGCCGGTCGACGCCTCTACCCTGACCGCAGACGGTCTGGGCGCGGCGCGAATCGGCATGACACGCGCCGATCTGGTTCAGGTCTGGGGCGAGGATTCGCAACCGAACGCCGTCGGCGGTTCCGATCCGGCGACCTGCGACGAGTTTCATCCGGTCAATGCGCCGACGGATGTCCGGGTCATGATCCAGAACGGCGTGCTCAGCCGAATCACCCTGTCGCGCGGCGCGACGATCAAGACCGACCGCGGTTTCGGCGTCGGTGACACGGGCATGGCGATCAAACAGGCCTATGGCGGCGCCGTCTTCGCCCAGGCGCACAAATATCAGTCGGCGCCGGCGGAAGATCTGTTCGTCTGGTCGCGCGGCGGATCGACCGCCTTCGTCACCGATCCTGCGGCGCGCGGGATCCGTTATGAGGTCGGGTCCGACGGCAAGGTGATGATGGTCCACGCCGGCGATCCGTCGATCCAGCTGGTCGAGGGCTGTTCCTGAGGCCTGGCGACGACGCAGGCATTGGCGATTCGCGGGGAGAGGGCTAAACCCCTCGAACCTGTTTTCGACTGAGACAAAGAGCCGAACCATGACCGACATCGCCGACATCGTCGCCCGCCAGATCCTCGACAGCCGGGGCAATCCGACGGTCGAGGTCGATGTGATCCTGGACGACGGCTCCTTCGGCCGCGCCTCTGTCCCCTCGGGCGCCTCGACCGGCGCCCACGAGGCCGTCGAACTGCGCGACGGCGACAAGGATCTGTGGGGCGGCAAGGGCGTGCAGAAGGCGGTCGACGCCGTCAACGGCGAGATCTTCGACGCCCTGTCCGGCATGGACGCCGAGGACCAGCGCCGTCTGGACGAGGCGATGATCGATCTGGACGGCACGCCCAACACGGCCCGCCTGGGCGCCAACGCCATCCTGGGCGTGTCCCTGGCCGCCGCCAAGGCCAGCGCCATCTCGGCCGGCCTGCCGCTGCACCGCTATATCGGCGGCGTCTCGGCTCGCGTCCTCCCGACGCCGATGATGAACATCATCAACGGCGGCGCCCATGCCGACAATCCGATCGACATCCAGGAGTTCATGATCCTGCCGACCGGGGCTGAGACCTTCACCGACGCCCTGCGCATGGGCACGGAGATCTTTCACGCCCTGAAGAAGCAGTTGAAGGACGCCGGCCACAACACCAACGTCGGCGACGAGGGCGGCTTCGCCCCGAACCTGGCCTCGGCCGAAGAAGCCCTGAGCTTCATCACCAAGGCGGGCCAGGCGGCCGGCTATCTGGCCGGCGAGGACTTCCACCTGGGGCTGGACGTCGCCTCGACCGAGTTCTTCAAGGACGGCAAATACGTGATGGCGGGCGAGGGCAAGACCGTCGACGCCGAGGGCATGGCCGCCTATCTGGTCGACCTGTGCGAGCGTTTCCCGATCGTCTCGATCGAGGACGGCATGGCCGAGGATGATTTCGACGGCTGGCGCCTGCTGACCGAACGTCTGGGCGACCGGGTCCAACTGGTCGGCGACGACCTGTTCGTGACCAATCCCGCCCGTCTGGCCGCCGGCATCGGCGAAGGCCTGGCCAACTCCATCCTGATCAAGGTCAACCAGATCGGCACCCTGTCCGAGACCCTGGACGCCGTCGATATGGCCCACCGCGCCGGCTATACCTCGGTGATGAGCCACCGCTCGGGCGAGACCGAGGATTCGACCATCGCCGACCTGGCGGTCGCCACGAATTGCGGACAGATCAAGACCGGCTCGCTGGCCCGCTCGGATCGGGTCGCGAAATACAATCAGCTGCTACGCCTGGAAGAGATGCTGGGCGACCAGGCCGTCTATTTCGGCGACGGCATGCTGCTGCGCTAAACCGGTGAATTGTCGGCGAAGAATCAGTGTTCTTCGCCGACTTTCTTACGGTCAAGCTACATTTCATTAGGCATTTTCGGGCACAGGTTCTGAACTGTGTTTTTCGCGCTCAGAAGGAGCGTTTGTCGTGCCCGAACGGATGAAACCTTACCGCCTGTCCCTCGCCCTGTTGCTGCTGCTCGCCTATCTGGGCGTTCAGGCTCTGACGGGCGAGCGCGGCCTGTTGAGCGGATCGTCGCGTGACGCCCTGATGGGGCAGCGTGAGAACCAGCTCGCCCATCTGACCGAACAGCGCCGCGACCTTGAGACGCGGGTGCGCTATCTGCGCACGGACAGCCTGTCGAAAGACTTGCTGGAGGAACGCGCGCGCGCCGTTCTCGGCTTCTCGGATCCGCGCGACTATGTGATCCGCGTTCAGGCTCAACCCGTTCAAGGGTAAAAACTCTTGCCGCTTGAACTATTGTTACAGCCAAGCCCGCACCCCTTTGCGTTCCGGGAAGGAAGGCTGCTAAAGCCCCCTTCCGTAACGATAAGAAGGCGTCGCTCCCCGGCGCCTAGCCGGGAGATGCCGGATGGCGAAAGCCCCAGCCAAAGCCACTCAGACCACTGCGCCTGACAAGCTTTTAAACACGCCATCGGCGTCCAAGGAGGACCTCCTCCGCTTTTACCGCGAGATGGTTCTCATCCGTCGCTTCGAGGAGCGCGCGGGCCAACTGTACGGCATGGGTCTGATCGGGGGCTTCTGCCACCTGTACATCGGCCAGGAAGCCGTGGCCGTCGGCGTTCAGGAGAGCGTCCGACAGGGTCACGACAAGATCATCACGGGCTACCGTGACCACGGCCATATGCTGGCCGCGGGCATGGACCCCAAGGAAGTCATGGCCGAGCTGACCGGCCGCATCGGCGGTTCGTCGCGCGGCAAGGGCGGGTCGATGCACATGTTCGACGTGCCGACCGGCTTCTATGGCGGTCACGGCATCGTCGGCGCCCAGGTGTCGCTGGGGACGGGTCTGGCCTTCGCCGGGAAGTACCGCGGCGATGATTCGGTGGCCTTCGTCTATTTCGGCGACGGCGCCTCGAACCAGGGTCAGGTGTACGAGAGCTTCAACATGGCCCAGCTGTGGAAGTTGCCGGCCATCTACATCATTGAGAACAACCAGTACGCCATGGGCACGAGCATCGAACGCTCGTCGTCCACGACCCAGCTGAGCCAGCGCGGCGCCAGCTTCGGCATTCCGGGCGAGCAGGTGGACGGCATGGATGTTCTGGCCGTTCGTGACGCGGTCAAGAAGGCCGTCGAGCGCGCCCGCGCCGGCGAGGGCCCCTACATCCTCGAAGTGAAGACCTACCGCTATCGCGGTCACTCGATGTCCGATCCGGCCAAGTACCGGACCAAGGAAGAGGTGGACGAGGTCAAGAAGACCCGCGACCCGATCGACCACATCAAGACCCTGCTGGCCGCCGCCAATGCGACCGAGGAAGAGCTGAAGGTCATCGACAACGAGATCAAGGCCATCGTCGCCGAGGCCGTTCAATTCGCCCAAGAAAGCCCGGAGCCCGATCCCTCCGAGCTCTACACCGACGTCTACGTGGAGGCCTGAGCCGTGACCGACATCCTCATGCCGGCGCTGTCCCCCACGATGGAAGAGGGCACGCTGACCAAATGGCACATCAAGGCAGGCGACACCGTGTCGGCCGGCCAGGTGATCGCCGAGATCGAAACCGACAAGGCCACGATGGAAGTCGAGGCCGTGGATGAAGGCGAAGTGCTGGAAATCCTGGTCGCCGAGGGTTCGGAGAACGTGAAGGTCAATACGCCGATCGCGCGTCTGGCCGGCGAAGACGGCGCGGCTGCGCCCGCGCCGAAGGCCGAGGCCGATACGCCCAAGGCGACCGCCGAGGGCAAGACCGGCGATCCCGAGAAGGCGCCGGCCCAGACCTCGACTCCCAAGGTCGAACTGCGCGATCCGGAAATCCCGGCCGACGCCAAGCTGGTCAAGACGACCATCCGCGACGCCCTGCGCGACGCCATGGCCGAAGAGATGCGCCGCGACGACGCCGTCTTCCTGATCGGCGAGGAGGTCGCCCAGTATCAGGGCGCCTACAAGGTCAGCCGCGAACTGCTGCAGGAGTTCGGACCCAAGCGGGTGGTCGACACCCCGATCACCGAGCACGGCTTCGCCGGCCTCGGCGTCGGCGCGGCCATGGCCGGGCTGAAGCCGATCGTCGAGTTCATGACCTTCAACTTCGCCATGCAGTCCATCGACCACATCATCAACTCGGCGGCCAAGACGCTGTACATGTCGGGCGGCCAGATCCGCGCGCCGATCGTGTTCCGCGGTCCCATCGGCGCGGCCAGCCGCGTCGCGGCCCAGCACAGCCAGGACTATTCGGCGTGGTACGCCCAGGTTCCGGGCCTGAAGGTCGTCGCCC
>NZ_JAUSOE010000064.1 GCF_030656255.1 Brevundimonas sp. | reverse complement strand
CTCGATGGAGGTGTCCAAGCCGGCTGGTCAGGTCATTGAGCTGGATCGCGTGCGTGAGTCGGTGAACAACCTGAACCTGGGCGACGTCCAGGTTCAGGGCATCGCCCGGCGCGACAACAATATCAACGACGGCTCGACCGCCATCCTGCGCTTCCAGGTGCCGGAAGGCCGCGACCAGACCCAGGTGGTCAATCAGGTCGAGAGCGCCATCAGCCAGACCGTCGGCGAGGTCCAATATTCGGGCGTCAGCGTCGTCGGCTCCAAGGTTTCGGGTGAACTGTTCACCTCGGGCCTTCTGGCCCTGGCCGTCGCCATCGGGCTGATGTTCCTCTACATCTGGTTCCGGTTCGAGCCGCAGTTCGGCTTCGGCGCCGTGATCGGCCTGTTGCACGACGTGATCCTGACCTTCGGTCTGATCGTGTTGTTCCGGCTGGAGTTCAGCCTGAACATGGTGGCCGCCATCCTGACCGTCATCGGCTATTCGATGAACGACACCGTCGTCGTCTTTGACCGCCTTCGTGAGAACCTGCGCAAGTACAAGACCATGCCGCTGCGCGAGGTCATCGACCTGTCGCTGAACGAGACCCTGTCGCGGACCATCATCACCGGCGTCACCGCCGTCATGGTGCTGGCGGCCCTGGCGGTGTTCGGGGGCGAAGCCCTGTTCGGCTTCTCCATCGCCCTGATGTTCGGGATCATCATCGGCACCTATTCGTCCATCTACGTCGGCGCGCCGATCATCCTGCTGTGGGGCGTCAAGCGCGGCGCTCTGGCCGAGGACGCCAAGCCGATCAAGCTGGGCATGGCCAGCCGGCCCTGAGACCCGAGGTCTGCGAGATCTGAGGCCCGCTTGGAAACACGCGGGCCTTTTTCTTGCGCAATGAGCCGCAGGGAGTGAGTGTGGCTTGAGTTCAGGGCGGTCGGCGATACACTAAACGCCTGTGATCGTTCTCAAGAGCGACGCGCCCTGGGGAGGGACCAGCCAATGACGAACGCCGAGTTGAGCGTGGCCTTCTTTCTGCAGATGGCCGTGATCATCGCCGCCTGCCGCGCTGTGGGCTGGGCCGCCAAGCGCTGGCTGGGCCAGCCGCAGGTGGTGGGCGAGATGATCGCCGGCGTGATCCTGGGGCCGTCGTTGTTCGGCCTTTTGGCGCCCGATCTCCAGGCGGCGCTGTTCCCCCAGGAGTCGCGATCCATCCTGTTCGTCGGCGCCCAGCTGGGGGTAGGCCTGTACATGTTCCTGGTCGGACTGGGCTTTCGACGCGACCATTTCCGGGCTCATGCGGTCAGTGCGGCGGCCGTGTCTCTGGCGGGGATGGGGGCGCCCTTTCTGGTGGCCGTGGCCATTGCGCCCTGGCTGGTGAGCCTTGGCCTGTTCGGCGAGGGGATCGTGACCTGGCAGGCTATGCTGTTCATGGGCGCGGCCATATCGATCACAGCCTTTCCCATGCTGGCGCGCATTATCCATGAGCGCGGGCTGAGCGGGACGCGGCTGGGCTCGCTCTCGCTCGCGGCCGGAGCGATCGACGACGCGGGCGCCTGGTGCGTTCTGGCCATCGTGCTGGCCAGTTTCGGCGCCGGGCCGATGGTGGCGGTCACGGCCATCGCGGGCGGTGGAGCCTTCGCCCTGTTCATGCTGACCCTGGGCCCCAAACTGCTGGCGCCCCTGGGGCGGGCGGTCGAGCGGGAAGGGCGGGTTAGTCCGACCGTGCTGGGAATCGTGCTGATCCTGTTCATGCTCAGCGCCTGGGCCATGGATGCCGTGGGCATCCATGCGGTGTTCGGCGGTTTCATCCTGGGCGTCGCCATGCCGCGCGGTCTGCTGACCCAGGAGATCAAGCGCCAGCTGGAGCCGTTCGCCGTGTTGGTGCTGCTGCCGATGTTCTTCACCTTCTCGGGACTGAACACCCAACTGACCATGGTCGATAATCTGGGCCTGATCGCCGTGACCCTGGTCATCCTGGCGGGATCGATTCTGGCCAAGGGCGGCGCCTGCTGGGCGGCGGCGCGGCTGACCGGTCAGGACAACGCCACGGCCATGGGGATCGGCGCCCTGATGAATGCACGCGGGCTGATGGAGCTGATCATCATCAACATCGGTCTGCAGCGCGGAATCATCGGCCCGGCCCTGTTCTCGATCCTGGTGCTGATGGCCATCATCACAACCTTGATGGCGTCGCCGCTGTTTGAATGGTTGTATGGCGACAAGGCGCGCGAGCGGGGTGAATTGGGGGCGTTGAATGAGCACGACGACGAGGACACGGTGCGACAGGCCCAGCCGACGACGGCCTGAAGCCATCATCACAGCTCTGGCTCTGGGACTGTCGGCGGCCGGTCCGGCTGCAGCCCAGACCGACGTGGGCAAGGACGCCTATTCCGGCCTCCACTGGTCTGTCGCGGCGCCCGAGGGCGTGTCATGGACGCTGGAGTGCCGGTTTCGGCCGGTGACGGTGTGGGTCAGCACATACGAGCGCGGGCGCTGGCTGAACGTCATGACCCAGGCAGGGCAGGGGAATGAACACGGCCGCCTGCCCGGCGACAACGGGCGCTGCACCCTGACGAAGACCGGCGGGGTGGGTGCAGTCGGGATCGCCCTGGTCAAGAACGGCGTGGCGACGGCGCAGGGCACGCGCGATCAGAGGGTTCCGGCGAAAGTGGCGGTGCTCTGAGCTGCGGCGCCGTTTCGTCAGACGGGCGAAGACCGAAGCCTTCGCCCGTCTGACAATTCAGCGCAGCGAAGCCGCGAAACGCTGGATGCGAGTGCAGGCTTCTTCCAGCACGGCGTCAGAGGTGGCGTAGCTGATGCGGAAATAGGGCGACAGGCCGAAGGCCTCGCCCTGGACCACGGCGACGCCTTCTGCGTTCAGCAGTTCGGCGGCGAAGGTGCTGTCGCCGTCGATGACCACGCCCGTCTCCGTCGTCTTGCCGATCAGGCCAGCGATGGACGGATAGACGTAGAAGGCGCCTTCGGGTGTGGCGCAGGTGAGGCCGGTCGCCTGGTTCAGCATCGAGACGACCAGGTCGCGGCGTTTCTCGAAGGCGGCCTTGCGCTCGGGAATGAAGTCCTGGGTGCCATTCAGGGCCTCGACCGCCGCCCACTGGCTGATGCTGGTAGGGTTGGAGGTGGTCTGGCTGGCGACCTTGCGCATCAGGTCGATCAGGGGCTTGGGACCGCCGGCGTAGCCGATGCGCCAGCCGGTCATGGCATAGGCCTTGGATACGCCGTTGACCGTCAGGGTGCGGTCGATCAGGTCCGGCGCGATCTGGGCGAGGGTGGTGTATTCGAAGTCGCCATAGACGAGGTGCTCGTACATGTCGTCTGTCAGCACCCAGACGTGGGGGTGGCGGCGCAGGACGTCGGCCAGGGCCAGCAGCTCCGCCTGGGTGTAGGCGGCGCCGGTGGGGTTGGACGGGCTGTTCAGGATCAGCCACTTGGTGCGGGGCGTGATGGCGGCCTCCAGCACCTCGGGACGCAGCTTGAAGCCGTCCTTCTCCTCGCCGACCACGGTGACCGGCTCGCCGCCGGCCAGCAACACCATGTCGGGGTAGGAGACCCAGTAGGGGGCGGGCACGATGACCTCGTCGCCGGGGTTCAGGGTGGCGACCAGGGCGTTGAAGATGACCGGCTTGCCACCCGGGGCGACGTGGATCTGCGACACGTCGTAGGTCAGACCGTTCTCACGGGCGAACTTGGCCACGATGGCCTTCTTCAGCTCGGGCATGCCGTCGGCGTCGGTGTACTTGGTCTCGCCGCGGTTGATCGCGTCGATGGCGGCCTGTTTGATATTCTCGGGGGTGTCGAAGTCCGGCTCTCCGGCGCCGAGGCCGATCACGTCGCGACCCTCGGCTTTAAGCTTCCGGGCCTGGGCGGTCACGGCGATGGTGGCCGAGGGCTTAACGCGGGCGAGGGCGGAAGATTGCAGGCTGGACATGGGTATCCCGTCGATCTTGGAGGTTCGTGCCGGGGAAGGCGAGGTTCCTTACGCGCCGTCGCCGTTCGGGACAATCCGCCGACGCTCGCTAATGCGCGGTCGGGGTGATAAGCGGCGCACCTGATGCGCTGGATCATCGATTTTCTATCGAACATGGAGGCGCGTCGCTGGCGCGCCGTGCTGGCGACGGCCCTGTTGCTGGGCGCCATGATCGCCCTGTTCGCCGTGGGCAAGAGCCAGATGGGGCTGGACGCCGAGGTGAGGCTGGAGGCCTGGCTGGGCGGGTTCAGGCATGGGCCTTGGGGGCTGCCGGCCGCCATAATCGTCTTTACGCTCGCGGCCTTCTTCGGCGCGCCGCAGTTCATCCTGATCGCGGCCTGCGTCGTGGCCTTCGGGCCGTGGTTCGGGTTTCTGTACAGTTGGATCGCCACAGTCGTGTCGGCTGCGGTCACCTATTGGATGGGGCGCGGGCCGACGGCGCGCCTGCTGGAACGGCACGGCGGCAAGACGGTGGGGCGGTTGACCCGGTTCGTGGGCAAGAACGCCTTCTACGCCAGTTTCATGATCCGCAACGTGCCCTCGGCCCCCTTCATCGTCGTCAATATGGCGTTCGGCGCGGCGCGGGCGTCGTTTCCCGGCTTCCTGGCCGGCTGCGCCCTGGGGGTCTTGCCCAAGACAGCCTTGGTGGCCTTCTTCGGCGGATCCTTCATGACGGCGGTCAGCGGAGACGGGATCTGGACCTCGGCCATACTGGCGGGCGTGGCCCTGGCTTGGTTGGTCCTGATGCTGGGTGTTCGTGAATGGGTGAAGCGGCGCGAAGTCGCTCGCGGCGACTGATCCCGACAAGGGGGATGCAGCATGTTTCACAGCCTGTTTCCCGCCCTCATGACGCTAACGTGAACACCCCCAAGCGCGGCTGTTCCACAGGGTTGGGGGCGAACTTGGATCCGGTGCGCGAAGGGGGTTGTATTCCCTGTTTCATACGGGCACACGAGCCAACGGTAGACGTGGCGAAGACGATCAGGAAGTTGTCCGGCAAGGGGATGCAGGGACGACGGGGCGGCGCCACTTCAACTGCGAAACTGACGCCCTCGGTCAAAGAACAACGGTATCGATTCCCATGAGCTTTTCCCTTTTCGGCGCGATCTCCAACGACATCGCGATGGACCTGGGCACCGCCAACACCCTGATCTACATGAAGGGCAAGGGCATCGTTCTGAACGAGCCTTCGGTCGTGGCCCTGCGCAATGTCGGCGGACGCAAGATCGTCCACGCCGTGGGCATCGAGGCCAAGCAGATGCTGGGCCGCACCCCGGGCCACATGGAGGCCATCCGCCCCATGCGCGACGGCGTCATCGCCGACTTCGAAGTCGCCGAAGAGATGATCAAGCACTTCATCCGCAAGGTGCATAACCGCAAGGGTTTCGTGAACCCGAAGATCATCGTCTGCGTGCCCTCGGGCGCCACGGCGGTCGAGCGGCGCGCCATCAACGACTCCTGCCTGAACGCCTCGGCGCGCCGCGTGGGCCTGATCGACGAGCCGATGGCGGCTGCGATCGGCGCCGGCCTGCCGATCCACGAACCGACCGGCTCGATGGTCGTCGACATCGGCGGCGGCACGACGGAAGTCGCCGTGCTGTCGTTGTCGGGCATCGTCTATTCGCGCTCGGTCCGCGTCGGCGGCGACAAGATGGACGACAGCATCATCAGCTATATGCGCCGCAACCATAATCTGCTGATCGGCGAGACGACCGCCGAGCGCATCAAGAAGGACATCGGCACCGCCCGTATCCCGGCCGACGGCGAAGGCCTGTCGATCGAGGTCAAGGGCCGCGACCTGATGCAGGGCGTGCCGCGCGAGGTCCGCATCTCGGAACGCCAGGCCGCCGAAGCCCTGGCCGAGCCGGTGACCCAGATCATCGAGGCCGTGAAGGTCGCGCTGGAAGCCACCCCGCCGGAACTGGCCGCCGACATCGCCGACAAGGGCATCATGCTGACGGGCGGCGGCGCCCTGCTGCGCGGCCTGGACATCGAGATCCGCGATCACACCGGCCTTCCGGTTTCGGTGGCGGACGATCCGCTGTCGTGTGTCGCCATCGGCTGCGGCCGCGTGCTGGAACATCCGCGCTGGATGAAGGGCGTACTCGACTCGGCGCTCTGATCTCCAATCTGCGGCTGGGCGAAAGCCTGGCCGCAAATCCTTTTCAGCCCTTCGTGATCGACGGTTCCATTCCGGCCCTGATTTTGCGATAGGCAAGCATGACGGCAGGGCTCGCCTGCCGATTCCAACCCCTTGTGTGGAAGGTCGCCCGTGGCGTTTCGCGACGGCCCTTTTGAAAACCTGAAAGTGCCGCTGGCCTGGACCGCCGCGGTGGTCGCAGTCGTGGCCATGGCAGGCGCGGCTCTTCTACTTGTCAGCGACCGCACGACCCCCGACGGCGGCTCCAGCTATGGCGCGGCGCGGGGGGCTGCGGCCTCGGTGACCGGGCCGGTCAGCGGCGTCTTCGCCGCGCCGGTGCGCTGGGTCGGCGCCGTCACCGATTATATCGGCGGGTACTTCTTCGCTGTTTCCGAAAACCGGCGGCTGAAGGCCGAGGTCGCCGAACTGGAGCCTTGGCGCGACCAGGCCATCGCCCTGAAAAACGTCAACGCCCGTTATGAAGCCATGCTGGGCCTGCGGACCGAGCCGGCCGTGCCCATGGTGACGGCGCGCGCCATTTCGGATGCGCGCGGACCCTTCAATCGCGCCAAGCTGGTGGATGTCGGCGCGTCAAAAGGCGTGCGGATCGGCAATCCGGTCATCAATGAGCATGGTCTGATCGGCCGCGTCACCGGCGTCACCGGCGGCGTCAGCCGGATGGTGCTGCTGACGGACGTGGCGTCCCGCACTCCGGTCCTGGTGGATCGCACCGACGCCCGCGCCCTGCTGACCGGCGACGGCAGCGACAACCCCCGGCTGGAGTTCGTGCGCGGCGTCGGTTCGGTGCAGGCGGGCGACCGGATCCTGAGCTCCGGCGATGGCGGCGGCCTGCCGCGCGGCATTCCCATCGGCGTGGCGGCCAAAGGGATCGACGGCAGCTGGCGCGTGAAACTGTTCAGCGATCGTGGCGCCATCGACTATGTGCGGGTTCTGCTGTTCCAGGACTTCGGCCAACTGATCGATCCGAACGCGCTCAATGCGCCGCCTCTGGCCGGTTTGACGACGGCGCCACCGCCGAACGCTGAGCAGGCGGGCGCCATAGGCGACGCGGCGGCACGCCGGCAGGCGGCTGCGGAGGCCCAAGCGGCACGGGCGCGCGCCGCCGCCGCCGCGCCGCCGACTGCGACAACGCCGATGCCCCAAGCGCGTCCGACCCAAACCCGTCCGGTGCAACCCCGACCCGCCGCCGAAGCGCCGGCGGCGACCGTATCTCCCCAACCGACGGCCGCTCAGGCGCCGGAGGGCGCGACGTGAGACGTCCGGTCGCGGTCCGCGTCGTCGGACCTCTGCAATGGATCGTCTATCCGGCCCTGGCGGCGATCGCCGCCACCCTCATCTTCGCGACGCCCGTGCAACTGTTCGGTCTGATGCTGCCCGAGCCTGTCTTCCCGATGGTGCTGGCCTTCGCCTGGCCGCTGATCCGTCCGTCGATGACGGCGCCGGCGGTGTTGTTCGCGCTCGGTCTGTTTCTGGACCTGTTCTGGAACGGACCTCTGGGCCTTTGGGCCCTGTGCCTGATGGGCGTCTATGTCGTGATCCTGTTGTCCCGCAATCTTCTGGCCGGGCATGAGGGCGTGATCCGCTTTGCTTGGTATATGGCCTGCACCCTGGCCGCCTTCCTGGTCGCCTATGTGATCGTGGCGGTGCGGGCGGGCAATCCGCCGGCGATCCTGGCCCTGATCGGCCAGATTCTGCCGACCCTGATCCTGTATCCAATCGCCGACTGGATGCTGGAGCGGTTCGACGACGGGGATATCCGGTTCCGATGAGCGGCGAACCCTCGATCTTCTTTTCCGACGTCAACGAGCGGCAGGGGTCCTTCCTGCGCCGCACCTTCGTGTTCGGCGGCCTGACGGCCCTGGGCGTCACGGCCCTGGTGGGGCGGCTGGCCCAGCTTCAGGTCGTTCAGGCCCAGGAATATGCGACCCTGTCGTCGCAGAACCAGTTCAATTTCCGTCTGGTCCCACCGCCGCGCGGCCTGATCAAGGATCGCAACGGCGTGGTCATCGCCGGCAACCGGCCCAGCTTCCGGGTGCTGGTGATCCGTGACGAGACCAAGGACTTGGATCAGACGCTGGATCTGTTGGGTCGTTTGCTGCCCGATACCCTGGAGCGGCGACGGGCGATCATCCGCGACGTCAACGCCTCGCCCAAGTTCAATCCCGTTCCGGTCAAGAGCGACCTGACCTGGGAAGAATTCGCCAAGGTCAACCAGTACGCCAACGAACTGCCCGGCGTCATGGCCGACATGAACGAGGCTCGTTACTACCCGTTCGGGGGCGCCTTCGCCCATGTCATCGGCTATGTCGCCAAGGTGTCGGATCGCGACGTCAAGGCGATCCGCGACAAGGGCGAGACGGTGCCGCCGCTGCTGTTCAACCCCGGTTTCCGTATCGGACGCCAAGGCGTCGAAAAGGCGCTGGACGAATCCTTGCGCGGCGAGCCCGGCGGCAACCGCGTTGAAGTGGACGCTCGGGGTCGCGTAGTAGCCGAGGATATCGGCGGTTCACGCACCGCCGTGCCGGGCAAGGAGGTCGTTCTCACTCTGGACGCCGATGTCCAGAACCGGGCGCTGGAAGTGTTCGGTGAAGAGTCAGGCGGTTGCGTGGTGATGGACGTCCGCAACGGCGACATCCTCTGCATGGTGTCCGCGCCCTCATTCGACCCCAACCTGTTTGTTGGCGGCATTCCCTCCAACGTCTACAGCGCCCTTCGCGATTACGAGCGCAAGCCGCTGCTCGACAAGGCCATCGGCGGCGTCTTCCACCCCGGATCGACATTCAAGCTCACGACATCGCTGGCCTTGCTGGAGGCAGGGGTCGATCCAGAAGAGCGGGTGGTCTGCACCGGCGGCTATCGCTTTGGGTCACGGACGTTCCGCTGCTGGAAGCCCGGCGGCCACGGCCCGATGAACATGCATGACGCGATCAAGACGTCGTGCGATGTCTATTTTTATCACATGTGCAATCGAGCCGGCGTCGACAAGATTCAAGAGGTCGGCAAGAAGATCGGCTTCATGCAGACCTATGACATCGGAGTCGGCAACCAGAAGGCCGGATCGATCCCCAGTCGGGCCTGGAAGGCAAACTACAACAAGAACAATCCGAACCCTGATTCTCGCACATGGTATCCAGGCGAGACCTTGTCGGTTGCGATCGGGCAGGGCGACGTGAACGTCACAGCTCTGCAACTCGCTGTGACGACTGCGCGCTTCGCCAACGCCCGAAAGGCGATCATGCCGCGTCTGATCAAGTCGGTGGGCGGGGTGGACCAGCCCAGCGGCGCCGCGGTGCCCGATTTGCCTTTCCCACCCGAACACCTTGAAATCGTTCGTCAGGGCATGGTGGCGGTGGCCAATGACGTCGGGGGCGGCGCCTATCGCCAGAGCCAGCTAGGGCTTGGCGACATCAAGATGGCCGGCAAGACGGGTACGGCGCAGGTGCGCAACTACGGGACCGGCTCGCGCAAGAGCGCGGATGTGACCTGGGCGCTGAAGGACCACAACCTATTTGTGGCGTTCGCGCCTGTGGACGAGCCACGCTACGCTATCGCCGTCATCATTGAGCACGGCGGCTTGGCCGGATCGACCGCCGCCGCTCCCCGGGCGCGCGAGATCATGCGCACGGTGTTGCTAAAGGATCCGGACATGGTGGCGCGGATGACTCGGCCGCCGCCGCCGGAGCCGACAGCCTCGGCGGAAACAGCGGAACTGGAAGGCGCTGCGCCGCCCGAGCCGGATGTCGTGGGGGCTGAGACGACACGTCGCACGCGTCAGACGCCGCCCGTCACCACGGGTCCACGTCCCTATCTATCCGAGCCGCGCTGATGACCGCCTCCGCCCTGTCCCGTCCCGGCGAACGCGAGCGCGTTTCGACCAAGATCAGCCAGATCGACTGGCGTCTGCTGGCTCTGATCTGCGTGGTGTCCGGCACCGGCGCACTGATGCTCTATTCCGTGGGTGGGGGCTCCTGGTCGCCGTGGGCGGCGAAGCACCTGATCCGGTTCGGCATGTGCGTGGCCCTGATGCTGGCCCTGTCCATGGTCAATATCCGCTTCTGGTTCGGCCTGGCCTATCCCGTCTATGGGGTGGCCCTGCTGATGCTGGCCCTGATCGAGGTGCCGGGTCTGGGCTATACGGCCATGGGCGCGACGCGCTGGCTGAACCTGGGCGTAACCCGTATTCAGCCGTCCGAGATCATGAAGATCGGCGTCGTTCTGGCCCTGGCTCGCTGGTATCACGGGGCCTCGGCCAAGGAGGCCAGCTTCCATTGGAAGCTGATTTTCCCCATCGGCATCATCGGCCTGCCCTTCCTGTTGGTGGCGCACCAGCCGGACCTGGGCTCGGCTATGCTGATCGGCCTGACCGGCGCGGCCATCATGTTCATGGCGGGGTTGAGCTGGAAGATCATCGCCGCCGTGGGCGCGGCGGCCGTGGCGCTGGTTCCGCCCTATGTGATGTTCGGCATGCACGAGTATCAACGCCACCGGGTGCTGACCTTCCTGAACCCCGAGGCTGATCCGTCGGGCACCGGCTACCACATCATGCAGTCCAAGATCGCCCTGGGGTCGGGCGGGTTGCTGGGCAAGGGGTTTGGTCTCGGCAGTCAGAGCCAGCTGGAGTTCCTGCCCGAGAAGCACACTGACTTTATCTTTGCGGCGGTGTCCGAGGAATTCGGCTTTGTCGGCTCCTTCACCATCCTGGCCTGTTATGCGGCGATCATCCTGATCTCGCTACGTATAGCCTCTTTGTCCCATAGCCATTTCGGGCGGCTGGCGGCGGCGGGGGTCACGGCGACCTTCGCCATGTATGTGCTGATCAACGGCGCCATGGTCATGGGGCTGGCGCCGGTCGTGGGGGTGCCCATGCCGCTGCTGTCCTATGGCGGCACCGTGATGCTGACGGTGATGATCGGCTTCGGCCTGGTGATGGCGACCCGCGTCCACCGTTACGCCGAACTGCCCAAGGGGCATGGCCTCATCTAGGGGGCTGATCCTAAGCTTTCGCGCCGATGGAAGCCTGGCTTCTGGACAGACGCCGCCCGCCTGTGGTCGTGTCTGTCGATGAATTCCAAGACCGGCCAAGGCCGTAACCACACCATGGGCGACATCGCGCGCCTGGCCGGCGTTTCGCCGATGACCGTGTCGCGTGTCGTCAACGGCGACGCCCGCGTGCGCGAGGCGACGCGGACCCGGGTCGAGGCCATTATCCGCGAGACTGGTTATGTGCCTGATCCGGCCGCACGGATCCTGGCCCGAGCGGGGGGCGGGCGCATCG